>JBJOHD010000195.1:0-8348 GCA_046047875.1 Pseudomonadota bacterium | reverse complement strand
GGCCTGGGTGTGCTCGCAGAGACCATCCCTTGGATCTTGCCCAAAAAATCGAAATAATCAATCAAAACGGATCGGTAGGGGTGTGTCTTACCGTCCGCAGCGCTGCATAACAGATATGGGTTGGTATATTTGGGCGGGCCGACGGCTCTGCCCTGGTTGGGGTTAAAACGTGTCCTTGCTCACTGCGAACGCGCACGATCGGACGACCGTCGCCGGCACCTCGGCGGCTGCGCCCATTCAGACCCCACTGAGCGGAACAGCGTCGCCGCCGTCCGAGCTCGACCGAATAAAGACCCGTAACGAGGCCTTTAAGACAGCGCTCAAGAACGGGGAGATCCCAGCTGATTTAGCCGATGAGATTCGGCTTGTGCCTATCGATTCTCCTGCCGGAATTCGATTTCAAAGTGCGATGGGGGAGATCGCCAAGCGTTTTATCAAAGACTGGAATCCGGCGACTCAACCGGTGCGGTTTGCGCTGATGGATCTTCCGGGAATGAACGCGTGCCAGGTGCGAGGAGCTGAGCCCCCGCTCATCGCGTTTAACGTGGGGTGCTTTAAGGAGACAGTCGATGAACGGGGTAGGAGGCATGCACCCCTAAAGACTGTCGACGAGGTGGCGCTCGTGTTTGCCCACGAGCAGGTGCATCTCGCTATTGAGCGCCGGTACGCACCGGTCGCGAACTCAAAGCTCGAAGAGGCGATGGCGTCGTATTCGTCGGTCGAAGCCGCGTATCTTGCAGGCTATGATCCTCGGGCCGGGCTCTCCTGGTTGCGGGAACGGGTCACAGCGAATCGTGAGTGGAGTTGGAGTGAGGTGCTCGATGAACACCCGCTCCCGAATAATGCGGCTTCGATCAGTGAGACGGCGCTCACCGCGATTAACCGTAAATACGGACGGATAAACGCAGCACCGACCCCTCTCGAGTCTTCCAGCGAGCTGTGTATCGCCGCACGTGATGCGCAGCACCTATCGAACCTTGAGCGAGAGCTCTCGGTGCGTGGGTATCACACCGGCACCGTCGACGAGAAGGTTCGAATCATCTCTGAGATAGTTGAGACGAAAGAGTTTCTGAGCGCTCGTCGACTCGAGGATCTGTGTGGATGTATTCGTGCGCTGCGGGAGGAGATCGGAACCGACCGGTCGGTTCGCGATAAAGCGTTTACCCCCCTGTTTGACGCACTGCTTGAACTTCACGGCGAGGGGTATGATAGAGCCGCGCGCCGGATCTTTGCCTGGATCGCGGACTCAAAGGATGGATATCGCCCCATCGGCCGCCTTAAGCCGCTCGCCGATGCAGCTGGGGCGTTCATCGAGGCGGAGGACCTCGCCACCGCTCGTCAGACAGCTCGAACGCTTATTGCGCTCGGGGAGGAGGAGCCCCTTGTGAATACCCATGTGGGGTACGAGCTTCTCACGAGATTTGCTCTACCCAATTTCGAATACCCCGACCCAGACACCGTCGAGCGTAAAGCTCGCCGGGGTGGGGGCGTGTCGCTCAGTTGGAATGACCATGTGAAGCTTGCGCGGGATGAGTATTCCCGCTTTGGAACCTCGGATATAGCACGAGCGATGTTGATCCTCGGTGTTGATGATATGCGGTTGTACGGGGCGATGAATCAGGGGCTTGCCCTCGATTTCTTCACCGATTCGCTGGTTCCGGTCTCCCGCGGACCCCGTCAGGGAAGCTCGACGATTCATGACATTACGGTATCTGGCGGGCGAGCGGTAAAAATAGGTGTATCGAACGACGAACGATCTCAAAAGCGGGATGATATAAAGCTCCAATACCTTTCTCGGTATGCCGCGGAGACGTTTGAGAGGCTCGCTGGGCTCCCAGAGGGGGAGGAGCGCCAGACGATGGTGCGCGAGCTTGAGCGGATCTCGATTTGGGTTTCTAAGATCGAGGAGGCTGACTCGAGACAAGCACTGCTTGGACTCTCCTCGCTGAAGGCAGCACCGGCTCTCTTCGTTTCTCTTAATGAGAGCCGACTCGGGCGTGTTGAGACGCAGCTGCTTGTGCTCGGCGAAATTAAAAAACTGATCGATGCGGGGGAGATAGCGCCTGTTCAAACGCTGCTATCTGAACTCACAAAAATAAGAACCATTTCCCCCCCGGAGAGCTCGTATACTCAGGTCGAGAGTACGTTCGGAGCTTGGCGTGATGCTTTCGGGATCGGACCTGAAGGTCGAATAAGCATCAAAGCAAGTAAGCTGCTCGAATTTGCTCTCAACTCTCCGCCAGAAATCTTATCTGACTCCGCTAAGATCGATCTCCTCTCGAGTGGGGTTAATTGGCTCGGGCTCCTCGAATACGCGATCTCGGTCAAGCGCGATACGGAGGAGTTCTATATCTCCCAATCCGGACGCAAGCACCTGGAGGGAATTGTTGGGGAGCTCGCGCCGCTGATAAGCACCGATGGATATGGATTGAAGGCTGCCCGAAACTGGACGGAGCTCAATCAACAGATCGAGACCTTCGGGTTGTCGGAACATCCCCTCGGTCAGCAGGTCGTCACGGCCCAAGCGGCGATCCTTCTTTCGCAGGGGAAAAAGGTGCGCGAGCCGACTACCGCGCAATGTGTAGCGGTGCTCGGTATGATGCGGGGAGAGCTCTCAGGCGAGAGCGATTCCGTTGTGAGCGTCCGCCGGGCGGGTGGCGGTGACCTCGAGCCGTTTATCCGGGAGTGTTTCGCTGAGAATGTGGGGACGCATCCCACGTGGAGCGAAGATATCGGGAAAGCGATAGCTGAGTGGCAGACCCTGTATCAGGGCAACGTGCTGCAGCCAGCGACCCAGTACGTGCACCTCGAGCACCTCCTCGATTTAGTCGCAGGGCTTCCCGCCGACGAACGACGGGGACGGTGGGAGTCGCTGCTCACGGCCTCCGAGGCTCGTATCGGGGACCCCGATATTCGCCAGCGGATCGCGCGGAGCTGGGCGGAGTCGATCAAGGAAGATCTCGGCGTTGACGACGGTTCGCGAGAATATAATGAAGCGGTCATGACCATCGTTTCGAGAGTAGAGGGGAGTCTCGATCGGCGCGATAGAACGGCGGTGCTGAACACATTAGCGAAGACGCTGGTGAGTCAACGAGAGCTAACACTTGCGATTGAGGGGACGTCGCAGGTGATGACCTCCGGGCTTTTTACCGACACCCATGCGCCACTCATCGCGATTGAAGGGGGTGGGCAGATCGTCATCGATAGCCGGGAGAAACGATTTAAGATCATTAATTTTCTCTCGAATCCCTTGAGCGCGAAATCGGTTGAGTTGTTGTCGAACGACGGGCTCGATTGGCTCGAGATCGACGGAGACGATCCCGACCGAGTGTCGTACAAGCGCCGTATCGATGGGCAGTTGGTTGATCTGCACAAGAACTTTTGGGCTGCCCCGATCGAGGCCCGAGCGATTCTGATGAAGGAGATTCTGACCCCGGGGACCGTGTATTCCGGGGAACTTGTTGATGAAGGTGGTAAAGAGATTTCAGTTGAACGGGCTAAAGCCGCGCAAGTAGGAGAGGCGTTCCACTACGTTCTGGCGCGGGTATTTCCCGATTCTTCACCGCACGGTGCCGCCGCGCGGCGATGGGTCGAGGCGTATATCGATGGTATGCCGGAGTATTCGAGGCACATCGCACTTTCGGCGCTTTTAGTTGCGGGGCAACGAACTGAGGAGGCGGGGAAAGGCGCCGGCTTTGCTATAGCAAGCTTTTTAGAGTCGATGGGCCCCGCTGAGACGAAAGCGGGGCAAGCAGCGCAGGGGCATCCGAAAACCCCCGACGATATTAGAGCCGATCTAAAGCGGCTTAAGACCAGCGCCGCAGAGCCGATGCGGTGGGAGCTCTTTAATCTTATCGAGGACTCCTTGGGGAGCGATGTACAGAATCGGGTGGCGCGAGTGCGCGAGGTGCTCGGGAGCGCTTCGCTCTTCGTGGCGGTGGATGTCGAGCTTGAGGATGGCAGGGATGCGGTTCTGTCGCTCTTAAGACCGCATGCGCTCGAGCGGGCTCGTTTCGGGTTCGAGCTTATTGGAAACATGGTCGGTGCCTTCGATCATGCGAGCGCCTCGTTTCGGGTGATGCGGGAGCTTCTCGGCGATGCGAGCGCGCTCGCCGAGATAGAGACAAATACGGGGTATGTAAAGCTCCAGCGGGATGCGGCACGACGGACCTACAACGGCGTGACGGTTGATGTCGGGGAACGTCGTATCAAATTTCAGGTCCCTGAGGTGCTCGAGTTTGGAGAGGGGTGGGTACTCTCCGAGCGGGCACCGGGGGCGCACTTCATCGATCTCCCGGATGACCGGGGCCGTAGAGAGCTCGCCAAAGCGATAATGACCGTCGAGCTCAATAATATTCTCTCGGGCCGTCCCTTCGATAACGACCGCCACGGCGGCAACTGCCGCGTTGAGGGGAATACGGTACACCACTTCGACTTCGGGGGGATGATGCTCGCCCCCCCGAGCGACGACGATCTGCGGCAATTAGGTGAGACCGTCGTAAAGGCGGGGTTCGGAGCTCAGAGCGTTGATGATTTCGTGAACCGGTACTTTGATGTCCTCCGAGAGCGCCAAGGGGTAGGGGAGGAGATCTCCCCGGTGCTGAAGCGGGCTCAAAAAGCGCTCCTTTCTATCGCTGAATATAGCCAGGGACTCTCAAAGGACGACCTTATCGACGTGCTCGTCTCATCGGCTGCCCACGAGCTCCACCCCGCCGTTCGTGAAGCGGTGGAGGGGGCGGTGATCGGTATGCTCACGAACTCCCCCTCGAATAACCCCCCGGTCGATCTCGCTCGGGTCATGGAGGCCCTCACCGATCCCCCGATAAGGATCACCCGCTCCGCATAGTCTCAGGGACCCGGCGGTCGCCTGCTCCCTTACAGTCGCCGCGCATAGTCTCAGAGACTTGGTGGCCGAATTTGCCCCTAGCGGCGTCTTTAAAAGCGATAGTTGGAGGGGGAGAGCACGGATTCTAACTCTCTCGAATCGTGTGGTTAAAATCCAAGCCCGCGACGAACTGCGCTAACATGGCGACACGACACCCATTGAGGGCCGGCTCAGCGGTATCCACCGAGTTATCCGCGGCCTCCAGGTCTCAGAGAATCGGAGGTAAGAATTGGAGGTGGGCCCTGGGTCGACCTAGTCCTTCGACAAATAAGTTTTTTCACTCCCGCTGAGTGAAAAACTAACTCAGGACCAGTGGTGAGTATAAATTCCTTTACCTTGCAGGTGAAAGAATTTAATGGTCGAACCACTAGGTCTTTTGAAAGCGGAGCGGGACTACTAATTTTCGCGGGCAAGCGGTTCTAACGGTGGCTATCTGGCCACGGTAAGCACCTCTCCTGGTCTCTGTGAGTTTATCAATTGAGACCTTAAACAACACTTACTGGCAGGGCCTATGTCGCCGGGCTGATGACGACGACCCTTTCGTTGGCGCGAAGCTCGGGGACCAGCGTCGCAATAATCGAGGTGCAATCGGAAGAGCGGAACGTATCGGCGAGCCGGGGAGCGAGCCGCCTCGGGGGCCCAGCTGGAGAGAGGACTGAGAGGTCGTAATACGCTCCAGAGTCGTTTGAGCGGACGCAAAGGGACTGTCCTGCACCGGTTCGCTGAAATGACGGCTCCAAGACCCGATTCACGACCACCCGGATCTCGGCTCGCCCGGTTGAGGACGGCCCCACCGAGCCGTCGTGAGCTCGAGCGCGTGCGGGGAACAGGACTGCCTCCATAAGGGCAACGACCAGACCCGTCAGGTACCCGACAACAGCAATTCCCGATCTCTTATTCGCCATCGACCGTTTCGTACATCAGCTCGTGGGGCGAGCGGTATGACCACGCTACATCCCCGAATTAAGGGAGGTTTCGCCCCTCCGCTTGGCATGCTAGCGTCATCGTATGGTTACTTTCAAGCGGTTAAAGTTAGCCGCTTTCCTAGTTTTGTTAGTGCTTCTCGCACCCGCGACATCGGTGAGTCAGGACCTGATGGTAACGATCTCCTCCGATATCTCGTTAGGGACATGGACCGGGGTGGGTGACAAGGAATCCTCGGTGGGGGTTTGTGTGTACAACAGCGGGGGATCCGGATATTCGATAACCGCTTCAGGAAGTGGGGGTGGTTTCAGTCTCACGGGCACGGGTGGATCGATAGTGTACGGAGTTTCGTTTAGCGATACGGGTGTGTCGGGAACCTTCGCTGAGCTTACCAACGGGAGCTCACGGAGCTTCTCCGGCGCGGACGAGTCCTCCTCGAATTGTGGGGGAAGTTCTAATGCGGGGGTGCGGGTGACGGTAAGCGAAGCCGCGCTCGGAGCCGCTGCCCCCGGTAACTATAGTGGTACCCTTACCTTAGTTTTGACAGCGAGTTAATCAAGAGGGAGTAGATGCGTTCGGTACTTATCAGAGGAATATCTGGGCTGTGCCTCGTTGTGGCTTTCGTCAGCTGCATCGGGGAAGCGCACGGTCAAGTGACGGTGAATAATATTCTTCTGAATTTTCCGTCTGGACAGCGGCCGATTCAGAACGTCACCGTCGGCAATTCCTCCGACAATCCCGCCTATGTCGTGGCGAGTCTTGAGCGGGTAGTCGATCCGGAGAGCGGTGGTAATAAGGCGGAGCCTTCCGAGGATATTCTTATTTCACCGAAGGCGTTTTCGATAGAACCCCGAGGGCAACGCGCTGTTCGCTTTCTCCTGCGTAATCCACCAAAGGACAAAGAGGTGGTTTATAGAGCGTTGTTTACCCCGCAGGATCGGGGGTTCGGACAGGAGGCGAAGCATAATATACAGGGAAGAGTCGCGAGTATCCGAGTTCTTACCGGTATGGGGGTGCTCCTCTTCGTCGAGCCCCCCAAGCCGCTCGGTGAGCTTCATTGGATCCGTACCAAGGACTCGATCGTGTTTAATAATCGTGGGAATGTGCACGTTGAGCTCGGTGAGGGCAAGGCCTGCCTCAGCTCAGATTGTGTTCCGCTGGAAAGAAAGCGGGTTTACTCAGGAGCTACTTTCGAGGTGAAGACTCCGGGTGATCGCTTGGTGACCTATCTTGCTCGCACTGGAGCGGGGGGCATTTTCGAATCGGTGAGCTTCGAACCCTTGAACGGGAATTCTTCTAACGGAATTTTAAAGCCGGCGATGCGGTCTGAGAATCAGGAATGAGATCTCTTTAAGAGGGGGTGTTTTGAGACTTTTTCATTTTTCAACTGCTCTTTTAGCTGCGGTGCTTTTACCCGCTGCTCTATCAGCTGACTCTCGGCTCGAGTATAGCGGAGTTCGGGTCTCTGTGGAGACGAACGAAACAGAGAATGTTTGTCGGTTCTCGATCGTTCATCGTGGGGCTACAGGCACGAAGCACTTCACCCTTCAGGCTCCGAATCGGCTTGTCGTTGACCTCATGGGTGTTCGTATTCTGCGAAGCAAGGAGTTCGCAGTTGGGGATAGCCGTTGCATAAAGGGGATCCGTTTTGGGGTTCAACCAGCGGGCTCGAGGGTCGTTTTTGATCTTTTGGTGGGGGCGCCCTCGGAGTATCAGTCAGTAGTTGGCAGAGCTGGTTTTGAAGCTGTGCTGCCGCTCTCCGAAATCGCCCTCCCCGCGACTCCCGCCTCAATCTCAAATGGTCTCGAGACGAACCTGGAGTCTGTGGATTCGGCTGAAGAGCCAGTGGTTGAGCCCGCTTCAACCAGTAGACCGACTCCTGCTCCCGTGCTTCCCCTGCCGTCGGCGACACCAACCATCGCCCCAACCTCTACGGCCACCCGGACACCGGTGCCCGAGCCGACCGTAACCCCAGTTGCTACCGCGACCGCGACCGCAAGTGCTACTGCGACCGCGACTGCAACTCCAACTGGAACCGCAACTGCTACCCAGGGCATAGAGCTCAGTGAGGAATCGGTAGAGCGGAAAGCGGTTGAGAAGAGAAGTTTGAATGGGGAGTCTTTCGGCAGATTATCCGAATCATCGACCGGGGATGAAGATAAACGTGCGGCAGCTTCGGTATCGGAAGGGGACATTCGGCTCGTAGGAGAGCCGAACCTGAAATTTAAAGTTGATCAGGTTTTTATTGAGCTCCCGAGTGGGGCGCGAGCGGTGAAGGACCTGAGCCTGACGAACACAAGTGATGAGCGGCTTAATATGGCTGTTCAGGTTCGACACCTCGTGGAAGCGGGGCTGCCCTCAGAGAAGGAGGTTGAGACGAAGGGGATCCTCGTCTCTCCGATGTTTTTCTCCCTTGAGCCGGGAGCGGAGAGGCAGGTTCGTATAATCTCCGCGGGAGAGTCCTCTGACCGGGAGGAGGCATTTCGGGTACGTTTCGCTCCGCAGCGGGGAGACTTTGAACCGGAAGCCACCTTTACGG
>JBJOHD010000194.1:0-37994 GCA_046047875.1 Pseudomonadota bacterium | reverse complement strand
CGCCGGGCGGGGTGATTCGATTTGCTGTTTGGTTTCCGGTGAAACTCTTGGCGATAGTCGGCTCTCTCTTTCTCCTTGGTCGCTCGAGTACCGCCGAGATTCTATCGGGGGTTCTGGGGGCGTTCGCTTTTCTACCGGCGGGTTTTCACTACGCCTTTCGCGAGTCTCAAGGAGAGAGGAGTGAAGAGACGGACCAGGGCGATCCCAGCACCCCCCCGCCGAGCCTTTCTGAGCCCCCCCCCACCTCCCCGGCAGAAGATCGCTAGATTGCTGACGACATTCGGGAAAATATCGATTTAAATCGCCCCGCGGGGTTTGCATTCCGGGGCGGAATTATATACAACTCTCCCCGGAAAAGTTGAGTAATCGTCAGATGGCTTCAGGCTACAATTATCTTTCACACCTCACCGCGGATCCGAACCTTCAAAAGTTCAGTCTCGCTCTTATGCTTGGCGGAGGGCTGGTGTTAGCGGGTAAGGCGCTCGCCGGTCGGTTGAGCACCCCTCACGGAGTGGAAAGCGCGATCGTCCCCGATAAAAAGCTCACACTGTTTGGCGCCGTAGACTTTGTCATCGAGGCGTTTCTCAATTATCACGACTCGGTACTCGGGAAAGATAATCGTCACCACTTTCCTTTTACGGCGAGTGTCTTCTTTTTTCTTCTTCTATCTAACTTCTTGGGGCTCGTTCCCGGAATGCCGGCGATTACAACGACGGTGTGGATTAACGTCGGGATGGCTTTTGTCGTTTTCTTTTATTTCAACGGTTGGGGAATCAAAGCAAACGGTCTGTGGGGCTACATTAAGCATTTCTTCGGCCCGATGGCTGCGCTCGCGTGGTTCTTCTTCCCGCTTGAGATATTTAGTACCTGTCTGCGGGTACTTACCCTGAACCTTCGTCTTTATTGGAATATCACGGCGGACCACATGGTCCTTGAGATATTCACGAATATGCTTGGGCCGATATCGCCCCTCGTATTTCTAGCGCTGGGGACCTTCGTCTGCTTTATGCAGGCGTTTATCTTTACCACGCTGACGATGGTTTATATTCTCCTCGCGACCCAGCACGAAGAGGACGGCCATCACTGAGTTCGTTTTAGTTTATACGTTAACCCTTAAAAAGGAGAGACCATGACACGTTATCTATCTTTACTCGCCCTCGCGGTCATCGCCGTTCCGGCGGCTGCCTTTGCTGAAGGCGGTGCCTTGGCGGGCCAAAGCGGTATCATCGCTATCGCTGCCGGCTTAGCGATCGGACTCGCCGCAGCGGGTGGAGCTCTCGGTCAAGGCAAAGCGATCAGCGCGAGCCTCGATTCGATCGGCCGTAACCCGGCCGCTGCTGGCAAGCTTCTCACCCCGATGCTCCTCGGCCTCGCCCTGGTTGAGTCGCTCGTCATTTTGGCGTTCGTTATCGCGTACCTCCTCTACAGCCAAATCGGCGCGTAAAGGAAACGTGATGCGGAGGTAGCCTCCGCACATGAAAGGCCCCCGCAGCGTCTTTTAGGAACGCTGCGGGGGCCTTCTTTTTTATGAAAATCGTATGAAAACTATCCGAGCCCCGGGAAAGTTATTGATGGAGCGCCTCTAGGTAGCGCTCAGCTTCAATAGCTGCCATGCAGCCCGTTCCCGCCGCGGTAATGGCCTGTCGCCACACATGGTCTTGGACGTCTCCGCATGCAAAAACCCCTGGGATATTCGTTCGAGCGCTGCCTGGGGTCGGAGTAAGGTAGCCGTTTTCATCCATCGTGAGCTGTCCCTTGAAGAGGTGGGAGTTGGGTATATGGCCGATCGCGACAAAGAGAGCGTCGCAGGAAATATCCTCGATCTCTCCGGTCGCGGCGTTGAGCGCCGATACGCCGGTGACCCCGTCCGCCTTAGAGCCGTGGATATCCTTTATCTGGCGATTCCACAAAACTTCGATCTTCGGATGGTTAAGTACCCGATCCTGCATGATCTTCGAGGCCCTCAGCTGATCTCGGCGGTGGACCAATATAACTTTGCTCCCGAAGCGGGTAAGGAATACCGCCTCTTCACAAGCGGAATCTCCCCCACCCGCCACCATTATGACCTTATTGCGAAAGAAGGCCCCATCGCAGGTAGCGCACGTTGAGACCCCGTATCCCATCAACGACTTCTCAGCCTCAAGACCGAGAAGTCGGGGGGCAGCTCCGGTAGCGATAATAAGGACATCGCAGGTGACCGTATTGTCGTTTGAGAGGGTGAGCTTAAACGGCTGCCCTTGAAGCTCCGCCTTAACCACCTGGCTTATTACGATCTTCGTTCCGAACCGAACCGCCTGCTTCTCCATAAGCTGCATGAGGTCGGGGCCCATCACCCCCTCCGGGAAGCCCGGAAAGTTCTCAACCTCGGTCGTGGTTGTAAGCTGTCCGCCGGGGAGGGGGCCGTGGATCAAAACTGGAGATAAGTTCGCTCGCGAGGTATAGATAGCCGCAGTCAAGCCCGCGGGACCCGACCCTAAGATAACGACTTTATGGTGTTCGTTGGTGGTCATGGAGTGATTTCCCGTCTAAAAAGCCGCACAAATTTATGAGCGATCATAAAATCAAAAAGGTGCTGATTGCAAATAGAGGCGAGATCGCGGTGAGGATCCAGCGCGCTTGCCGAAAGCTTGGCATCGCCTCCGTTTCGGTCGCGTCCGAGGCGGATGCCAAAAGTTATTTCGCACGACAGGCTGACGAGCTTGTGATAATCGGCCCACCGCCAGCAAAGGACTCGTATCTCAATATAGCGAAGATAGTCCAGACCGCTGGTGAACGGGGGTGCGACGCGGTGCATCCTGGATACGGCTTTCTCTCCGAGAATGCCGAGTTTGCTCGAGCGGTTATCAACGCCGGGCTCATTTTCATCGGTCCCGATCCGGAGAGCATTGAGACCCTTGGAAGCAAGACAAAAGCGCGGGCTCAAGTGACGCAGTTCGGGGTTCCGTGTACCCCGGGGACCTCCGGCGATCTCGAAGACCCCGATCTGGTCAAGGCCGCCAGTGCAATCGGTTTCCCCGTTATCATTAAGGCGGTGGCGGGTGGCGGGGGGCGAGGAATGCGGGTGGTTCACTCCGCAGAGGAGATGGCGCAGGTCTTGCCCCGAGCGCGTAGTGAGGCGCTCAAAAACTTTTCGAATCAAGCGGTGTACGCCGAGAAATATATCGCTAATCCTCGACACGTCGAGGTGCAAGTATTCGGAGATTCTCAGGGGAACGTCGTTCACTTCGGAACTCGTGACTGCTCAGCTCAGCGGCGCCATCAAAAGCTGATCGAGGAGGCGCCTGCTCCCTCGCTCTCCCCCGCGGTGCGGAGCGGGGTGGAAAACGCTGCGGTGCAGGCGGCGAAGAGTGTGGGGTATAAAAACGCAGGCACTGCGGAGTTTCTCGTCTGTGGAGAAGAGTTTTACTTCCTCGAGATGAATACTCGTATTCAGGTTGAGCATCCGGTTACCGAGCTCGTCACCGGGGCCGACCTTGTTGAGCTGCAGCTGCGGGTTGCTCGGGGAGAGGCGATCCCGTACACGCAAGACCAGATAAAGACAACCGGTCACGCCATCGAATTTCGGATCTATGCCGAAGACCCGCGCAAAAATTTCGCCCCGGCTATCGGAAAGATCGTGGATCTCAAGCGTCCGAGCGCCCCCTACATACGGGAGGATTTCGGGTGCGAAGCAGGTGATGAGATCTCTCCTCACTACGATGCGATGATCAGTAAGCTCCTTGTGGTCGGTGATACTCGGCGTGAGGTCATTGAGCGTGGGCTTGCGGCACTCGCTGGGTACGAGGTACGTGGGCTGGCGACGACCCTCGACTTCCATCGATGGCTCCTCCGTGAGCCCGCGTTTCGAAAGGGTGGATTCGATATCGGATTTGTTGAGCGAAACTTTTCCTCGGAGTCTCTTCGCGCACTCAGAGCGAGTGAGGTAAAGGATCCTCTCTACCGCGCCCCGGTTGAAGGAAGCGAGGTCGTCGAGTATTTCCGCTATCGCTCCAAGAATTTCGATCGGCTCTATACGATCGAGGTCACCCATTCTGCGGGAGGCACGTTTGAGGCTCGTCCCCGCGGTGACTGCGGTGAGGTGGCACCGAACAAATTCTGCCGTGCATCGAACGGTCTTAAGGCGGCTCTTCGAGCGCTCCAGACCGAGGTTCTCGATGTTATACCGCCCGGAGAGCTGTTTCGCTAAAAATCGATCCGAGAAACTCCGGCAGCGGATCGGTGACGGTAACCTTGCCACGATGGATCGGATGGGTCAGGTCAACCCAAAACGCATGGAGGCAGAAGGTTTCCGGCGCGGTGGCGCCGCAGATCTCACGAAAAGAGCGGCTTGACCCGTAGAGCGTATCCCCGATGAGGGGGTGCCCGAGGCTCTTTGCATGGGCCCGTATCTGATGACGTCGCGCAGTCGGTGCGTACACCTCGACAAGTGAGACCCCCATTGCAGCATTCTCCTCTCGTCGGGTGAAGACTGAGCGGGCCGGGAGAGCCCGCCCCCCCGGTGGCATCTTAGCGTAGGTTCGAACCTTCTGTGCGCGCCGATACGGAGAGCCGATGAAATTCTCGATCTCCGTGCGCGGCGGCGCTGCTCCCTCGACGACAGCGATGTAGCGCTTCTCAATCCTTTCCGCTTGAATGTCGCTGCGCAGGATCTCCCAGACAGTGCGGCTTTTTGCACCGATCAATATCCCCGAGGTTCCTCGGTCGAGTCGGTTAATAAGGCCCGCATCGCCGGGGCGGTCGGCAACCTCGCGCAGCGCGGGACAGTATCGAAGCAGCGTTCCTGCGATGGAGTCGTTGGCATCCGCCTCGTCGAGGGCTACCGAATGGATCCCCGCTGGTTTATGGACGATAAGTAGAGCTTCGTCTTCGAAGAGCGGGGTTGGTCGGGACATCGGGATATCTCTCGTCAGTGGTAGGTTACCCCTTCGCCCTCAGGCAGCTTTCGAAGGTCGTCGAACATGCGATCAAGCTGTGACTCAAGACTGTGCCTATTTGTCGATAGTTTATCGAGGATATCGTCTATCTTTTTTGAGAATTCCGAGATCGCCCACGCCGGGGTCTCTTTGCGATCGCGTCTGCGCCGCTGCTGTAGGTTATTTCGCGCGGCGAGATGCTCGATGTGGGCGTTCAGCAAGCTTTCGCGGGAGGCGAGGAGATCCTCGATGACGGGGAGGTTCTCCAGGTGGCGTGCGTGGCTTTTAGCGATCCCGATCACTCGGCTTAAGATATTCATATGGTGGGTGTGGAGCAGATCGACCGTGCTCGAGTAGCGGAGTGGCTGCTCGAAACAAAAAGCGCTGCGCAGGATACTGAGCGCCTCTCCTCCCCGATTAAGCTTCATCGCCTCGTCGGCAACGGCGAGAAGCTGCTCACGCTTTCGCACCCGCAGCCCCTCAAACCAAGCCCGGGGGTCAGACGAGAATCCCATGAGCAGTGAGCGGCACAGAAAATAGATAATGAGCGCGGAAAGACCGGCGAAAAAACCGGCACCAAAGAGGTCGAGAACGCTTGCCATGGCTCTCTTAGTGTAACCTTTTTAACCCACCGATTCAAAGAGCGATTCGCCTGACCGCTCTTTGCTCGGGGGGAGGATTGTTCTACGATACCACCCTATTCTTAGGGAGCGGGATATATGGCGCTTGTAGGTGAAAGTCTGCCGTTAAAAGAGGTTCTCCAAAAGTACTCCGCGGGCCCAAACTCGGGGGTGTTTACCGACGGGGGTGCTCGTCCGAACCCAGGTCCGGGGGGGTGGGGCCTGGTCTATGTGAAGAACGGATCGATCATAGCGCAGCGGCATGGGAGCGAGGCTGATACAACAAATAACCGGATGGAGCTCACCGCGCTTATCGAGGCGTTTAAAATCATCCCTCCAGACGAGCCGATCGATCTCTTTAGCGATAGCGAGCTGTGCGTCAACACGATAACGAAGTGGGCGGCGGGTTGGGAGAAGCGGGGCTGGAAACGAAAGGACGGAGAGATAAAGAATCTCGACCTCGTTCAAACCGCATATGCGCTCTCAAAGGAACGCCCCCTCGCGAAGCTTCAATGGATCAAGGCGCATAACGGGTGGCTCTGGAACGAATACGCTGACTCGTTGGCGAGCGCGTGGACTCGCGCTGATCTGTAGTCATTTTTGGAGCGATTACATGGGGGGCCTTAGCGAACGAGAGATCCGTTCGTTTCGGAGTACGATTCGAAGGTTCTATCGCTCCCACGGACGCTCTTTTCGGTGGCGGGAGACCCGAGATCCGTACGCGATCCTCGTCTCGGAGGTCATGCTGCAGCAGACCCAAACAGAGCGAGTTGAGCCGAAATACCAAGAGTTTCTCCATCGATTTCCCGATTTCGAGACGCTGGCTAAAGCGCCCGCAGGAGCGGTTCTCACCGCATGGCAAGGACTCGGGTACAATCGGCGGGCGTTGGCGCTCCAACGGTGTGCCCGCGAGGTGATTTCCCAGCACGAGGGGGCTCTGCCCGAAGATCCGACAGCGCTGGTTGAGCTTCCTGGGATCGGCCCGTATACCGCGGGAGCTGTGGCGGTATTTGCATTTGATCGGTCGGCCGTGTTTATCGAGACAAATATCCGAACCGTATTTATTCATTTTTTCTTTCCAAAACGGCGGAGAGTCCGTGATTCGGAGATCGTGCCGCTTGTAGCCCGAACGCTACCCCGTCGAGACGTGCGGCGGTGGTACTACGCGCTGATGGATTACGGCGTCATGCTGAAACGCACCCACCCGCAGATATCTCGGCGGAGCGCTCACTATAACCCCCAGCCGCCGTTTCAAGGATCACGGCGGCAGATTAGAGGCGGTGTCCTCCGGCTCATCGCGAGGGGCGGAGGGTGCTCCCGCGTGGAGATTGAAAACGGCGTTCGTTGTCCACGCGGTGTACTTGATGAGGTGCTGAAGGAGCTGTGTCGCGAGGGGTTTATCACTTCTTCCGGGGGCGCGTATCGATTTGCGGAGGCGTAAGAAAAGGAAGTGATGGAGGAATCTCCGTGCTTCCCGCAGCGGGTTTGTGCGACAGTTGCGGAGGATCTATTTCTCTTGGAGGAAAAAATGGCTGAGCTCACGCGCCGGACTGAACAGCTTCGCTCCGAGTCGGAGACCGAGAGCCTCTCGTTTGGGAAGACTGCTCGAACGATCGCAGCCGGCTTCGCAGCGCTGATCGTAGGAGTCGGAACAGCTGAGGGCAGCGAGCCAACGCGGCCGCAGCCTATTACGGCTAAAAGCTCAAATCCTCGAACCGAGACCCTCGGGCTTATGGAGCGCCGGTTCACCCTCGAGGTGAGCGACTATCCCCTCAGCGATCTCGTACGGACGGTGTCGGAACTCGGGGGCGTTGCTATCGAGGCGTTGTGGACGCCCGCCGGGAGTGCGGGACTTCAGAGGGAGCAGGAGGTTACCATCGCCCTTCGGAATATAACGGTTCGCGAGGCCCTTGAGAGGATCGGGCGGGTAGTCGAGGGTGAGTCGGGTGAGACGACGTGGCAGGTTCTCTCCACCGGGCGGCTTCAATTCGGTGCTAAGGAAAGCCTTGATCGTTTTCAGGAGCGGCGCATCTACGACCTCAGGGATGCGGCAAATGAGGCACCGCTTTTTCTCGGAGCGCCGCGGTTTAATTTTAACGCAGCGTTGAATCAAGGTCGGGGGGGCGGCGGCTCGATTATCGGCGAACCTCGTGAGGGCGCCGGAGGGGTTCGGCGCACAAGCGAGGAGGGGCTCGATACCCTCAAAGAGGTAATCCTCGAGACGGTGGAACCCCAGCAGTGGGTTGAGCAGGGCGGCTCTGGGGGGACGATTCGATTCTATAACGGAACGATGATTGTTCGTGCGGCTCCGTACGTCCATCGCGCGCTCGGCGGTTAAGTCGCGGCCGTACCGCCCTATTCGCTATTTACCGGGTAGCGGTTAAAGAACTGATCCCTACGTACGAGTTTCGCGCAGATCGAATAGCCCGCTTGATTTGCCCGCATTTCGAACGTGCCTTGACCACCAGAGAGCACTCTCCCGAGCGGCACGCGCCAGAGAACTAAATTTCGGTAGAAGACGTAGTCGGCTATTTTGACACTCTTGCTGAAGGTCATCTTCGACTTCGCATACTTTGTAAGGTAGACCTCTCCGGTTGAGCCGGTGAAAGACATCGCGCCCGCTGGTGAGGAGAGAAGCAGCGGAATTCCCGCAAATTTTCCCGTGGCATCGCCGGCTTTCTTGAGCTTCGCCTGCTTATTCCCCGAATACGCGCTGAACTTCGGCTTCACGACGATCTTCGCGGTAGCCAAGACGCTTGCGGGAACCTTCGAGAGGTTGAATTCAAGCACCGCTTTTCCAGGAGTTTTGCCGCTGTTTGCGCAAGCGTCGCGCCGGATGAAAGCTGATACCGCCGCGGTGTTCCCGAAATTGGCGTTGTCGTTCAGATAGGGGGTATCAACATCGCACCCCGAGACCGGTATGGACGTGAACTGGCGACACACCTCCTCCACCGAGTAATTGATGCCGACGGCGCGGAAGGAGGCTATGATGTCTTGGATATCTGAATTCGTGAGACAGCCGCAGATATAGTCCCCGGGGGCTCCTCCACCGGATCCACCTCCCGATTGCGCCTCCCCGAAGACGATTTTCTTTCTGCCTGCGCCGGTAATTGTATAGAGAAGACCGGGCGAGACCTTTTTCCTTCTCGGGCTGAGGTCGGTAACTTTTTTCGGAGCCTCCATCGCTGAGTAAAAAGAAAGGACGGCGCCCTTCGGTGCTTCAACGTCGAGGTCGAGGGTCTGACGATCGGCCTTAGAGTTTGACAAGGTGAGGATGATCTTTCGCTGGCTTGCAGGTTTTGCGGCGAGAGGAGCGAGCGAGATCGTGGCGGGGCGGAACGTTGAAGCGGTTCGGTTTTGAACGAATATCGGGCCGGCCACCGCCTGTTCGGTCTGGCAGAGAAGAATCGTAAATATAAAAAGTCGTAGCACTTGTCGCATAAAAACCCGCTTAGCCGGAAACTCAGCCTCAATGAGGGTTATGAGCGTTTTGGGCCGAAATGTGACGTATCGACGCGGGGTTAAAGTCGATGTGGAACCCGCTAGTTATGAATTATTTGCTTACCGGGTCGGGACAACCGTAGGGGCAGTGACGGCAGCCGGACTTACAGCAGTAGCCCCGCTCGAGGAGCTTGACCCGGGTAAAGACGGTATAGCCGGTTCGTGGATCACGGTAGGTTAGCTCTCGTCGCGCACACGCCTCAGTGTGGAGTTTCTCCCACAGCGCGCGATCGTTGTCGTTTGAGCTTGCAGTCATCGTCGCCCCTTTTGCCTTGGTATCGTAGCATGGAGAGCGGAGTGATTGAAGCTGGGGGTGCGCTCCTGAGTGAGGAGACTTCGCAGTGGCTCAGCCAAGAAGTGAGCTGCTATCGAGAAACCGAAACTCCTCCGCACGGTCAATATATTCTCGCTGCCACTTCGAGTGGTCCTTCATGATTGTGCGTGCATATTTCTTTGGGCCGCTCGGTAAGGTTGAGCGATTCTTCAGCGCCGATAAAAGGTTTCCGGGACCCCAGTTGTAGGCGACCAGGATATGCTCACGATTTTGTCCGAAGTACCGCTCAAGATACTTCAGATAAGCGATGCCGAGCTTGATATTGTAGCTCGGATCTTTCAGCTTCCCCGCACCGAGCCAATCGATATCGTTTTTGCGCGATATGTATTTTCCGGTATCGGGGAGTATCTGCATCAGTCCTAATGCACCAACGTGCGATACCGCTTGCCGATTGAAGGTGCTCTCCGATTTTATGACCGCAGCGACGAACAGCGGATCGAAGTTCTGGCGCTTGCTCTCGATTACGATGTGCTGCGCGAGCCGGTGAGCTTCCGCGCGAGTGAGACGGGTCGCCTTCTGGGCGATAATATCGCTAACGTAATGCACGGCTCCCGCCATCTCTCGTCGCTCAGAGGCGGAGACTCGCGCCAAGAACTGGTCCTTCGATTTGGGGCCGTCGACCGCTACTTTGAAGTTGAATGCTGAGGCGTTCCCGGTGGTGACCCCCGGAGCCTCCCACTTACGAGCAGCGAGTCCGATAACGGTTACGAGAACAGACAACGTAAAAGCTGCTGCGAAGATGAACAGGGTGACCACATCGTCGTGGGAACTCCCGCGAGCGAGCACAGCAGCCCGTCCACGCGTGAAGCGGGGCGCGCTGCGACGGGACATATACGAGCTTCGGGGAGTAAACATACCGCTTACACGTTGAACCGTCGTTACCTCGAAAATCTGGGTGCGGGAGCGAACCGTACCCGATTCAATCGGTTACTTCCAATAATCGGCGCCTCTTCTTAGAGTGTGCCGTTGGGGGATAATCAAGAATCCTGCCACTTCCTTGAATTGATTCTAAAAATCAGATAAACAGTTGATTACCGCAGAAAATCCCTTGTTTTATTGAAAAGAGATAAGTTCCCGGAACCGGATCGAAAGAGCTGTGTTTCGATGGTGTTAGGTCTTAACGTGTCGAAAAGAGTAGTCGTTATAGGTGGTGGGCATGCTGGTGTGGAAGCCGCGCTTGCGGCTGCACGGCTCGGAGTCGAGACGACCTTGGTAACTCTTCGGCGTGAAAGCATCGGCCAGATGTCGTGTAATCCGGCGATCGGCGGGGTGGGTAAAGGTCACCTGGTCAAAGAGGTTGATGCGCTCGGCGGTGTTATGGGTCGGGCGATCGATGCCACCGGAATCCAGTTCCGTACCCTCAATTCAAGCAAAGGTCCCGCTGTCCGAGCTTCCCGGGCTCAAGCCGATCGCGATCTCTACAAAGGGTGGGTGCGGCGCTTTTGCGAGCAGCAAGAGAACCTTGCGATCGTCGAAGGCGAGGTCGCGGCGATCACCGTCGCGAATCACCGCGTAGTTGGTGTCACCTTAAAGGACGGAAGTGCGCTCCCAGCGGCCGCGGTTGTGTTAACCACCGGCACGTTTCTCAAGGGGCTCATGCATACCGGTGCGACTCAGACCTGCGGTGGGCGGTGCGGCGATCTCGCCTCGAACGAGCTCTCCGAGTCTCTGCGCTCGATCGGTTTTGAGCTGGGGCGATTAAAGACCGGCACCCCTCCCCGGTTGCGTCGTTCCACGATCGATTTCACGAGACTCAAAGAGCAGCCGGGGGAGTCCCCCCCGCCGCCGTTTTCGATGATGACCGATTCGATTCGGCAGCCGCAGATCTCGTGTTGGCAAACAACGACCAACGAAGCTATCCACGAGCTCATTCGCGCGAATAAGGAGCGAAGCCCGATGTTCAACGGGCAGATTCGGTCGGGGGGGCCGCGCTATTGTCCCTCGATCGAAGACAAAGTGTTTCGTTTTGCGGACAAGGCGAGCCACACGATTTTTCTCGAACCGGAGGGACACTCATCCGATATCGTGTACCCGAACGGGATCTCGACGAGTCTCCCCCTCGATATTCAAGAGCGTTTTGTGCGGATGGTACCGGGGCTCGAGAACGTTGATATCTTGCAGCCGGGGTACGCCGTGGAATACGACTTCGTCGATCCCCGAGCTCTGAGGCCGACCCTGGAAACAAAGCTCGTGGGGGGACTTTATTTTGCTGGCCAGATCAACGGAACCTCCGGTTACGAGGAAGCGGCGGCGCAGGGGATCATCGCTGGCGCAAACGCTGCGCTCGAGGTGACGGGGGACGCTCCCCTCATCGTCTCGAGGGGAGAGGGCTACATCGGGGTTATGATCGATGACCTTGTTACCAACGGGGTCGACGAACCGTATCGGATGTTCACCTCGAGAGCTGAGTATCGCCTCATTTTGCGGGAGGACAACGCCGCAACGAGATTGTGCCCGAGAGCGATCGAGTACGGGCTTCTCTCCGGTGAGCAGCGGACGCGCTTTGAGGCGAGAACTGAGCTCCTTGCCGGGGCTCGGTCATGGGTTGAGCGTACCAGAATCAAACCGCTTTCCGCGGAGAACGAGTGGCTTCGTGCGTGTGGCAGCGCGGAGATTAAGGATAGTCTGACTCTGGCGACGCTCGTGCGTCGGCCTGAGATGTCATTGGCTCAAATCCTCGAACGCATTCCGTATGGGGAAGGGCCGCTGCCGACCGACGTTGTGGCGGCGCTCGAAATCGAGCTTAAGTTTAGCGGCTATCTTGAGCGACAAGAGCTCGAGGTTGAGAAGCTGAGGAAGCTCGAGGATGAGGTAATTCCCGTTGATTTTGAATACGATGCGGTGCCGAGCCTGCGGATCGAGGCGCGGGAAAAGCTTAAGAAGGTTCGACCGTACTCGATCGGGCAGGCGCAGCGGATCCCGGGGATCACCCCAACGACGATCTCCCTTTTGGCAATCCACCTCAAACGAGCACGAGCCCAGATCGCCTGATCCCTCCTTTTTAGGGAGCGCCCCTGGAGTTTCATCGAATCTCCAGGGGGGCGGTGCTTGCAAGATATCGAAATATCCGTAATCTAACGGGGCAACCCGGTTTATCCAGCAAAACGCTGTTAGTGAACCTCGAACTGCCCTTGCAGTCATCAAATAGACCGCGCGGGGCTATATATATAAGGTCAAATGGGCAAATCGCTCGTCATCGTAGAGTCGCCGACGAAGGCGCGAACAATCGAGAAGTTCCTGGGGAAGGACTTCGAGGTGCGGGCTTCCTTCGGGCACGTGCGCGATCTGCCGAACAACGCCGCCGAGATCCCGGAAGATGTAAAGAAGCAGAAATGGGCGCGTCTAGGGGTAAACGTCGATTCCGACTTTGATCCGCTCTACATAGTTCCCGAGGACAAGAAGAAGAATGTACGGGAGCTCAAGGCACTCTTGAAAGGATCGGACACCCTATTTCTCGCAACCGACGAAGACCGCGAGGGGGAGTCGATTAGCTGGCATCTTCTAAAGGTGCTTGAGCCGAAGGTCCCGGTCAAGCGGATGGTGTTTCACGAGATCACCAAAGAAGCGATTCAAGAGGCGCTCAATTCCCCCCGTGATATCGATGAGAATCTTGTGCGGGCTCAAGAGACCCGCCGGATTATCGATCGGCTCTTTGGCTATTCGGTCAGTCCCCTCCTCTGGAAGAAGATGGCCCCCCGTCTCAGCGCGGGGCGGGTGCAGAGCGTAGCGCTTCGTTTATTGGTGGAGCGTGAGCGTGAGCGTATCGCCTTTCGAAAAGCGGTCTATTGGGACCTCAAGGCGCTTTTTAGCAAGGCGGGTAAAGAGGATGCCGCCTCACAGTTTGAGGCAGATCTCACTCACCTTGGTGGTAAGCGAGTCGCGATCGGAAAGGACTTCGAGCAGACAAGCGGAAAGCTCCTTGAGAAAGCCGACGTGGTACACCTCGACGCAGCGGCCTCGGCCGCTCTTCGGGAGCGCTTATTAAGGGCTACTCCGCGGGTGAGCTCGATCGAGGAGAAGCCCTATACGACTCGCCCGTATCCCCCATTTACAACGAGTACCCTCCAACAGGAAGCGAGTCGCAAGCTGAGCTTCTCAGCTCGGCGCACGATGCAGGTCGCACAGGTGCTGTACGAGAACGGATTCATTACCTATATGCGTACCGACTCAACGACGCTCTCCGATGAGGCGTTGAACGGGGCGCGGGGGCTCATCGTTCGGGAGTTTGGTCAGGAGTATCTCCACCCCGAGCCCCGGATCTACAAGACGAAGGTAAAGAACGCGCAAGAAGCTCACGAGGCTATCCGACCGGCAGGTGCGGATTTTCAAGCGCCCGCGGTGGTGCAAGCGCGGCTGGGCCAAGAGGCGTTCAGGCTCTATGAGCTGATTTGGAAGCGGACGATCGCCTCGCAGATGAAAGACGCCACCGGGACCCGGGTTGGAGTGCAGATTCAGGTTGAGGATGCGACGTTTCGCGCTGCCGGTTCGACGATTAGTTTCGCGGGATATCTCCGTGCATATGTTGAGGGGTCGGATGATCCTGAGGCCGATCTTGCCGATCGAGAAAAGATACTACCGAAGCTCTCCGAGAAGGAGGAGCTTGAGACCAAACGGATGGAGGCACTTGAGCACGAGACCCAGCCTCCGGCGCGGTACACTGAAGGAAGTCTTATCAAGGAGCTCGAGCGGCTCGGCATCGGGCGACCGAGTACCTGGGCGACGATCGTCGATGTGGTATTGTCTCGGGATTACGCCTTTAAAAAGGGTACAGCTCTCGTCCCGACCTTTCTCGCAAACGCTGTGATCGGTCTTATGGAGAGGTATTTCACCCACCTTACTGAGTACGAGTTCACAGCAAAGCTTGAAGATGATCTCGATGCGATATCGCGAGGTGAGGCGGATGGTGTGAAGTACCTTCACGGGTTTTATTTCGGAAACGGCCATGCCGGACTGAAGAGCCTCGTCGAGAACGGAGAGAGTGCGATCGACCCCCGAGTCGTGTGTGGCCTGCCGCTCGGCACCGACGAGCAAGGTCGCACCGTTGAGGTGCGTATCGGCCGATTTGGCCCCTTCCTCACAAACGGCGAGTCGCGGTCGAGTCTGCCCGACGGGATAGCTCCCGATGAGCTCGATGTTGAGAAGGCGATTCAGCTCCTCGTTGAGGCGGCGAAGGGCCCCACCGCCCTCGGAAACGATCCCCTGTCTGGAAAGTCGGTCTATCTTAAAAAAGGGCGCTTCGGTCCTTATATCCAGCTCGGCGAACAGAACGATGAGGACGAGAAGCCGAAGATGGCCTCATTGCTGCCGGGCATGACCCCCGATCAGGTGACGTACGATATAGCTATGCAGCTTCTCAGTTTCCCGCGGAATCTCGGTCGCTACGAGGAGCTTAGCGGGGATGTTCAGGTTTTTCTGGGGCGTTACGGACCGTATATAAAATGCGGCGAGGAGACTCGGACGATCCCCCTCGATACCCTTTCCCCCCTCACTCTTACCCTTGAGCAGTCGATCGAGCTCTTGAAGCAGCCGCGTCGCCGGGGGCGTGCCTCGGCGCAGCCCTCAACGATGCGTGAGGTGGGTACCCATCCAGTGACGGAGAAGAAGCTTGTGATAAAGAGCGGGCGTTACGGCCCGTACGTTACCGATGGGGAGATAAATGCCTCGCTTCCACAGGGAGCTGATCCCGCGACCCTCTCGGTCGGTGATGCTGTCGGTCTTCTCGAGGCGCGGGCCGCTAAGATAGCAGCGGGTGGCGGTGGAAAGCGTCGTCGTGCCGCGCCGAAAGCCAAAGCGGAGAAGAAGAGTGCGGTAAAAAAAAAGGGGAAGACTGCACCTAAATCGGTGAAAAAGGGAGCTGGCGCAGCCTCGAAGAAGCGTTCGACCAAAAAATCCGCTGAGGATTAGTCCAACTCAGAAAATTCCTTTTGAGCCGCTCGCAGTAGTCCGGCGCCAGAAAGTATCAGCGCACCTGAAAAGACGGGGCGAGCGAACCGCGATTCGCTGCCCCGTTTGCGGAGGTGCTGCGCCTGTTTGACTATCTATCCTCGCTCAATTTGTGCGGTGGGAGACCTAAAAAGGGTGGCTGGCGTGGAGGCTCTCTGAAATTAGGCAGATCCGCCGGAGGTGAAGATACCGGAGAGTCGCTTGCCGGCGGGTCGTCTTCGCCTTCGGGGGGAGAGTTGTCGATATCCTCGGAGCAGGTCTCCCCTACCCGCTCAGCGAGCGACTCCTTAATCGTTCTCATGACGGAGCGCTCCAGTAGTCCGAGCTTCCCGAGCGCTTTCAGCGCTGCGTTGAGCCTCCCATGAACCTTTCGAAAGCATTTTCGACACGCCTTTTCGGAGGGCGCGATCTCGCATCGCTCGGCTATACCGTCGAGCGCGCTTGCAGCGGAAAGAAAAATCCCCTCGGCGACGCATTCAAGCTCTCCCAGAGCGGTCTCGATCTCATCGGGGGCACTCAGAGAGTCTTCCTCAGCGGCTGCAAGTTCCCGGAGTGGCTGTGGCAGTGGCGAGGCAGGCAGCGCTTAATAAAATGCGGCAAAAGTTTCTCTTCATAGGAATCGTCTCCTTGCTCTGAACGTGTTGGTTGTGCACCCGAGAGGCAAAGAACGGGCCACCCCTTTGGGCCTCATTCTACCGATTTTTCGTGGGGGTCGGTGGACACGCAGGTCGAGCGAGCGCGAGAAATCGGAAGGTCTTCGCCGTGACAACGCAAACGAGGCAGAGCGTTCCCCTACCGAAAACTCGTACGACGAACGCCGAGTCCTTAGCTCTGCGCTCTCAGTTAACGATCCTTCGGGAGGAGGAGTGAAAACCACGCGGGATCGACAGAGTCGCCATCAAGCATGATCTTCTGAAGAGCGAGCTGCCGCCCCGCCTCCGACGCGGGGATAGTGAAGCCCCGACCGACCGAGCCGGAGTAGTTCACGATCATTGCCCTCCGCTCACCGAATTCATCGGTATGTACCTCGAATCGGGTGGCGACGTAGCTCGCTGGGAGGTCCTTGTTGTGGATGAAGGCGTTCGGGCTGCGCAGCTGAAGGTCACCGAGCTCCTTACGGAGATCGGTGAGCGCGCCATTAAATGCCGCCTGTTTCGCCTCGAGGATGATCGCCTGGGCGTCCTCCGGAATCCCTGCAGCGGAGCTTGGAGCTGCCTCGTTAAGAAAGCTGCGGGCGAGCTTGACGATCTCTGGATCGCTGCATCTCAGCAGTTGGAGCGCTTGGCTGAAGGTAGCTTCAGCCAGTGCCCGATCGCTGCACGGGTCGAGCTTCGGGGGGCGCGTGGTGGGAGCCTCGATCCTTTCGAGGCGGGGCTCCCCTGTAAAAGGTTCAACCCGCACCGTGACAGGGGCCAGAGCGGCGCTCTGTTCGGGGATCTCTTTGGCGGAGCTGCCCGGCGGAGGGAATGTAACCGCAGGATCACCCTCCGATGGGGCGAGGCCCTCCGATCGGCTTGTGAAGAGGAGCGCCCCGGTGAGGGTGAGCGCTCCGAGCCCCGCGATTCCAAGGCCGACCCCTCCCCTCTCTGCTCGCTGTGCGTGCTTCTCCTGGGTCATCGTTGATTTACCCTTCCGACTGTTGAACGACGGGATCCGTCGTCACTGCGTCGAGTTCCTCGGTCGAGAGGGTAACCCAGATGCAATTATCGACGCACGCGGCGCCCTGACTTGCAGCAAGCTTACGTCCAAGTTGATCGGTGCAGTAGTACGAACCCTTCGGAAGACACGTTGCTGGGCTGCTGCCGGCGCAACGGCAGTTATCGACGAGTTGGGCGTTGGCCCCATAAGGCGTGCAGTGTCCCACGGGCGCGCTTGCGGTACCGGTACACGAGCCGGGGACCGCTGCTACCGCTTCTGCGCTCTCGAAATGAAAGCGGCCGAGGGACACAGCGGCGCCGATGAAGAGCGCGCTGACAAAATACACCACGTTTTTCCGAACCATAGAAACTCCCCTTAAGAAATGTAACGGTGACAGCCTGACGCAGCGCCGAAAGCACAGCGACACAACCGTTTTAGCGCGCGAAGAACTAACACGACGGTTGTCAGATTAGAACGAAAAAGAAGCTTATGCCTGGAAGCGGAGCCGTACCTGCACAGCTCTCTGCGCTAACTCATCGGAGATAATGACGAAGCACCGCAAATTGTGAGGCAAACTCGATCCATTACACCGCGATAAGGCGCTCCAACGCATCGACCTGGTCTCGGAAGATCGCAAAACTTTGCCGCCAGAATGTCGGCTCTTCGAGATCGATGCCGAGGTGCTTCTGAGCGAGCTCTTCGATCGAAAGCCGCCCAGTATCACGAAGCAGCCGTACGTATGCCGAGTAGAATTCGGAGCCAAGGGCTGCCCGTTGAGCGTACACACCGAGGCTAAAAAGATAACCAAAGAGGTATGGAAAATTGTAAAACGAGAGTCCCGAGATATGAAAGTGCATCTTACTCGCCCAAAACATCTCGTCGAGACTAGAGAGTGTATCGCCGTACCACATTCGCAGGCTCTCCGACATGAGCGCTCGAAAGTCATCGGGCATAAACGTTTTGGCCGCACGCCGTCGATAAAACTCCCGCTCAAACTCAAAGCGTGCGGGGATATTGATCGTATAGGCGATGCCGTCCTGCACCGACTGCCACGCACCGGCAACGATATCGCGGGGTGATGTCGACTCCCGTGCGATGTAGTCTCCTACCACCATCTCCGCAAAGTTACTCGCGGTCTCAGCGACGGTCATCGGGTAGTTGGTTTGTGCCCGAGGTAGATCGCGCAGCACCCACTCGTGCAGTGCGTGACCCAATTCGTGAGCAAGCACTTTGGCGTCACGCATCCCGTTCATGTATGTCATGTAAACTCGAGGGGTGCGGGATTTTGCAAAGCCTGTGCAATACGCACCGGGGCGTTTCGACGGCAGTTCGCGCGCCTCGATCCAGCCGTTTTTTAACATCGTGCGGACGAAATCGCCCATCGCTGGGTCGACTGAATCGAAGGCCTGGGTGATGATCCCGATAGCCCTATCGAATGTGATCGGCTCAGCCTCGCCCCCGAGGAGCTTCTCCGGCGGGGGGGCGGCGAGATCGGCTGGGTGGAGGTGCAATTCACCCCGGCTTCTCGCTGCGAGCCGAAGCGCTGAATGCCCGATGAGCCGCGATTCTCGCGCCGTTTCAATGACCGTCTCAAGGGTACGTGCAGTGATGCGGTTTCCGAAAAGGGGAAGATCGAGAAAATCGACATGCCGGCTGTGAGAGCGGCGTTTGTAGATATCGAGTCGCCAGCCGCTAAGCGCATTGAGGCTTGCGGCCGCAGCTTCCTCGTGGGCAGTCCATATCGCCTGCACCCCGTTGTAGGCGGCACGGCGCACCTCGCTCTCCGGGCTTTGCAGGAGACCGGAGAGGACGGCGAGGCTCGACACCCGTGCCTGCTGGTGTACCGTGATCGATGTTGAGGCAGTTCCGGCAACGTTGGTGTAGAGGTTGCCCCACGCGGTGATCCCGTTTACCTCCAGGGAATCGATCAGCTGCTCCTCGCGAACCGGGAGGAGGGTGTCAGCGATCCGCTGCCGTCCGAATCGGATCGTAAATTCGCTCTCCCGAACCTGTGGGTCGGCGAGGTACTCGGGGAGGAGTTCATCGGGAATTCGCAGAGCAAAATGCCGCAGGGGCGCCGCGAGCTCGGTAAGCCGAGCGGCCCGAGCCTGGAGGTCGCTGCCGAGGCTTCGGGCGAGACCGTCCTTGGCGTCGAGGCTCGCTGCGCATTCGGCGAAGACCGATAGGTTCGAGATTATTCGGTCAAGCTCGTCGGTGAGGCGATACATCTCTTGGGCGAGAGGAATGAGGCTGCGCCACTCTGCAGAGGTGTGCAAGCCGTGGACAAGGGCTCCCCCTAAACGCAGACTCCCCTGCTCGAGCTCAGCGGTGAGCTCGCTCGTGCGATTGAGATCGGCGGTAAAATCGGGGGTGGTCAGCCCTTGATATTCGTTTGAGTTATCCCAGGCGGTTCGAGGATCGGCAGCTTGAGTTGTCATGGGAATCCTTCGTAGTGGTGCTTGAGCGATAGAATCTTACGGTGGAGTCCGATCGTCAATGATGGGTGATAGCGGTCAATTGGCTGAGCGAAGGCGGGGGAA
This sequence comes from Pseudomonadota bacterium, assembly GCA_046047875.1. Taxonomy (GTDB): domain Bacteria; phylum Bdellovibrionota_C; class UBA2361; order UBA2361; family UBA2361; genus JBILDU01. The sequence continues at coordinate 18,505 of JBJOHD010000194.1, read as the reverse complement.
ACGCCGTCGAGCACGATACTGCTGAGTGCAACGCGCCGCTCAGCGGGGAGAGGTGACGACCGACGGCTATCGGGGGGTTAGGATATATCGCTATCTCAAAGACTTAACGCTCCTGATGCTAAAGTGAGGACGAGGCGGTGCCGACCTTGGTGAGGGGAGGCGCCTCGATTGCGCCGCGCGATAGCTGGCCCGGGGAGATGCGTCGGAGCTGAGCAGCTCGGCCCCTTCTCGTACTGTGAGGAAGCCTATATCCGTAAAGGGGGTTGCCGATGCTTAGTGGTCGAGTACTCTTCGCTTCTGGACGAACGAACGACGTTGATATCTGGTGCTTAGAGCTTCAGAGCGGGAGGCTCAATCAGCTTACCAGCGGAGAAGATCTAAATACCTCGCCCCGCTGGTCACCCGATGGCACTTCGATTGTATACCTCTCGACCGGCGCAGATCTCATTCCATCGATCTGGCTGATGGATGGTGATGGCGGGGGGAAGCGGCGCCTTACGGAAGGTGTATTCTGTCAATCTCCGAGTTGGTCCCCCGATGGACGCTCGATTCTGTTCGTCTCCAATGCGGCGCAGCGGACCGACCTGGATGTGTGTTCTGTCTCGATCGAGACCGGAGAGATCGTACCGCTCATCCAAAAGCCGGGTATCGAGAGCGACCCATGCTGGTCGAACGATGGCAGCGCGATTCTCTTCTCGCGCCGCGAGGGGGAGAGCGGTGATCAGGATGTGATTGAGTACCGATTGGCGACGAAATCGTATCAGCGCTTGACGAACCATCCAGCCAGCGACTTCTCTCCACGCTATTCACCTGATGGAAAGCAGATCGCCTTTATCTCCCGGCGTAACGGGCTCTCGCGAGAGGAGTATGAGCGTCGCCGCTCAGCGATAATCCGCTCGATCGAGGCGGGGGGCGCAGGTGCGATACCCGACGGGGTAATCGCCCTTAAAAAGCTCGAGGGTGACGGAGATATCTACGTAATGACCCGCGATGGGTCGCAGATCCGAGCGCTCACTCAGGATGGTCACGGAGAGGACCAAATTGCGTGGTCGCCATGCGGGAGGTATCTCGTCTCGACGTTGAGTCCCAAGGGGACGCTGCGCGCGCGGCAACTCCGTATTCTTGAGGTGGCGAGCGGCAATGAGATACCGGTGGAGTACGACCGAGCACCCCTCGAGGAGGAGATCGGGGCTCACAAGCCGTTTAACGCGGGATTCTGGCAGCGGTTTGTCCCGAACTTTATCGAGCGACACTTCGTATCGCCGTCGTTTTTCGGTGAAGAGAGCTCGCCCGATTGGGGGCGGTGAGCCGTTGTGGGCGAATATAGTTCGGCCTCGAAGCGCCCCCGTGAGGGGTAAGCCCCGAGGCCGACATCGCCTCATCGCAGAATCTGAGACCGACTAGTGGTTCGACCATTAAATTCTTTCACCTGCAAGGTAGTAGAATTTATCCTCACCACTAGTCCTGGGTTAGTTTTTCACTCCGCGGGAGTGAAAAAACTTATTTGTCGAAGGACTAGAATTGCGCCCAAAGATACTGGTTCGTGACCTCATGGTGAAAGAGGATCTCGCTCGTCTTCACCATCGTCCCGAGATCTCGAGGGCAGCGGTCGGCCGATGCGAGTTTTCTATCGACGAACTTTTCTTTATTTTCCTCACCGATCATCTCAGCGATAAAGGCGCTCCCCTTAAAGAGCCGGGCTGCATCGTAAATGTTGCCCGGGAGGAAGCGGGTGCGGGTACGCCGTGCCTCAGAGGAGATCTGCTCCGTCATCGGACCCTCAAGTCCGGTCTGGAGCAGGATGAGGAAGGAGAGATACGGATTTGCGTCCGGGGCGACGGTGCGCACCTCGATTCGCGCGGATTTTTCGTTGCCGAGTGGTATTCGCACCATCGAAGTTCGGTCGACAGCCGATGACTTGATCTGATTCGGCGCCTCAAAGTGGGGATCGAGCCGCCGATAGGCATTCACACTCGGGTTTAAAATCAGACAGATATCGTTGGCGTTATTGAGGAGTCGATCGACGAAGCTCCACGCTTCGGTGGAGAGGTTGTCCTCCCCCTTCGCGTCGTAGAAGATGTTTTTGCCTTTTCGAGAGAGCGACATATTGCAGTGCATTCCGCTCCCGTTGATTCCGGCGATCGGTTTCGGCAGGAAAGATGCGGTCATACCCATGTTTGCTGCGACCTGACGCGCGACGAGCTTGTAGAGTTGAAGCTGATCGGCTGCGAGGAGCGCATCGCAGTACTTGTAGTTAAGCTCGAATTGCGATGGTGCGACCTCGGGGTGATCTTTCTCATTCTCAAATGCTAAGGCCCGCTGCGCTTCTGCGAGCGTATCGATGAAGAGTTTTAGAGGATCTTTCGGCAGCGAGTTGAAGTATCCACCGCGTGAGACCAGCTTAAATCCCTCACGTGAATTGAAGGTCTGCTCAGCGTTTATGCCTTCAAAGAGAAATCCCTCGCATTCAACTGAGATATTCGCGGTGATGCCCTGCTGAGCGAGTTTGTCGCAATACTGCTTTAAGCGCCCGCGCATGTCGGAGTGATAGTGCGAGCCGTCCTTGTCTTTAATATAGGCGAAGACGATGACCTTGCCCGGACCGAATACATCGCTCGGCAGCCAGCGGAACGAACCCCAGTCGATCTCGAGCCGGAGATCGGACTCCTTTACCACCGAGAATCCCCGGATCGAGGAGCCGTCGAAGGTGAGGTTGTCGTACGAAGAGAGAAGGAACTTCTTATCGTAGTCGAGCATGTGAAAGCGGCCCTCGATGTCGGAGAAGCACACCGTTACCGCTTTGAGCCGCTTCTCCTCGTGGAGGTACTTTAGATAGAAGTCTTTGAGCTCGTTTTCCGGGGTTCGCTTTTCAACTTTGCGTTTCGCCTCGAGGTTCTTATCCTCAAGCTCATCGTAGGGGATCTCGAGGAAGTTTCTCAGTTCGACCGGAGCCATAATGTTCCTAGCAGTAAGATAAAAATGAAGACAATAAGATTAATTGTAGCGAAAGATAGTATAAAATACGATTAAATTAATATAAACAGCATCATATTTGTTTTAGTAAGGGGTTACGGATAGTTGGGGCGGTTATCCACCGTCGGTGAGTAAAAAAGTGAAGATTTTCAGGGGTGAAGATAGCATCTTAATCGAGTACGGCGCCCGGAGGCCGTAGTTTTTTGCTGCTCCGCTCAAAGATAACAGCCCGCCGCCTTATGAACGAACGTGAGACCCTTTTGTCGATCATCGTGCCCACCTTTAACGAGGAGAAGGGAATAGGCGACGTCGTGGGGGCGATTCAAGCGCTTGAGCTTCCGCAGACCGAGATCCTTGTTATCGATGATGGGAGCACCGATGAGACAGCGCACATGGCGAGTGCTGCGGGTGCCCGGGTCATCTCGCATCCGTACAATATAGGCAACGGTGCCGCGGTAAAAACCGGGATCCGCTCGGCGCGGGGTCGCGTCGTCGTGTTTCTCGATGGAGATGGGCAGCACGATCCCCGCGACATCCCCCGCCTCCTTACATTCATTCCTCAGTACCATATGGTTGTCGGCGCACGGCAGAAGGGCTCTCAAACCTCGAAGCATCGTGATGCGGCGAATTGGGTCTATAATCGCTTCGCCTCTTTTCTTGCGAGCTTCACCATCGAGGATCTAACGAGCGGTTTTCGAGCGATGCGGCGGCAAGACGCTCTTCGATTCTGTGATATGTTCCCGAACAGATTTTCGTACCCCACCACATCAACCTTGGCGTTTATTCGCTCCGGCCGCTCGGTGCGGTACGTGCCGATAACAACGCGGGCGCGTTCGGGCATGAGCAAGATCCGCCTCCTTCACGATGGGGTCGAATTCTTCGTTATTATAGTCAAGATCGCGATGATGTATTCCCCGCTTCGGGTCTTTCTCCCGGTGAGCTCCTTCCTGTTTTTCCTAGGGCTAGCGCGGTACGCGTACACCTATCTCACCGAGCATACCTTTACGAATATGGCGCACCTCCTGATCAATTCTTCGGTTATCGTCTTTCTCTTGGGCCTCATCGCTGAACAGATCGCGTCGCTTCGCCTTGAGCGGGGCGATAAGCTCTTTGAGGCGGAGGATTCCAGGCAGTACGCCCCCTTCGTTGATTTCGGAGGGAAAGGGAGTGATTCGGCGGGTCTCTTTACCGAGCATTGAGACGCTTCGTCTCTGTGACGGGGGTGAGCCGTGCGTGGTATGCTCGGGGTGTTTGAGAAGGAGACAGAGCGGTGCTGCGGCGTGTTGTGATCGGTTTCCTGGTGGTGTTTATCTGTCTCGCTCCGGTGGTCGGTCGAGCGGTGTTAGAGTCGAATCGGGCGCTTGCTGCCGCACGGGTGGCGCTTACTCAGGGGGAGATCCTCGCTGCATTCGACCGATACGGGGAGGCGATACGATGGGATTTCTACGGAAATAAGTACGCCGATGTTGCTGTAGCCGAGTTTGATCGAGCGCTTCGGGATGAGCGCCGATCTCCTGCTGAGAAGATACGTGGATTTGAGCTCCTTGTGAGTGCGCTTCGATCGGGGCGTCATCCTTTTAGCGCCTTCAGGGCTGAGCGAGCTGATGTGCTCGCTTGGGCGCGAGAGAACCTTGCGATCCTCCGCGGCCCCAACCTATATCAGGTGAGCCCAGCGGCAGCCCAGAAGGTAAATCCCCCCTTTCAACTTCTCTCGCATATTTTCTTTTGGGGGTGGGTGGTGCTGGGGCTGCAGTTATGTTTCCGGGGATTCGATAGCGCCGCGCGGCCGCAATGGGGGGAGATGAAACGGAGGACTCTCCCGCTCGGCATCGTGTACGGGTTGTGGCTCCTCTCTCTTCGTCTCGCCTAAAGCCGTGAGGGGATCGCCCCCTTACTTTGTGAGGTCGAGCCGCTCGAGCTGCTTTCCTGAGGAGGCATCGATAAATACGACGCTGGAGAGTCCTTGGGCGGCGCCCTTTACACCACCAAGGAACTTATCCTTTGCAAAAGGCGGCATCTGCTCCATCGGGAAATCCCGGAAAAAAACCTTAAGTTCCCCCCCGCGCTCCTCGAAGCGATCGAACTTAGGACCCGCAATCGGATTATTCTTGAGGAACTGCACCACTGCCGGTTCGGCTTTCCGCAGAGCGGCGGGCTCGGATGGAGGGTCGCTCTTTACCGTCTTTAAGAAATCGCTGAACCGGGCGCGCGCCTCATCTGAGGGGGCCAGCGTCAACGCACGCTCTCCTGTCGCGAGCGCTTCACTCTTCTCGCCCATCTGGGCGTAGGTAATCGCCAGATAAGCCGCGGCGTGAAAGTTGGCAGGGTCCTTGGTGAGAACAGCTCGGAGCTCCTTCACCGCGTCGGGATAGCGCTGCACAAAAGCAAGAGAGCTCGCGTAGCGGCTTCGGGCGCTCAGGTCCTCGGGTTGCTCCGTGAGGTAACGCTCATAGAGGCCGATCGCTTTGTCGAAGACCTGCTGATTGAATGATAGATCGGCGAAAGCGATTAGTGCGTCGGGGTCCTTGGGATTTAAGCGGAGGACGTTGGTGAGCGCATCCATCGATTCGAAGATAATCTCGGTCGAGGGGCGCTCCGCGCTTTGGAGTTCACGCACCAGGGCGCCGGTGAGGATCTTCCAGCCGGCAAGGTCATCGGGGCGAGAGCGAGCCGCCTCGACGAGCTTTTTAAGCTCCGGGGAGAGGCTGGCGCTGGGCGGCTCAGCCATGCTTTGAAAGTGACCGGTCGGTTTTTCGCCGGCGAGTTTCTTTTGAGCGCTCCACGCGAAGCCGAAGACAACCGCCGCGGTGGCGAGCACCGTCGCAATGTGCCGGGGGAAGATCACCATCTTAGGCTTCTTGGTTCTCCCGGCCGGCGTACCGCAGGCGGGGCAGAACTTAGCCCCTCCCGGAAGAGATCCGCCGCACGCGGCGCAGAAGGAGGGGTGTGTGGTCTCGCTCATAGCGTTGCTTCCTTCGTACTGCTTTTGGTCGGTGCGGCCGCGGACAGTTCCGGCTCAGCGAAGTTCTCAATCACCGAGTCTGCCACCATCAGCCCCCGTGGGGATAACCGTACCATATCACCGCTGATTTGCAGAAGCTTATGGCCTACCAACACGCGAAACTGCTCTCCGTACACGGTGTGCGGGGCGATCGTAAAGATCCGCTCGAAATCAGCGAGGGAGACCCCCGCTATCTTTCGAAGTCCTAAGAAGAAAAACTCAAACATTGCGCCGCGTCGATCCACCGTATCGGTCCATGAAGCCGCACAACCCTTATTCTGGGCCTCGGCCATATAGCTCGCTGGAACCGCGTAGTTTGACCAGCGTTCCCCCCAGCACGCCCCAGTCGGCGCCTGTGCCCGAACGTAGCTGTGTGCTCCCGCTCCGAGCCCGAGATAGTCATCCCCGTTCCAATACGCCAAGTTATGATGGGCCTCGAAGCCGGGGTGGGCATAGTTGCTGATCTCATAGCGGCGGTACCCGAGTTCGTCGAGCAGTGCGGTCGCTCGTTCAAGCATTTCGGCTACAAGCTCCTCGGGTGGGAGTTTTAGCGCCCCCCGTTTGTGCGCTACGAAGAACGGTGTGCCCTTCTCAATCGTGAGACCATAGGTTGAGATATGGCTTGGCTTTAGGGCGGCGGCCCCCCGGATGTCTTCCTCCAGATCCGCGAGGGTTTGCTCGGGGGCACCGAACATCAGGTCGATACTCAGGTTGGGGAAGCCGGCTTGCTGCGCGGTGCGGACCGCCTCCTCGATCTGCTCTGGAGTATGAATCCGGCCGAGGGCGCGCAGGGTCGATCGGTTGAGCGATTGGGCGCCGAAGCTTAAGCGGTTTACACCCGCAGCGCGATAACCGCTAAAGAGCTCAGCGGTAACCCCGCCTGGATTAGTTTCGAGCGAGATCTCCATGCCTCGCTCCCAATCGAACGAATTACGGACCCGTTCAAGGATCCGCTCAACTCCGCGAGTCGAAAGAAGCGAGGGGGTCCCTCCACCGAAATAGACGCTCTGAACCCGGCGCCCTTTAAAATGAGGGGTCGCCGCACGCGCATCAAGCTCGGCGAGAAGCGCCGTGATGTACTCCTCTTCCGGCATCCGTGGAACAGCGTACGTATTGAAGTCACAATACGGGCACTTGTGAAAGCAGTACGGAATATGAATGTAGAGCGAAAAGGGCCGCATGCGGCGGGATTATAGCCCAAAGATCGCGGAGGTGTCGAACCGAGCGGCGGCGGGGTGTTAGCGCCGTGATTGCTGCCGCCGAGCCTTCCGCTGTGCCTCGAGCCGCGCCCGCTCATCCCCTACGGACTTTGCCGGTGCCGCGCCGTTTCCGTTCGGCGCTGGCTGATCGGCTTGCTCCTCTGCCGTAGCCGCCGGGTGGACGAGCTGCATATTCTCCTCAACCGCCTCGCGACGCTGTTTTTCGGCCTCAAAGTGTGCCACGAGCTCGCGAGGATCCGGGGCATGGTAGTAATAAAGTCTTCGAACGACCTGCTCGCGGAGCGTCATCATGAGCTCTTGGAAGAGAACAAACGCTTCGCGTTGATATTCATGGAGCGGGTTTTTCTGCCCCATGCCTCGCCAGCCGATCCCTTCGCGGAGATGATCCATCTCGTGCAAGTGCATATTCCAGAGATGATCAAGGAGCTCGAGGAAGGTCGACTGCTGTATCGAGCTGAAGTCTCCCACGACGAAGTTTGGGTTCTGCTGTTTAAAAATGGCGTCGATTTCACGGAGACGCGTGTTCGTCCGCTCCGAGCGGGCGGCATATTCCTCGCGGGCGACGCTCCGCAGATGATCGAAGATCTTCTGGTGGTCGAGCTCGATATCGTGCTTGAGCCCATCCTTAATCGCAAACAGAAACTCGAATCGCCCCCCGAGCTGCTTTAAATTCCAATCGGTCGGGCGAACCTTCTCTTCGCACGCATTGAACACCGCATCCTCGATGAGATCGTCCACAAGGGTCATGATCTCCTCACGGAGGTGTTCGTTGTTTAAGACGCGGTTGCGCAGTCCGTAGATAACCTGCCGTTGCTTGTTCATCACGTCGTCGTATTCGGTGACGTGTTTACGGCTGTCGAAGTGGAAGCCTTCGACCCGTTTCTGCGCATTTTCGATCGAACGGCTGATAAGGCTGCCGTCGATAGCCATTCCCTCTTCCCAGCCGAGCTTTTGCATCAGCGCCTGCATCCGATCGCCGCCGAAGCGGAGCATGAGGTCGTCCTCGAGTGACACGTAGAAACGGGATGTTCCAGGATCGCCTTGGCGGCCTGCGCGACCACGGAGCTGGTTGTCGATTCGGCGGGACTCATGGCGCTCAGTCCCCATGATGAAGAGGCCCCCTGCCTCAAGCACCGCTTCCTTTTCTTTGCGGCATTGAGCTCGAAACTTCTCAAGAGCGGATTGAAAAGCCGAATCGGTGCGATCTTTCGTCTGAGCCTCTGCTTGCGCGAGGAACTCTGGGTTGCCGCCCAGGACGATATCGGTGCCCCGTCCAGCCATATTCGTTGAAATCGTGACCGCGCCGAGACGCCCAGCTTGCGCCACAATCTCCGCTTCCCGTTCGTGTTGCTTCGCGTTGAGGACGTTGTGCGGAATGCCTCGCTCTTTAAGAAAGCGTGCGAGGGATTCACTCTGCTCAATGCTGATCGTGCCGACAAGTATCGGCTGTCCGGTTTTTGAAATCTCGGTAATATCGTCTACGACCGCTTGGTACTTCTCCTTCCGGGTGCGATACACCTTATCGCTTTGGTCATCCCGCACCATCGGCATATTGGTGGGGATCGCTACTACTTCGAGGTTGTAGATCTGCTTGAATTCAACCGCTTCGGTGTCGGCAGTCCCGGTCATCCCCGACAACTTCGAGTACATCCGGAAATAGTTCTGGAAGGTGATGGAGGCGAGGGTTTGATTCTCCCGGGCGATCTTCAGCCCCTCCTTCGCCTCCACCGCTTGATGGAGACCGTTCGACCACCGCCTGCCCGGCATGAGCCGGCCGGTGAACTCATCGACGATAATAACCTGACCGTCTTTCACGACGTAATCCACGTCCCGCTCCATCGTGGTATGAGCTCGCAGCCCCTGAGTGACGTGATGCAGTGTCTCGATACTGCTTGGGTCGTAGAGGTTTTCGACGCCGAGGAGTTTCTCGGCGTGAGCTACTCCAGCCTCAGTGAGGGAGGGCTGCTTCGTCTTGAGATCCATCTCGAAATGCTCCCCCTTCTTCAGGTGGGGGATTATCCTGTTGATCGTATAATATTCGTCGGTCGGATCGTCCGCAGGCCCGGAGATAATCAGCGGAGTTCGCGCTTCATCGATGAGGATCGAATCGACCTCGTCAACGATGGCAAAAGCATGTCCCCGTTGAAACATGTCGCCCGCCGAGAACTTCATATTATCGCGCAGATAGTCGAAGCCGAATTCGTTGTTCTGTCCGTAGGTGATATCAGAGGTGTAAGCGGCGCGCTTTGTTGCCTCATCGAGGCCCGCGTAGACGACACCTACCGAGAGACCGAGAAAGTTGTAAAGACGGCCCATCCATTCGGAGTCACGGCGGGCGAGGTAGTCGTTAACGGTGACGACGTGAACCCCTTTTCCGGTGAGGGCGTTGAGGTAGGCGGGCAGAGTTGCCACAAGGGTTTTCCCCTCCCCGGTTTTCATCTCAGCTATTTTGCCGCTGTGAAGCACCGCACCACCGATAAGTTGTACGTCGAAGTGACGCATACCGAGGGCGCGGCGAGCTCCCTCTCGAACGACGGCGAAAGCCTCCGCTTGGAGACTATCGAGGGGTTCGCCCCGTGCTACCCGCTCACGAAAAAGCGCGGTCTGCTGACGGAGCGCTGCGTCATCCATCGTTTGGTAGGTGGATTCAAGCTCCCCGACCCGATTCACGAGCGGCCGGAGCGATTTAAGGATTCGATCGTTTCGAGTGCCGAAGATTTTCTTTGCGACGTAGGTGAGCATGAAAGTAGTACCGCGCGATTATGTCATCAAATAGTCTTTTGCCGCTTAGCTCGATCGCTTTCCGAGCTCGACAAGCGTTCTCGCGGCACAGGTCAAACGGTAAGACCGGCCCGCATACTCGATAATCAACCATCCGGGATATCGAGCGCTCGCTTTAGTGCGGAGCGGATAATCCGGGACGGTTCGGTGAGAGTGGAATATACCACTACCCTGCCTCGCCTGTATATTTCATGAAGCTCGTTTCGCTCGCCATGAAACATAGTCGGAAAACAGCCCTCCGTGGCGATTTTCCGCCGCATACGACGTTTCGTGTGAGATCCACCGTGCTCATTTGAAACGTTCTGGGCCAACTCCGGGGGTTTCCCTCCGGATTTGCACGTGCAGCTATCCACGTGGTCGCCCTGGGGCCGCATGAGAGTGTAGCCCCGGGGTTTGCTTTCCCCGATTATGGCCCATCCCAGCGTACGGGCAAGGTCAACGGTGGTCGCCTGACGAGCAGCCGAGCAGTGCCCCGGCGGAAGTCGCAAAGATGCAATAAAATCAGTAGGTTGGTGTATTACTCCGCAGCCGCGCTCGCCGCCTTATCCGATGTTTTGGCGGCTATGCCCCGGAGGGACAGGAGATGATAATTCATCGCGTCGACGAGCCGGGGCTGTACCGGTTCAAGGTGCGCTGCGGGGGCGACCGTACTCGCCACAAAACCGCGGAGCTCGTTAATTTCGACCTGCGGCCCGGTGATAGAGACCTGATTACCGATCTTCGTGATGAGGCTTTCGGGGTAGCGGGCCTCCAGCGCAGAGACCAGCCCACTCGGTTCCTCAATCCCGGTGATCGTGGCGCTTTGGCCGCACAGCTGGTGGCACACCTGTTCAACCGTGCCGGAGGCGAGCGCGCGCCCCTCTCGAAGAACGAGGATGACGTCGGCGAGCCGCTCGACGACGTCCATGCGGTGAGAAGAGATTACGAAGGAACGCCCCGCCGACTCCGCCGCGATAAGGTTTGAAAGCTCGTTAGTGCGTTGAACATCGAGCCCATCGAACGGCTCATCGAATAGAAATAGTCGGGGGTCGGTGAGGAATCCGATCGCGGTTTGCACCCGGCGGCGTTGACCCTTCGAAAGCTCCCGACCGAGTTTTCGAAAGAGCGGGGCGATACTGAGGAGCTCGATATAGCGGCTTCCCGCGTGCTTATAATAGTTGACGTCCTGCTGCTTAAAGCGGCACCAGAGCTTGATGTAGCTCTCAACTGAGATATCGGCGAACACCGCCCCCATCTCCGGACAGAAGGCGAGATGCCGCTCCGGAAGCAGCGGGGTCACCACGTTCGCGTGCGAGTCGGTTACCCGAATGCCTCCCCGGGACGTCTGCACGAGGTTCAAAATCGTTTTTATCAAGGTGGATTTGCCAGCACCGTTATGACCGATCACCGCTATCACTCGCCCAGCAAGATCGATGTTGGGAAGATCGAGCGCGAGAAAGTCGCCGTACATAACCCGAAGGTCGTGCGCGGTGATACGCGCTCCGTCGTATTCCAGCGCTGCCTCTGTTCGGGGATTCATCAAATCTCCTCCAGGTGAGCGGCGAACCACCGACTATTATAGCGGAGTGCGACGACAAGCAGACCGAGGCTTGAGCAGAGGTGGATCGCAAGTGTCAGTGCGGAGGGGCGAAATACCGGACCGAGGAGTATCGAAGCGGTTCCCAGGAGCGGGAGCGCTGTTGTTGCCGAGCGAACCACAAGCGCCTCGGGGGTCTCAAGGAGGAACGTCGCGGCCCAGATGACTCCGCCGATGAAGCAGATTAGTAAGGGGATGTACTTATATGAGAAACTGAGGAGGCTGTGGCGGTGTTTAAGCTCTGCGATCGAGGCTATCAGGGTTGCAAGCGCGAGGCTCGAGGTGAGCGCCAAGATCCACACGATTACCCGACCGCCGAAGAAAAAAGCGGCGAGGTCGTCCTTCTCAAGGATCGCAACGAATCCGTAATAGGTCAGCGGGAGGGCAGCTCCAAAGAAAGCAAAGACCCTCGATAAGGTCAAAACCCAGATAGCGCCGTAGAAAGTTGAGTGTCCTGAAGCGGCGACCATCGGGAGGAGGGCGCCGCTATGGGAAAAGTAATCAAGGACTTTCCGGTGGGCTTTAAGGGCGAGCCATAGGGCGATGATAATGATTCCGGCGAAGTTTATCGTAATCGCCAAGATCGTATAGGTACGGTTCATATCGATCGAATCTTCGAAGCCGTTGAGATGCAGGGTACGTTGGCCGAAGATCTCGCTCACCTCCTCGATCTCCTTCAAGCTATCGACGTACTGGCTCGGGTTAAATCGAATCATATTAACAACAACGAGCGCCCAGACCCCGCGGATGTCGGAGCTTGCCTCACCGTTCCTCAGCGTGATGACGATGTCGGGGCGGCACCGCTTGCAGATATGGAGCTGCTCGATGTTTCCATCGAACGCCGCCTGATATCGGACGGGGTCGAATGCAGCGGGGTCATCAACATGCAAAGCGATATCGAGTCGGCCGGGGAGGCACTCTCGGCCCGGTGGAATCTCGACGATCGTGCCGTCGCGCTCTATCTCACGCCAACGGCAGAGCCGGAGTGGTGCGAGGGGTTCCCCGCTGCCGTAGAGCAGAAGCCGGCCGAAATTCATGTCTTTGGTTCGCTCGACCCGATCCTCGACCGGTCCGGCCGTCGTCGAGATGCTTTTAACCATGAGAGCGGTAAAGAGGATCTGCAGCGCGACAACAACGATGCTTATGAGCAGCGGGAAAAGGAAGAGCGAACCGAAGAGGCGGGGGATCTTTAGTAAGGCGATGGCGAGACGAATCGAACCCAAAAAAACCTCGGAGTTAATCGTGCAGAGGGACTCCCCTCACTGAAGCGTAACCGTAGTATCTTACCACCGTTATGAGGAGTATGGGGCGCAAAAACTCATCAGCCACGCAGAAAGAGAGGTCACAGACTGCTCGGATCGGCTAAGGGATTGATTTTCGGTATGCCCACGCGGGTGCCTAATGAGAGAGCGGTCTATTCAGGAACTCCGCGAAGGAGTCCGGGGTTAAGCGGGGGGAACGATCCCGAGGCGGGCGAGTTCGCGCGACAATTTAGTCCAATCGAGCGGTTTACAGATGAAGCTTGTGCACCCTGCGCTGGAGGCGGCGAAATAGTTATCAACGCTGCACACCTGGGTTGTAACGAGGATTTTGGCGCCCGACTCGGCGACGATCCCCTTTGATTCCTCGTATTGTCGAAATCCAGCCAGGAGATCGATTCCGTCGATCTGGGGGAGCTCGGTATCGAGGCAGACGAGGTCAAAGGGCTTCCCGGTGTCGATCGCGGCGCAGAACGCTTCGAATGCGGTGGCGCCATCGTTAACGACGGTGAGATCGCAGACCCCGGTCAGGTGGGACCACAAGAGGGTCACACTTTCCTTCTCTATATCGACGATTAAAGCACGCATCGTGGGCCTTTCTTTACCGCCGATTCGAGTATCGGCCTAACCGGTCGATTTCTTGAGTATTTTTGTCGGGGAAATAGTCAAGTATCGAAAAGGCTTACTTTTTTTGTGGGGATGGGGTTGTCGTTGAAACCCCCATGGGAGCGAGGCGGTACAGTTCGAACGGCCCGCTGGAATGGAGCTTCACAAGGTAGCTGCGAAGGAAATCCCCCCACAATATGCGCTCTCGCTCGGGAAGGCGCTGTGTCACCGACTCCCCCATCTTCTGCGAATTCATGACGATATGGCTTACACCCCGGTGCAAAAACTCTTGAGCCAACACGTTGGTAGTCGACGCGAGGCGGAGCCATTCAAGGATCTGAGCGTCTTGCTCAACACCCCCGGTCATAAAGCGTGGCTTGAGGTAAAAGAGCGCGTCGCCAAGGTGAATACCGTATACATACTCGCTTCGCCCGATCGAACGGTTCACCACCTCGATCATCGGATACTCCGGTAACCGCTCTGCAAGATATGCGGCCGCATCACCTCGGTACGCTGGCGCTCCGAGCTTGTGGGCTCGTTCAGCTGTGTAGAAGATAAAAAAGAGAACGTGAGCCCCGATAAGGGCTCCCACAGTAAATCGCTCAAAGCGACGCTTAAAGATCCGGCCGATCCCTCCGCATCCGAGGACCGTCATCGTGATGATGGGGAGAGCAGCGGGAAGATAGTTTCGCAGCGAGCCGAGCTCAACGATTGCACCGAAGATAAAATCGACGAGGATAAAGAGTCCGAGTAGAATCACCCAGGTGTGGCGCCGGTAGACCCAGAGTGAGATGAGGCTAAGCACCATCAGTGGGCTTACAACACCGTCGAGGCCTCTCGTATCACCGTCGTAAGCGGAGAGCGATATCGTAAACGGAGCGAGGAGAAGATCGATCGGATGTTCGCCGATGGAGCGCATCCCGGCCTCAAGAGAAAAGCGCCACCCTTCGCCGGTGACGAGCGCATTTGAGCCGAGTAGCCCCCCGAAAAAAGGGAAGAAAGGGTTTGAGAGCCATACGCCGTTGCGGATTAGCCACGGAGAGAGCGCGAGCATCGCTCCACAGAGTACCGTAAATGTTGCTCCGACACTGCGAAAGATCCCCTTATTTTTCGAGTGAGCAGCACAAACTATCGCGGGGAGTACGGCCGCGAGCGCAATAGCTCCTCCGATGGAGCAGCCTGCGCCAAGTCCGAGCGCGCCGCCCGCGATAAAGAGGCGGGCGCCGCTGCCCCGCTCGACCCAACCGACGAGAAGAATTAGTCCGACCGAGATGAAGAGAGCTGCGGGTAAGTCGGGCCACGGTGTCGTAGTTGCGCGGATCGCGAGAGGAAGGGTCAGGGTCAATACGGCGCCAAGCCACGCCGCTTCCCGTCGATGGGTGCAGAGCTCAACAAACCTCCCGATCAACCCGGCGAGCGAGGCAAGATAAAGGGAGAGATAGAGCGGTATGAACGCCTCGAGCTCATTCGAAAGGAGCTCCATAAAAGCAAGGCCGGTAAGGTGCGGGGTGAGCGAGGGAGCGTACCACAGATACGGAGCTATCGCGCCGGAGTTAATCCACCATCGTGGGAGCGCGAGGTATTCCCGGAGCGCCGCCGGATCGATCACTGGGAGGACGCCCAGGATAACGATGGCGACGACCGGAGCGGCTAAGGCAGCGAGGCTCAAGACGCGGGGCCATCGGGTGAGCCGGGTGGTCTCCACAAGGTATACGAGCTCTCGGGCCGCGAGTATCAAGAGAAGCCCGAGATGGATAATCGATAAAAAGGGGATAAGGGGATGAACGACCGAGAGCATCCCAAGGGGCAGAATCGCGAGGAGGGCCGAACCGGAGAGGAGCGCGAGCGCCATCGAGCGATCGCACGCACGCTGACCGGACGAATTCTCCCCCATATGCATACAGTTTCCCCGTCGGAGGGTGCGCGCTGAAAGTCTGAACCCCCTACCCCTCCTATTATAGTACAAGGAGTCCTGAGAGAGGATCGGCAAGCCTGGCCGAGGCCCTTTTAAAACGCATATAACGCCGAACATAGTGGCTGAAGGAGCGGGAGGGCGATATAGTCGGGGCGCATTCGGGGAATATTCGATGAAAACAAATAAAAAAAATCCGACTCGAGACGTCGCTATACGAACCGTGATGATGCCGCGTGATACGAACGGGCTGGGCAGCATCTTCGGTGGACATATCTTGAGCCTTATCGACTTGGCGGCGGGGCAGCACGCCCGCACGATCGCGCCGAAGCGGTACGTGACGAAGGTGATGCGCGAGGTCGAGTTCATCGCCCCGGTCAGTGTTGGCGATACGGTAAGCTTCTACGCAAAGACCTTAAAGCTCGGCACCACCTCGGTGACTATCCGGGTTGATGTGGAGGCTGAGCGGGGAATCGGAAATCGTCGTACGATCAAAGTCACCTCGGCGGAGGTGGTGATGGTCGCGGTCGATGAGCAGCAGCATCCGATTCCGATTCGAGATGACCGCTGAGCATCCCATTGAGTTTTACTGTGTGGGGGAGTCGAGCAGGATCGCTGTTCCTGCGGTGAGAAATTCATGCATGAGCCGGAGAAACCGCTGAAACATTACCTCCTCTGGCAGCTCGGGCGGCTGTGCCGCCACGTAAAACGCCGCGAAATCCTCGATCTTAAACCGAACAGCGCGGGGGCGGTCTGCTAGATAACGAAAGATCGGCTCCGCAACGCTCACCCAACGAACAAAACCGTCTCGATTCCTTGAAGCGATACCGTAGGTCGTTTCGGCGCGGAACGAATCGGGCAGTGTCGCATCGTCGGCGTAGTACAAGCGCCGAATTTGCAGGGCATCGACCGAAAAAGTGCGAAAGCGCAGCGAGCTTGGAAGGTAGAGATCGAGGGTCATGGCTTCCCCCACCGTCTTCATGGCGAGGAGATCCTTTGGGAGGGAGTCGGCTGGACCAATAGGGTCATCGGCAACGTGCCGGAGCTCGGGCCCCACAAGCTCAAGCTCCGCCATCGCCCCGATCTCAGGCCGGCGGGTGATGATGTCGACGCGATCGATGGTGAGAAACTCGAAAAAACATCGACAAAGGACCTCGGCGGAGCGTCCCTGCCACGGCCGATGCGAGTGAACCGTACGCACGATCTCGAACGGACTAAACGGAGCGTCAGAGAATTCACCCCAGTGACGCTTTAAGAGGGCGAACGTTACCTCGAAGTAGCGGGTGAGGAGATTTCGCTCCCCGGAAAATATGCTGTTTGTGTACTTTTGCCAGCTCTCCCCCGGAATCGCCGCGAGATCTCGGACCTCCTCCGAGGAGAGGGTCGGGAAGCGGGATCGATAAAATTCGAAACGTTCTGCGGGATCCCGCGGCAGATCCCGCAGGTCGAGGATTATCTCCCGCATCGCCGATAGAACACCGTGAAGCGCCACTATGCCGCCCTCTGTAGCGCACCTTTGCCGCACATAGCCGCGATAGCCTGGTTGGCAGCATCGGCTTCGGCGAGGAGCCGGCGGAGCGGGGGGAGCGCGTTATCCCACTCTACCAGGACCGAGGAGGGGCCGGTTACCGTCACGATCTCTTTGAAGAGGTTCCACACATCGGGGGTCACCGGAGCGTCGTGGCTGTCGATGATCGTGCCGTCATCCGCTGGAGTCCAGCCGGCAAGGTGCATCTGACCTACGCGGTGATAGGGAATCGAGCGAAGGAATTCGAGGGGATCGTACCGATGAAACTGGGAGTTCAGATAGAGGTTGGTGACGTCAAGGAGGAGCCCGCAATCAGCACCTTCCAGGACGGTAGCGAGAAACTCCGCCTCCCCCATCTCGCGGGAAGACACGGTCACATATCGCGTGACGTTTTCAATCAGAAACGGCCGTTCGATGATATCTTGGATGACCTTTATTCGTTCGACCACATTTCTTGCCGCTTCCGTTGTGAACGGGAGCGGGATGAGGTCGTTGAGGTTAGTGTGATCCACCATAGTGAAGCACAGGTGGTCAGAGAACCATGGAGATTTGATCGTATCGAGGACGCTCTTTAATCGCCTGATATACGGCACATCGATCGGGTCAGTGGAGCCGAGTGAACAGCAGACACCGTGTCCCACGATCGGATAGTGTTCCTGAATTTTTCGGAGGAAGTTTACGTCACGTCCCCCGTCGCCGACGAAATCGTCGATGATGATTTCGAACCAATTGCAGGGTGGACGCTGCTCGAGGATCTCCTCGAAGTATTTGTGTCGAAGTCCGATACCGCCCCCAAGGGGACGAAGATTGAAATTTGCCATGATGCCCCAGCTCAGTTAGTTGCCGCTATCGTTTTCGGGGAGCTTCAAAAGGATCTTTTCCAACAAAAAAGGGATGACTTCAAGAAAGAAGTCATCCCTTTCCACGTACCCGTGCCCCGCACCTCTTTACCCGAAAATCGACTGGGCCCTCAGATGCAACGGGTCCCGAGATATAAAGGGACCCGTTGCGGCCGGAGAGCCTCCCGCTCAGGGAAGAGAGGGGGATGATAAGCGGCTACTTCTTCTCGCCGGCACAGCCTGCAGCGCCGCAGGAGTGGTCACCCTCATCGGCGTTCTTTTCGCCGGAGCACTTGGCTTCCCCATCCTTGTGCGCTTTGTCGCCCGAGCATTTCGAGTCGCCCGAACACTTCTTCTCTCCGCCACAGCTCTTCTCGCCCGCTGCGTGCGAATGACCTTCACCCGCGAGCGCGGCGCTTGGGCTTAAAACCAGCCCAGAGGCAGCGATAGTCCCAACAGCGACAGCAGCGATAGTCGAAAATACTTTTTTATTCATATGAACTCTCAATAAAAAAAGAGATACCGACCCTGGTGGAATATAGCACTTCCGTTGATTGCACAAGATTTAATAGATTTAAAACGAGTTGGGGTGAGGGGGCCGCGACCGTACGCGAGGCTTTACGTTATAAAAAGAGGTTACGTTATGCGGAGTATTTCGACTGCGCAGGGGGCCGAACGAACCCTCGTGTTCCTCGCAGTCGTTTGGGGGCTCAGCTTGTGGGGGGTGCCGGCGCACGATCTGGATCTCGGCTGGCATCTTCTCGGAGGGAGCTGGATCCTCGATCACGGCGCGGTGCCCCGCGCGGATTT
>JBJOHD010000193.1:0-5065 GCA_046047875.1 Pseudomonadota bacterium | reverse complement strand
CTTAAGGAGTCGCGCCACAACAAAGCCGTCCCCGCCGTTGTTTCCCGGTCCAGCGAGCACCACAATCCCCTGCGACACCTCGAAAGAGGGATCCCTCAGAAGGACCTCGACCACTCCCCGTCCCGCCCGCTCCATAAGCTCCAGGCTCGGCACACCGCGAGAGATGGTCGCTTTATCCCACGCCGCCATCTCGCTCGGACTCGGTATCGGAACGAGGTCGAGGTTCTCCGGGGGGTGCATACCTTAGTGACCCGCAGATTGGGGCGCACCGATTTCGCGCTGGATCACTGCGGCGATATCATGCGCATGACGGGTACAGAGATCCTCGCGCTCGCACTCGACCATAACCCGGCATTTATTCTCGGTTCCGGAATAGCGGACGAGTACTCGGCCCGACGTGCTAAGTTCGAGCTCGGTTTTCTTGATTACTTCGCGTATCGGGTCGATCGAATCGAGCGCCGGCTTCCGGCTAACCGGAATATTGATAAGGGTCTGCGGGAAGCGAACGAACTCTGCAGTGAGCTCCGACAACTTTCGTTGTGTTCGCGCCATTATCGCTATGACGTTCAACGCCGTCAGGATTCCGTCACCGCTCGTTGAGTAGTCGGAGAAGATCGTATGTCCCGACTGCTCACCCCCCAGTTGGAGACGTTGACGGATCATCTCCTCTAGGACGTAGCGATCCCCTACCGCGGTGCGAACAACCTCGATTCCGTGCCGTTCAAGAAGCTTCTCCATGCCGAGATTCGACATAACGGTCGCCACAACCCGCGGCTCCCGCAAAAGTCCCCGGGCTTTAAGGTCGATCGCACACAAGGCTAGAATCATATCCCCGTCGACCGTATTCCCCTTCTCATCGGTGAGGATCACTCGATCTCCATCTCCATCGAGCGACACCCCGACATCGAGTCCCTGATCGAGTACTAACTTCCGAGCAACCCCGGGAAACAAGCTTCCGAATCCCGCATTGATATTCCGTCCGTTCGGACTAACGCCGCGGGATACCACCTCCGCACCGAGTTCCACGCAGGTCTGCGGCCCAACAACATACCCCGCGCCGTTCCCGCAATCGAAACCGACTTTGAGTCCCTCCAGGGTACACTCGCGAGGGAATATCCCTTTGAGGTACACCGTGTACCGACCTACCGCATCATCGATACGGAACGCTTTGCCGATCTCAGTTGGCTTCGCCGACATCGAGCGCATCTCGCTCGAGTCGATTAACCGCTCGATCTCACGCTCGACATCATCGGGCAGCTTATAGCCATCTGCTCCGAATATCTTTATCCCGTTGTCTTCGAACGAGTTATGCGATGCCGATATAACGATACCCGCGTCGGCGCGCATACTGCGGGTGAGATACGCCACTCCCGGGGTCGGCAGCGGCCCGACAAGCATCACATCTGCACCCATACTCGTAATTCCCGCAGCGAGCGAGGTCTCGATCATATACCCGGAGAGACGGGTATCCTTCCCGATGAGGACCCGATGGCGCCCGCGGCGCCCGAGAAAGTAATGGGCGATGCTCTTGCCCAACTGAACCATCGTGTACGGATCGAGGGGGGCCACGCTCGCCACCCCGCGAATTCCATCGGTGCCGAAATACTTACGCTCGCTCGACATAACAACACCCTGAATTTACTTGCCCTTCT
Organism: Pseudomonadota bacterium; assembly: GCA_046047875.1. Taxonomy (GTDB): domain Bacteria; phylum Bdellovibrionota_C; class UBA2361; order UBA2361; family UBA2361; genus JBILDU01. The sequence goes on along the minus strand of JBJOHD010000193.1, from coordinate 3,413 downwards.
TCTCGACCCGTTTACCCGTCACCGATCTTATAACCTCGACCCGTGGCGGATCAACTCGCGCCACTGAGAGTCCAGCAGGCAGCTCCACGCCGACCTCAACCACTTCGCGTTCCCGATAGTCTTTACCCAACCTCACGAACGGAATCACATGATCTCGATCGAGCTTTTCGATCTCCTCGCGACGACCACGAATCTCAACTCCAACCACTGGAGGGGCTAAAGCGTAGTTTTCCCCCGCCACCGCGCGGACCTCGACCGGAACTCTCTCGAACTCCCGGCGGCTCTCGATCGGCACGATGCGCACCTCTACCGACACCTCCTTCACCGAGGCCTCAACTGCATCACTGGGAAGTCGGAGCGGTACCGAGCGTAGAACCGTCTTCTTAACATCCCGCACCTCTATCGGTTCGGTCTGAATCACTGCGAGTCGGCGAATCTCCCGCGCAGCCCCCTTAAGCGTCACGCTCTCCGGAGTCACGACAACCGAGTCCACTTTGTAGTCGCTGCCTACCGGACCTAAGATCGGTGCTTTGACACCGACCTTCACCTCCGCGAGGTCATCGAAATCGAGCTTCAGTTCGCTCGGCTGAATCGACACAATCTCGACGTACGGAGGCAGCGAAAGTTCGCTTTTGCGCAGCTGCACCACTCCATCGATCGCGCCGCTCGCCGACACGCGAAACATCGGGGGGGCTGCCGGGATCCTCGACAAAACGAACGACGGCCCCCGAATCGTGACGTGAGCCTGCGGAACCTCCCGCCCTTGGAGCACCTTCCCAGCGGGAATGTTTCTCACCTCGACCGGCGCGATGAATGTGGAAACGGTGCTGTTCTCTTCGCTATTCACGAAATACGACAGGAGCACCGCGATAACGATCGAGAGCCCCTTAAGGCCAAGATTCTTCATGCCTGCACCTCCGCTGGAGGCGCCGCCTTCCCGGCGGGTGATAGGAACCGATGAAGCGAGTCACGGAGGAGCGCCGCATCGAGATTCCGCACAAGTCGCCCCTCCCGCGCCAGCGATATCGCCCCGGTCTGCTCCGAGACAACGACGATTACCGCATCGCTTCGCTCCGATAACCCGAGCGCCGCCCGGTGGCGAGTACCGAGGTTTGGATCAAGGTCGGGACTAAAACTGAGCGGGAGGAGACACCCCGCGGCTTTAATTCGATCCCCCTCGATGACGACGGCGCCGTCGTGCAAGGGGGACTCTCGGACGAAAACGCTCTGAAGCAGCTTCCGGTTCATCCGCGCATCGAGCAGGACCGCATCTTCGACGAACTCTTCGAGTCCGATCTCCCGTTGAATAACGATGAGCGCCCCGGTTCTATCTTTCGCTAGCTTGGCTGCCACCAGGGTAACATCTTCGATCGTTCGATCGAGGGTTTCGTTGGATCGGCGAAATATCGGCCGCAAACCAACTTTCGTGAGCGCCCGACGGATTTCGTCCTGAAAGAGCACCACCACCACCACGATAATCGCACTGAGAAAGTTGGAGAGAAACCACGCCAACGTCACGAAGCCGAGCGGTACGGCCACGAGATAAAGCAGCACGACCAAAATGAGCCCCCACAACATCGGCACCGCACGGGTGCCTCTAATGAGGAGGAGCATTCGGTAGATCAAAAAAGCGACGATCGAAATGTCGAGCGCGTTTCTAAGCCACCCCTGGTGAGAACCGATGAAATCCATCGGACACTCCGTGATACAAAAGCTCGATGGGCAATCTGCGCCCCCCGAACGAGAATACTACGCCGCGGCGGTGGTGCCGGCGGGCCGATCAAAGCTCTCAACCTTGCCGCCGCTCCCATCGCCTCCCCCCGTGGGTCCGCTAAAAAACGGCTCCCCCCGGACGATCTTGTCGATATCTTCGGCGTCGAGGGTCTCCTTCACCAGCACCGCCCGAGCGAGCTTATGCAAAGTATCGAGATTCTCGCTCAGGATCTTACGGGCAACCGCATGCTGCTCCTCGATGATCCGCTTCACCTCACGATCGATCTCGACCTGAATCGTCTCCGAGTGCTCCTTCGGCTTACCAAGGTCGCGTCCAAGAAAAACGTGCTCGTCCTTTCCGCTGTAGTGGATCGGTCCGAGTTTCTCGCTCATTCCCCACTCGCACACCATTCGACGGGCGATATCGGTCGCCCGCTCGATGTCGGAGCTCGCCCCCGTGTTCTGATCGTTAAACACGATCTCTTCAGCGACCCGGCCCCCGAAGAAAACCGCGAGTTGATCGAGCCAGTACGATTTCGAGTACGTATGTTTGTCGTTCTCGGGCAGCTGCTGCATCAGCCCGAGCGCCATCCCCCGTGGAACGATTGTGAGCTTATGCACCGGGTCTGCGTGCGGCAGCATCTTCGCGACGAGCGCGTGACCCGATTCATGGTACGCTGTCGTCTCCTTCTCCTTCTCGGTGAGCAGCATGCTGCGACGCTCAGCCCCCATCATCACCTTATCTTTGGCGTACTCGAAGTCGGATTTCGACACCTTGTCTTTGTTGCGCCGCGCAGCGTAGAGCGCCGCTTCGTTGACGAGGATTTCAAGATCCGCCCCCGAGAACCCCGGCGTTCCGCGGGCGATCGTCTCAAGGTTCACATCCTCCGCGAGCGGGGTTTTCTTCGCGTGCACATTCAATATCCCGAGCCGGCCCTTCAGATCGGGGCGTGGCACCACTACCCGGCGATCAAAACGGCCGGGACGAAGCAGCGCCGGATCAAGCACATCGGGGCGGTTAGTCGCTGCGATAAGGATCACCCCCTCATTGCTCTCAAACCCGTCCATCTCCACCAGGAGCTGGTTGAGGGTCTGCTCGCGCTCGTCGTGCCCACCTCCCATACCGGCGCCGCGATGGCGCCCCACCGCATCGATCTCATCGATAAAGATAATGCACGGCGCGCTCTTTTTACCTTGAATGAAGAGATCTCTTACCCGCGAGGCGCCAACGCCAACAAACATCTCGACAAAATCCGACCCGGAGATGCTAAAGAACGGCACCCCCGCTTCCCCCGCAATAGCCTTGGCGAGAAGGGTCTTTCCCGTTCCCGGCGAGCCTACGAGGAGCACACCTTTCGGAATGCGTCCGCCGAGCTTCGTAAACTTCTTCGGATCTTTTAGAAATTCGATTATCTCTTCAAGTTCCGCCCGCGCCTCATCGATGCCGGCGACATCTTCAAAGGTCACCCGCTGCTGGCTCTCGGTGAGGAGCTTGGCTCGCGATTTTCCAAAACTCATCCCCTTCCCCGCCCCGATCTGCACTTGGCGCATAAAGAAGATCCAGATTCCGATAAGCAAGATCATCGGGAGCGCGTTGACGAGGAGGATGAGGTACCACGGCTGATCTTTGTCCTCCTTCACCGAGATCTCCACCCCATTCTTCGAGAGGAGATCGATGAGCCCCTCGTGTTTCGGCGCGA
>JBJOHD010000192.1:0-13495 GCA_046047875.1 Pseudomonadota bacterium | reverse complement strand
ATCGAAGCGCTCCGGGCGCTGGCGCAGGATTACTCCAATTATTCAGCCCACCTCGATCTTTCGCAGAGCTACGAGTCAACCTCGGATCTCCTGCAGTCAGGGATCTCCGAGTTCTTCATCGCCCGGCTCTTGTCTCCGGTAAGCTTTAACCTCGTACGTCCGAGCGCCTCGGGGGGGATCTCCTCGAATGATTACACCGCTGTTTTCGACCGCGATCAGTCGCGCACCTCTATCGAGGTCGATGGCCGAACCAAAGATAAATTCGCTGCTCCCGGACTCCTATACTCGGGGACGAAGGGGCGCTGGGGCTGGGCGCTGAGTCACTCGCCCACGCACGTGGACGGATACCGAGATAACGATCGAGTCAACGATCTCACCACCTACGGATCGCTGCAGTATCAGCTTTCTCCGGAGACCTCGCTGCTCTTCGATGCGGGAGCTGAGACCTTCGATAACGGCGACACCGATATCGGCTTCGAATCATACGCCAACGACTCCGATGAGAATAACTCGTTCGACGATTACTCCGTGCGGCTGGGGATGAATCACCGTTTTGGCCCGGGAAATCAGCTCATCGGACAGGTCGTTGGAAGTCACTCGAACCTTCGGCTCGACGATCCCTCCTTCAATCGATTTTTGTATGTCTATCTTACTGCAGGTGATGAGATCCTCGATGCACTGACCGTTCAGCAGCTCGTTGATCAGCGTTTTCGCTTTAAATCCGACAACCTTCGGGGGGATCTCCAGCATATCTACAGTTCGGCTGCGTTTTCCAACGTGTTGGGAGCAGGGGTGTATAACGGTTCGCAGGAGCAGGATGAGAACGCAACAGTGCCGTTCCCCCCGGAGACCGGAACCTTCCTCGAATCTTCAGCGGAAAATACCGAGGCGTCCCGTCGTGTATACAACTATCTCACGCTTCACGTAACTCCGTGGCTCGATATTCAAGGGGGAGTGAGCTACGCCTATCTTCACTTGGGGGGTGCGCCCCTTTCACTTCCGTTTTCCGAGGAGGTTCAGACTCAGGAGTTCGTTTCTCCGAAAGCCGGAGTAATCGTGAGCCCAACCGATACGACGACCGTTCGCGCTGCGTATTTCGAGACGACAAGTTCGGCGGGGCTGAGGGAGTTAGAGCTCATCGAGCCGACCGTCGTCAGCGGCTTTAATCAGACCTTCTTCGAGATATTTCCCGGGACGAAAGCCCGGACGTTGGCGCTCGGGATAGACCAGAAGCTCCCCACAAAAACGTATCTCGGCGCCGAGCTTCAGCGTCGTGCGGTGAACCGGGATTTTCCGATATCGGTGAGTCAGATTTTTTACGATCTCCTCGAAGACGGCCAACCAAGCTTCGATATCTTCGTTCAGGAGAACGACGCTCACATCGATGATCATCAGTATCGGGCCTATCTCTACCAGGTTCTGGGATCACGGGTGTCGCTCACGAGCGATTTTATCCGGGGTATCGAAGAGGATAATCTCGTGAACTCAGAGACCGATAGTGAACGGGTTCGGCTCGGAATTAATTATTTTGACCCCTCGGGGTGGTTCGGTTTCGCCCGGGCCACATGGCGAAACCAATCGATCACATCGAATGTCGACCGAACCCCCGACGCCCTCGAGAGCGATACGATCGGGGATGCTTTTTGGCTTATGGATGTCGGGCTCGGCTACCGCTTCCCAAAACGTCACGGACAGTTGGTGTTGAGCCTTAACAACGTATTCGACACCGATTTTAATTATGTTGCTCCGGGGTACGAGACCGTAGTCCTTCCGGGTATCTACGGCGGTTTGTCGTTCTCGTTCAACTTCTAAAGGTACAGCGACTATGGGCGGGGCGGGGGCGAGACGGTACGGCTCGGTTCTAAAGAAGACCGCGCTGTTAATCGCAGCGATAGTGATCGCCCGTGGGTTCGTGGTCACTTCAGAATTTGGACAAAACGTTCAAGATTTTGTTTTTGACCGGTGGATCGCCCTTCGAGGGCAGGTTGCTCCTCCCGACGAGGTGGTGGTGGTTGCGATGGATGAGCCGTCGTATGAGCAGCTCGGGTTGTCCCCCACCGAGGCGTGGCCTCGAGGGGCGCATGCACAGCTCCTCGAACGGCTCGCGGAGCTCGGTGCGAAGCGTGTTGTCTTTGACATCCTTTTCGTGGGGGAGGGGGCGAGTCCTAGTGGAAATGCCGCACTCGAAGCTGCGCTCAAGAGGATACCCTCCGTGCTCGGCGCGGAGCTCTCTCGCCAGGAGGTGACGGGCTACGAGCTAACCGAATTGACCACCCCGTATGAGGGGTTTTCGAAGAGCTCCGAGCAGTTGGCGCTCGTTAATCTTCCGGAGAGACACGGCGTGGTAAGGCGCTTCTTCGTGCCGGGGGATGAGGTCGGGTACGATTTGCCCACCCTTGCGGTCGCGGCAACTCGTGGAAGCGGCGTTTCTTCCCTGCCTGACCACCGATCACTCATAAATTTCTATGGCCCGGCGGGACGGGGGATGCGGGTCTTTTCGTACTACCAGATCCTCGAGAAGGAGGTGCCGTTTCCCGCAGCGCTTATCAAAGATAAAATTGTATTCGTCGGGCTCATGTTGAACACCGAGGTAGGGCCCGCTCAGAAAGACTCGTTTCTCACCCCGTTTGGTCGGATGTTTGGGGTTGAGATCCACGCGACCGGAGCGGCGAATATCATTCGGGGTGATTGGATCCGGAGGCTCAGTGTGCCGGCCGAGATGGCTTTTCTCTCGGCGGGTGCGGTTGCGGTGGGGTACGCCGCCTTCGCCCTTCCACCGTTGCTCGGAGCGGTGGCCCTCGTGGGGATCGTGCTCCTTTGGTTCGTCGGTGGGCTGGTTGCGATAAATTGGGGGTGGCTACTCCCCGGAGCGCTTCTTTTCGTGGTAGTGGCGCCGGTTGTCTATACCCTCTCAACCCTCGAGAATTATCGACGCTCACGGCGAGAGCGCCGCGAACTTGAACGGGCGTTCGGGTATTACCTCGCCCCCGCGATGGTCGCCGAACTGTCCCGAAATCCCGAGGCGCTGAAGCTTGGCGGAGAGCTTGTCGAGGCCACCGCGGTATTCACCGATCTCGCGGATTTTACGAACATCAGCGAGAGTCTCACCCCGCAGGGGCTGGTAGCGATGCTCAACGATTATTTTAGCTGCCAAACGAAGATCGTCCTCGAGGAGGGGGGAACCCTCATTAAATTCATCGGAGACGCGATGTTCGTGATCTGGGGTGCTCCGCTTAAGATAGACGATCACGCCGTCCGTTCGATCCGGGCAGCTGAGAGGATGCGAGCAGCTCTCCGGGAGTTCAATGCTCAAGGCAAACACCCCCACCTGCACGCCCGTATCGGCATAAACACCGGGGCGATGGTGGTGGGTAATCTTGGCGCTGAGAGCCGCTTCGACTACACCGCGATCGGGGATTCGGTGAACCTCGCTTCGCGTATCGAGGGGCTCAACAAGTACGTCGGCACCTCCCTCCTTATCACGGAAGAGGCGATTCGAGCAGCGAAGCGAGAAGACGCGATAAAAATCGGTCGGATGCAGGTGAAAGGCAAGGATCTGGCGGTGGTGCTGTATTCAATTTTTGATGAGCCAGTAGACGGCACGGTAGCGGCCGATTGGACGCGCGCCCTCGAGGCGTTCGCTGCGCGTCGCTGGAGCGAAGCGGAGACCCTCTTCGGAGCTATTCAAGGACTCGAGACCCCGTTGAGAAAGGTCGCTGGCTTTTATTACGCCGAGACCGTTCGGCTCGCTACCGCCGAGATACCTGAGGCGTGGTGCGGCGAGGTTGTCTTCGACTCAAAGTGAGAGAACTTCCCTGTGCGGTATCACGGCGGATACGCTTTAAACCGTATACCGTCCCCTCCGAACTGCTATTTAAACGGAGGGAGCAGCATGGGAATTCAGTTAAAAAAGTTAAAGGACCAGGTCCTCGTGATCACCGGGGCTTCGAGTGGAATCGGCCTCGTGACCGCTCGAATGGCGGCGGCCGCGGGGGCTCGTGTCGTGCTTGTGGCGCGGAATGAGGATGCCCTCAAGGCGCTCACCGAGGAGATAAACTCCGGCGGTGGGCGCGCTATCTACGTCGTCGCCGATGTGGGAGATCAGCAAGCGGTCGCGAAGATAGGCCAGATCGCTCGGGATCAGTTCGGGAGGATCGATAGCTGGATCAACGACGCCGGGGTTTCGATATACGGTCGGCTTGAGGATGTGCCGGTGGAGGATCATCGACGCCTCTTTGAGACCAATTTCTGGGGGGTCGTGTACGGCTCTCTTGAGGCGGTTCGCTTTATGCGCGAGGAGGGGGGCGCCCTCATTAACCTCGGCGCGATCGCTTCCGATAGGGCGGTGCCCCTTCAAGGGATGTTTAGCGCCTCGAAACATGCGGTGAAGGGATTTACCGATGCTCTCAGGATGGAGCTCGAGCAGGCCGGGGTGCCGATCTCGGTGACCCTTATTAAGCCCTCGGCGGTCGATACGCCTTATGCGGAGCATGCGCGTAATTATCTGGCGAGTGCTCCTCGAACCCCGGCGCCGCTCTACGCTCCGGAGACGGTGGCGCGCGCGATCCTGTACGCGACCGAGCACGTTGAGCGTGACGTCATCGTTGGGGGGGCAGGCAAGGTGCTGAGTTCGATGAGCGCGTGGGCACCCCGGCTCACCGATAAGGTGCTTGAGCGAACCTTGTTTACAGCGCAGCAATCGGATCGCCCCGCGCGGCTCAACGGAGCGGATGCACTCTACCGGCCCGGTTCAGACCTCGCCGAACGGGGAGCTGAGGAGCGTTATGCGCGGGAGCGGAGTGTCTACACCCGGGCTCGTCTCCATCCGTTTCTGACCGGGGCGTTAGTGGCGGGGGCGGTTATGGCGCTCCGTCGTTCGGTCGATTGGGAGAGCTTCCTAACTGGCTCATCCGAAGAGGCCCGACCGTTGAGGAACCGGCTGCGGCGGTTTGAGGAGCGGATAAAGAAAGAGGGGGAGCGGCTCGCCGCGGGTATGTAGCTCCTGAAAACTCCCTCCGATCTGTGGGGCTCCCGTTGTCGGGAGGAGCACGGGTCGGAGGGCTCCATCCTCGATCCGCTCGTGTCATCCCCCTTAACTGCGGTTGTAAAACAGGCGTAACCTGCCCACTGTGTAGAACCCCGCCGCTGCAAACCGGGTCCGTTTTTACGCTTCCTTTTCGCTCAATACCCTCCGAGGAATTGCGCTCTCGCTGAGCACCACCTGATTCCCCTCATTCCCTGAAAACCACCGAGCCTGGTACGAGATCGACCTCTTTCGTTTTCGTTTCAAAGGGTGTGTATGTTCCGAACGTTAAGTAAGATCGCTCTCGTAGCACTTCTTGTCCCCGCGCTTTCTTTTGCGCAGATCGCCTCGGTGCAATCGGGGAATTGGTCATCTCCCGCCACATGGTCAGGAGGTATCGTTCCGAGCGGGAGCTCTCGAGCCACGGTAAACCACGCTGTCGTGGTCGACCGCGATACAACGATCGGGGCGAGCCCAGCTGCTGGCGCTCCGGCGATCATCACGGTTGAGCCCACTGGGTCGCTTACGGTAAGCCCGGGGATAAAACTCGCTGTTCGGGGGGATATCGCTCTCAACGATGCTCCGATGACCCTCGTAGGCAATTCGGTGCTTGAGTTCGATGCCTCTCAAGCGGCTATCCCCGCAGCTGCGCGGTATGCACTCCGCATCGGTACCGCTCACGATCAAGGGGCGGTGCTGCGCCTCCAGGGCACAAATTCCGCCCGGTGTGCTGTCAGGTCGGTGGGCACAAACAACGGCGCCGCAGCATCGATAACTGGGGGTGACTTTCTCGGTGCGGGTATTGTGCAGGGAGCGTTCTGCGATCTGACCCGTATCGGGGATGCCGCGAACCCGGCGATCCTCGCCGCGGTTACGGGTGCGAGTGAGTTTTCCCTAACCAACGTCTCCTTTAACGGGGGAGGGGAGCTCCGGACCCGCTACGCGGTGAGCGCAGAGGCCTCATTTACCCTTAAAAACACCACGTTTAAGAGCACCCAAAGCCCGATTAGCGCGGAGGTGAACCTGTACGCTGCACCCGCCACGGGTAAGGCACGGATAGTAGAGGGAAACGTATTTGATAAGCCGATAAATTTTTTCGCCTCTCGTCGCGCAATCATTACCGATAATGTGTTTCTAAACGCGTATGCGGTCTCACCCGACGATGTGAACGAGGGATGGGATATCTTTGACCGGAATTTCATCCTTAACCGCACAACGGCGGAGAAGATCCTTGCAGCCGATTCGACAAACAACTATTGGCTCACCGATCTTCCGGCGGGAACTCTCGATTATAACCCGCATTTTGTGCAGGCGCTCACCTGGCGGTCGAGCCTAATCGATGGGGATATCTTTGAGTATACCGGGGACGACGAGAACGGAGATTGCATCGGAGTGGCGAACCCCACCGCCCCGAAGACATTGACGATTAGAAACTGCATCGTTCTTCCAAACGGTGCCGGCTCCACAAGCGGAACCCTGTTCTCAGCGCTCGGGGGACCGAATGCGTTCATATCGGCTGAGCATAATACGTACATCGCCGGCATCCAGGGGACCTCGGTGGGCGAGACCTATCCGGGCCACACCGGAATGGTGACGAGCTTTAAGAGCAACATCGCCTGGGATACCGCTCCGCGGGGGTACGTCATGTACGACTCCGGCCCGAACGAGACGGTGCCCGATCTCGTCGGTGCCTCCGCGCTCGATTACAACACCGGCTATAAGCTAATCGGGAACTACGCCGACCTCGAGTTTAGCGTTGGTACCCCGGGGATCCACGATGTGAACGTTGATCCTCAGTTTGTAGACCCGGCCCGTGATATCGCCGCGTGGGACAAATCGCTCGGCGGCCCTGGGACCGCTGCGCACGCGGTCGGGGAGCTCGCGAAGCGCAACGACCCGAGTGGATTTAACCCCAATTACACCGTTGAGCGGCTCCGCCTCTATGTACGGGAGGGGTTTCGCCCCCGAAATACCCGACTTTTGACCGCAGCGCACGATGGGAAGACGATCGGCGCGGTAGCAGCGATATCGGTCGTAACCCCGGTGCCGACACCATCCCCGACCCCCGGAGTAAGCGGTGGCCCCCGTCTCACCAAGCCGAAGGTTTCGGTAAAGGGGCGTCGCGTGACCGTAACGGTCCCGCTTATCGCAGCCTCGAAACGGTTTACTATCGAGTTCTCGAAGCGGGGGAGGATCATGAAGACCGTAAGGACTACCCGACGCACCGTTGTGGTAAAACGCCTCGGTGCTGCGATATACAAGGTGCGGTACCGGGTGAGTGGGATCGCCAGAAAGAGCCCTTATGCCCGGTTCCGGGTGCGGTAAGCGCCGGAAGCGGGGAGCGACATCAGAGGTCGCTGGCTTTTCCACGCTCTTTTAGGGTACCCTCGCGGAGGTCGTGAGGGAAGCCGCCGGTTGAGAGAGGGGCTTTTCCCTCTCTCAATCCGGATCGCCCCCGATGCGCAGGAAAATCGTTACAAATCTTAACCTTGAACCCCCCGCGCTCCGACAGATCGGACTACGGCTCAAAGCGGTAGACGGGGTAAACCTCGCCCAGGGCCTCTGTATAATGCCGATGCCCGAGGTTGTGCGTGCGGGGGCTGAGCGCGCGATCGCCGCAGGGCACAACATGTATAGCCTCGCGCAGGGTATCGTGGAGCTTCGGGAGGCGCTCGCGGAGCGGCTGGGGTCGTTTAATAAGATTCCGGTGACCCCAGACAACATCGTCGTGACAGCCGGCTCAACCGGGGCGTTCGAGGTAGTATGTCAGACGTTTCTAAAACCGGGAGACGAGGTGATCTCGTTTATCCCGTTTTATCCGTACCACAGAAACGCCCTCCTTCGTTTCGAGGCCGTAACCCGGTATGTGCCGCTGAAGCCTCCGACGTGGGAGATCGATTTCGCGGCGTTGGAGGAAGCCTTCACCTCGAAGACGAAGTTCTTGCTCCTGACCACTCCGAACAACCCGACCGGTAAGGTCTATACGAGAGCGGAGCTTGAACGGATCGCGGTGCTCTGTAAAAAACACGACGTATTCGTCGTAACCGATGAGGTGTACGAATACATCACCTATCCGGGGTACGAGCATATCTCGATGGCCTCGTTGCCGGGGATGTTCGAGCGCACGATCACGCTGAGCTCGTATTCGAAGACCTTTGCGATTACGGGGTGGCGGGTCGGATTTATCGCCGCCCCTGATTCGATAGCTGATGTACTTAAAGTTGTTTTCGACCAGGCGTACGTATGTGCCCCAACGCCGCTGCAGCATGGGGTAGCAGCAGGGGTGAGGCAACTCCCGTCCGATTATTATACCGCCCTCGCTGCGCAGTACCTGAAAAAACGGGAGCTTCTCGCCGCGGGGCTTGAGCGCGCCGGGTTCACCGTCCATAAGCCCCAGGGGGCCTACTACATCCTTGCTGGAATATCGGAGCGATTCCCCGGTAAAACAGCGGGTGCGGTGGTTGATGAACTCGTGACCCGGGCGCGGGTAGGGGCGGTCCCCGCGACTGATTTTATCGGCCCGGAGTTTAAAAACGATCCCACCCGGAGCAACTTTCTCCGCTTTTCTTACGGGATCCCCGACGAGCAGATCGAACGGGCGGTGGTGGAGTTGGTGAAGTTCTAAAGATTTTATCCCTGTGCCTGAAACGGTCGGTGGAATATCTCGATAAATTTCGTAGGTCACATTTTGAGGCGCTGCCCCATAACCCTTTATACGGGGACTGGGGTGACGCCGATCGTAGGGGGCGTTAAGCCACCAAGGACCATAACAATAACATTTTTGCCTTGTTAGGAGGTTATATGGGGTTACGTCGTACGTCGTCTTTACTTCTCGGGGTGTGCGCCCTTCTTTTCTCGACTGCAGCGTCGGCGCAGCCTGTCCCGCGATGTCTCGGGGATGTGAACGGAGACGGACAGGTTAACGTGAACGACATGGTTTCGGTGCTGAACGCGTTTGGGGCTCGGGGCGCTGCGTTTAAGGCGAATGTCACTGCGGATCTATACGTCGACGGTCTTATAAACGGAGCGGACCTCGCGATAGTTCAGTCACGGCTCGGTGAACCGTGCTCGACCTGTCCTCACGATCACAACAACGACGGGACGGTGAGCGCAGCGGATCTCGCGTATCTTCTCGCGAGCGGTACCGCGACCGGGACCGCGATGGTGTCGCTCCTGAACGACTGGGGAACGAACTGCACCGGAACGTACGCTGCTCCGACTAAACGGAATATTCGAAAGTCGAATGAGCTGATTCAAAAGCGCACTCTTTCAAAGAAAGATATCGACGCTGCGAGAGCGCTCGCCGGCACCCTTAGATAACTCTCTTTTTTACGCGAGGGGCTTTCGGCTCGTCGGGGTCTCTCCGGCTAGATTGAGAAAGCTGATTCGGTATAATCGGGAGGAAGTCGGGGCACGTGGTGAACGTGCCCCGACTTTTATCATTGTCTTTGGCCTCGCCAGCGAGCGACGACTCGCTGCTGCAGCTCGCCCACGGTCGAGCTGCGGTATTCTGAGAAAGGCGATGGTATCTGATTAGGTAAAGGACGGCGGCCTTCGGGTCATATCATGTTTGTCAGGGGGCGGTCGGTATTTCTCGACGTTGGTCGAGCCGACCGCGGATGGAGTCGGGTTTTCTTTGGGGGGAATCATGGTAAGTCGGTATGTGTGTTTTTGGGGACTTTGCGCCCTTTTCGGCGGAAGTGTCGCTTTTGCTCAGTCGGAATCGCAGTGTCCTGAGGACACCGTTCAGGAGTTCGGTCGGGTCGACATCAACGACCTGATCTATGTCTTAGGAAACTTCGGCGCAGTCGGATCGCAGTATAAGAAAAACGCTTCGGCTGATATCGATGGCGACGGCAGCATCGATGGCGCCGATATCACCAGAGTTTTGTCGAAAATTAACCAGCCCTGCAATCGATGTCCGAACGATTTTAGCAACGATGGAGTTGTCGATGCAGCGGACCTCACGTTTCTTCTGGCGAATCCGGGCCTTGATAGCACAAAGATGGTGAGTCTGCTGCTTGATTGGGGGATGAGCTGCCCCTCAAGCTCACTGAAATCGGCTCCAACCCGGAAGAAGTTTAACACCATCGGCCGTACGACCATGAGCACCTCGGTGAAGCGAATGAATAGTGCGCAGAGAAAAACAGCGCGCGGGGCGGCGAAGCGAGCGGCGGCGTATCTGACCTCCCTCGGACGCCTCCCCGGAAACTAGACGGGAGATTGATTCGGGGAAAGATCTGCACCCAGCGCCCTGCGGAGGTTGGGGCAGCTCGTTGTATCTCTCGGAATCCGACTATTTTTCGGCTATTTGAACCGCATCTTTGGTTATAATCCATTCACCCGAGGTCTTCTCGTATCCCTCGAGGTTTATCCGAACGGTGATATCGACCTCACCGCCGACGACTTTGGTCGCGACCTCACCTCCCTTAAATATTCCGCCGATGAGCTTCGCCGGGATCGTTATCGGGGCAACGAGTGGATTGTTGTCGGTGGCTTTGTCGAGCCCCTCGCCGAGATCGTGCAATACCCCCGGTGCTCCGACGATCGCCCCGACCGCATTCCCGATCTCCCCGGCGGGGAGGACACCTTTCACCTGCATGCCTCGCAGATCAAGTGAGCCCTTGAATGAGCGTAGTCCATCGTCGTCGGTGACGAATGAGATGTCGGCGTGTTTTATCTCGATAGCCGTCGTATCGAGGTTGAAGTCAAACGGTACGGAGCTTAACGCCTCTCGAACACCTGCATGGGCGAATATCTCCCCGGCTTCTGTCCTTAAAAAATCGATCTCGTGGGGCTGAAGACCCGCGGCCGTGAGCTGAGCCTCCGTTTCACCGCCACCGCTTGCAAGATCGTTCCTGTGAGCGAGGATATCGCTCGCGCGCTCAAGACGCGGCCCATTTCGCCAAAGAGTCTGGGCGATCGTATCCATCAGGTCACCAGAGAGGTTCTCGATGTATACGTCCACATTACGCTCATCTTTTTGAACACTGATATAGCTCTTATCTCCGGGTCCGAGGCCGGTGACGACGACGCTGCCGTTGGTCGAGTCGACCTCGAGTGAGCTTGGAAGATACTCATCTGAGAATCGGTGGAGCTCGCGGTACAGATTCTGCATACCGTTCGTAAGTTCCGCTTCCCGAGCGGTCGCCAACGCCATTTTGTCGATGAGCCCCGGCTTTAGTCCGGCGTCGTGGAGCTTCGCTGCAGGGGTGAACCAATGGGCTCCCCACGGAGATTGAATAAGTTTCCCATCGGATCCCATCTCGGTCGTTCGGGCTCCGAATGCATTCAGGGAGCCGGTTTCATCGAGCGTTATGACCCCTGTCACTCCCGCTCGACCATCGAACGGCGCTACGGTTACGCTACCTAGCGTTTCTCTCGCTCGGGCTTGATCGGTGGGGGGTGGAATGAGTAAGAACGAATCTTTACTTGCGATCCCGTGGAGGTTGCCGTGAGAGTGCACAGAGATATCTGGCCGTTTCGGATCTCCCGTGCGGGTTATCGTGAGCGGCGTATCGGTGAGAGCAGGGGAGATAGCAAAGTCTCCGGTGGTGGTATCGATCCCAACTCGGGGTGAGTACCGAAGACCTATTACGGTATCGGAAGGATCAAAATTCTCCGGAGTGGTAACCCCGATAGAGAACCTTCCGCCATCGAGGTTAAACTGATCGGTTGTAAAGGGAGCATCCTCAGTCAATCGTAGTCGCGTGGGATCGAGCTCGAACAGCGACCCCGAGGGATCGCCACCCGGAGCTTGGTTGAGAGAGATGAAAAGCGGCTTCCCGGTCCCCGTTTCCACGGTGCAGCGCCCGTTCCCCACTGAGCCGGTATCAACCTCAAGTCGTCCGTTCATCAGCACAACCGAGCTCGCTCCGTCCGCCGGGTCATCGTAAATACTCGCCGTGTCGGCGATAAATCCACCACCATCACGCAGCACGATCGTGCTTTTCGGTGCGAGGCCTTTGACCGTTGCTCCGTGCGGGGAGTCTTGAACCGCGCAGATATACCGGGTTTTCATAGGTTCGGAGTCGACCCGGAGATCGATCGTGGCACCGGGGCCTCCGGGAACAACTAAAATCGGGTAAGTCGGGGGCCCTGCTGTGGTGTCAGTTCGCTGAGGTTCGAGTCCGTACCGAAATGTGTCGCCCTCTACCCTAATACTCCCCCGATCGACTTCGAACGATGTGCCGTCTGCGCGACTAAGACGGAGAGTGGGTGTTGTCTCCCCCTCAGGAGCTCCAGGCACTGCGCTCCGTTGGGTGTGAGAGCTGAGACGATCCCCCGGCTTGAGCGTAGCTAGTTCGACCGAGAACTCCCCCCAAAGTCCTCCCCGCCCCACGATAACGCTTCCGTTTGAAACCCCGACGTTATTATTCCCGAGCTCGAAAGAAACCCCCGGCGCGAGAGTTTGAAGCTCCCGCTGTAGTTCGGGACTCGCATCGAAGCGCCACATCTCGGCGCGGCCGTACTTATCTTCAAGGTTTAGTTTTCCTGAGCTATCCCGTTGAGCAACTGCCCAGGGGGGGGGGAACTCCTCCTTGACGTGATCGGCCATCGACCCGGTCTCCGCGAGGTCGAGTGGGGGCGTTACCATTTCGGCGCGGGATGCCTCGATCGTGGTGGGATTGGAGGGAGAGGTGGCGTTATCGAGCGACTGTGCGAGTCCCTGCTCGGGAGCTTGCCCAAGCGACGAGAATGGGGCGCTTACCACTTTTTCAACCTTTAGAAACCCCACACACCCACCTAAAACACCAAGGTGTTTGAGATAGTTATGGGGGGGTGGGAGCGCTCTTTGCCCTAATCTTTCGCGTGTACGCCACTGCTCGCGAAACGTGCTTCAAGGGAGCTAAGATGCTGCGATGCAACGGTTTTTAGGTCGGGATTCCCGAAACGGTGGTAAGTCGCCTCAGGGCAGCGCTCTTTTAAAAGCGCTTCGAAAGTGGTGCCACTCTCGGCCTGCGCCTTTACTTGCCGCCAGTAATCGACGACGTCCTCGAGGTACTCCGGTACATGGAACGCCCTGGAGCCGGCATCGTAGATCGTGCACCGCTCAAGGGGATAGAGCGGCGACTCGTATTGGGACTCGATAAACTCCGGCGCCATCACCCCATCGCGGCGGAGCAAATCGGTGCCGTCGAGTTTTATCGACACCGGTGTCCGTGGCCCCGCCACACCGAAGATCCCTTCGAAATACACCACGGTCGCTTTGAGCGGAGCGCCTTGGCGCGATTCGATAAGTTTTCGCCACTCAGCCATTATCTCGCCTGAGACCCCGCCACCGATAGTAAAGAACGTAATCGAATTGTAGCGGCACGAGCGGGCGAGGCCCTCAGAGAGCTTCATAAGTCCGTGTTTAAGACTCGTTCCGGTCGCGACAACGTCGCCAAAAACGATATCCATCTCACCGTGAGGCGCCATCTTCGTGTAGGAATCCTCGACGATCTCCCACGCCCCACTTTTGGGGTCGCT
>JBJOHD010000191.1:0-17283 GCA_046047875.1 Pseudomonadota bacterium | reverse complement strand
GGATCGGGGGCATAACCCACGGGGTCTCTTTTCATCCGGATGAGCGGCACATCATCTCGGTGACCGAGCGGATGCTGCGCGAGGGCGATTTTAACCCCCGCTTTTTTGCGTATGGGAGTCTCCCGTTTTATCTTCACGGCGGACTCACGCTTCTGCTCAAGCCCGTGTGGCCGTGGTTCGGAACGTATGACGGACTCTTCGTCGTCGGCCGTCTCCTCGCGGTTTTATTCGGAGTGGTGGCAGTTGCGCTGACCTATCATCTCGGTCGCATTGTGGGAGGGGGACGGACGACCGGTTTTGCTGCGGCGGCGCTTCTCGCCCTCAATGTTTTCCACGTTCAGCTCTCCCGCTTTTTCACGGTGGATATCGTTCTTACGACGATCTACGTCGGCGCGATCATTGTCTTCTGTCGAATCGCCCGCGGGGGGACCGTTCGGGACTACATCGGGGCGGGTATCCTTATCGGTATCGCGATGGCGACCAAGATAAGTGCGCTCTCCCTCCTCGCACCGTTTCTCATCGCTGTCGGGATTGAGCGGTTTCGCGCGGGTGATTGGCGGGCGTGGCGCGCCTATCGCTTCACCGTGTTAACCCTTCTTCTGATACCCCTTTTCTTATTCATCGCGGCGCCGTACTCCTTTCTCGATTATCAGCTCTTTCTTCAGCATAGCCACGAGCAGATCTCGATGACGCGGGGGGAGTGGCGTCCTCCCTATACCGTACAGTATGCGCGCACGACCCCGTATATCTATCCCTTGGAGCAGATGTATCGGTATACATTTGGGCCGCTCAGCGCGCTCGCAGTCTTTCTGGGCGTCGTGTGGGTCGCGATTCGGCAGGTGCGGCGACCAAGCGCTCTGGAGCTTGTTCTGCTCGCTGGGATCCTCCCGGTTTTTTTCCTCGTGGGTGGACTTCAGGTTAAGTTTCCGCGCTATCTCCTGCCGCTCTATCCGCTCCTCTGTGTTTGCGGCGCGTTGGGGCTGAGGGCGCTGGGCGAGAGGTTTGGGAGCGTGACCAGTTCCCTCGGCATGTCCCGAATTTTAGCGTGGCTCCCATCCACGATCGTTTTGCTGGGGGCTCTCCTCACCGTGGCAGCGTTTATCGGTATTTACCGACAGCCCCATAGCTATGTAACAAGCTCAGAGTGGATCTTTGAGAACGTTCCCGCCGGGGCGCGTATTCTCGGAGTTCACTGGGATGATAAGCTGCCGCTTTCCTTACCGGGCAGGTCTCCTCATGAGTACCGGTACCGGTATGAGGGTGTGCCCCATGAGCTGGCGGTATATGAGCCCGAATCACCGCGGAAGCTCGAGCAGATGGCGGCCCAGCTAGCGGATCACGATTTTCTGGTCTTTCCGACGGCACGCACCTACGGGTCGATACCGATACTTCCCGACGAATACTCAGCCACGACAAGGCTGTTCTCCGCACTTTTTCGCGGGGAGCTCGGGTACGGTCTTGTGCAGAGTTTTAAGGTTCGCCCGGCACTCGGCACACTGGTCTTCAACGACGACCTCGCCGATGAGAGTTTCACGGTGTACGACCATCCCAAGGTCCTTATCTTCAAAAATATCGCGCGACTTCCGGCGGGTGAGATCGCTCGGCGCATCGATGTAGAGGGAGCCGAGGGCCCCCTTGTTTCACGGCGTGACATGTTGGTGCGGGACAGCGACGAGCCCCCTCCGGCGCGGACGGCCCCATCCTCGCTGCTGGCGATCATTCTCTGGCTTCTCACGGTAGAGCTCGCAGCACTTGCTGTTGCGCCGTTTCTCAGCGCTCTGTTGAGGACCGCCCCCGATCGCGGATTTGGTATCGCCAAGGTCTTGGGGCCATTTTTGCTCGCATTCGTTGTATGGCTCCTGGCGTGGTACGGCGGTGCACCGGTTTCTGGCACTGTTGCCGGGGGCGTGCTGCTGTGCGGGCTGACGGGGGCGCACATCTTTGTGTCGCGAAGATGGGGGGGGTGGCGCTCCTGGGGCGTCGCACTAGGGCCGCATCCGCGAACGATAGAGATCCTCTTTGTCGCAGCTTTTTTGCTATGGGCAGCGGTACGGGCGTGTGCTCCAGAGATATTCTGGGGCGAGAAGCCGATGGACTTTACGTTCCTCAATTTTTTTAATCGGCTGACGACCCTTCCTCCGACAGATCCGTGGGTTGCGGGACAGCCGATGGGCTACTACTACCTCGGCTTCCATATACTGGGTGTTCTACTGAAGGTCTCCGGGATCGATACCGCTATTGGTTACAATTTGGGTATCGCCCTGGTTGCGGCATGGCTCGTGGCGGTGATGTATGGCCTCGGGGTATGGGTGACCAGCAGTCGTCGGGGGGGGCTCTGCGTGGCGTTCGGTGGAGTCCTCTTAAGCAACTGGGAGGTCTTCCGTCTGGCGGTATTTTCTGATCGACGTTGGAACTTCGATCTTTTTTGGGCCTCAAGCCGAGGGCTGACATCTCCGGCGATCACCGAGTATCCGATCTGGTCGATCCTCTTCGCCGATCTTCATGCCCACGTGATTGCGCTGCCGTTCGTCGTTACCCTTATGTATCTCGCCTTTGCCCCCATGAAGCGAAGCAGCGACCCAACCGGTCGGTACGGCATCGCCGAGAGCGCGCTTCATGGTGTTGTTCTTGGAGCTTTGTTCGCCCTTAATACGTGGGATTTTATCAGTGGGGTTGGGTTTACCTGTATCGTTATCGCGATTCGCTTCGCTCTCGCCGACCGCGGTGCCGGATGGCTGGCTGGGGCTCGGGATGTCCTCCTCGATTGCTGCGTGATTATCGGCTGCGCAGCGCTCGTCATAATCCCTTTTGCGCTCTCCTCGGTGAAAGCTCAGCAGGTGCATTGGGGCTGGGTTCGGGGTGAATTCGCCGCATTTTCCCAGGTAGCCCTTCATCTCGGACTTTGGTGGCTCCTCCTTCTCCTCGGCACGTTCTCCGCGCTGATCGCAGCAGCGCGGAGAGCCGTAACTATCGGCGGGATCGGTCGGTTCGCGGTGGTTATCGGGGCGGGGAGTCTCCCCGTGGCGGTTGCAGCGGCGGCTGCCGCAGCGGAGATCCGGGGATTTTCGTGGGTGCTCGCGGGAGTATGGGGTTTGCTTGCGGCGGGGGCCAGCGCCGTTCTTGTCGGTCTTAATGAGCGGGTTGAGCGGCGTCTTCTCGGGGGGCTTGCCTTGAGTGGGATCTATCTCGCCGTGGGGGCTGAGTTCTTGTTCTTGATGGATCGGATGAACACGATCTTTAAGTTTTACCATTTCGTTTGGCTCGCGCTCGCGGTGTCTTCGATCGGGCTAATGTGGGGAGCGGGCGGGGGGAAGCGCTGGATGAGGCGGCTTGGTGGTCTATGTGCACTAAGCGGAGTCGGTATCGCTGCATTCGGGAGCGTGGTCAATCTCTGGGCGATGGTACCGTTTCAAAGGGTCGACGGACCACGGCCGACCTTGAACGGCCAGGCGTACCTCGAGAGGTTTAATCCAGCGGATGCGCAGCTCATCGGCTGGCTTCGCCGGAACGTGTCGGGCCTTCCGACAGTTTTAGAGGCGCATGGGGATTCCTACGGCCCGTATACCCGAATCGCTATGCATACGGGTCTTCCTACGGTGTTGGGATGGGAGCATCACGTACGCCAGCGGGGAGCCTCCGATGTCGATGTTCAGCGCCGCAAACGTGATATCGCGACGATGTATCTTTCGACCGATATCGCTCAGACGCTCCGCTTAATGAAACGGTATCGGATTTCATTCGTTGTGGTTTCGTCGCTCGAACGTTCCACCTATCCTGGACCAGGGCTGCAGAAATTCGAAGCGCGTCCAGACTTTTTCGAGGTGGTCAAGCGAACGGCGGGGGGCGCGGTATATCGGGTTATCTTGCCGCCGGGCGGCGTGATCGACGGAGTACGTTGATAGGTATGATGATAGCAGTTGTCCTCGGTATTTTAGGGTGTGTCGTTTGGCTTTTGAGGCTCCCCGTCTTTGAAACGGTCGTTGGGGTGCTGCTGATGACACCGATCGTGGTCTTTCCGCTTGCGACATTTCCCTCGATTCCTATCCCTCTCTACGCCGCGGGATTCTGCGCTCTCCTTGGGTTTCTGGTTTGGGTCGCGCGCCCGGGGCGAGCAGGGGGGCGTGAACCTTTGCTCGATGCGTTCGAGTCGCTGAGCGTTCTTGCGGTATTCTTTCTGCTTAATTATTCGCTCTGTCTTTTATGGCCGGACTTTGTCGCGATGGGCGAGCGGCTGCGTGATTATGCGCTTCTTGCCTCGGTAAATAATTCTCCGGTCGTCCCGCGCGAGCCGTGGCTCGCTGGCAGCACCCTCAATTACTACCTCTATTGGTATCGCTTCGCCCATTTCTTGGGGAGTATCGGCGGCCTCGAGGTCTGGCAGCTCTATCCGCAGCTGCAGTCTTTTACCTTTGCGCTTTTCACCGCGGCTTTGTTCCATCTGCTGCGGCGCTACGCGTCTTTTCGGCCGGAGCTTGCTCTCGGGGCAGCGGTGATTATCTCGTACGGGTCGAATATCGCGGGTATAGAGGCTTTTTTGACCCACGATACGAACTGGTGGGGCCCCTCGCGGGTTATCCCTGGCGCAATTAATGAGTTTCCGGTCTGGTCGTTTCTCTTAGGGGATCTTCATCCCCATTTTCTTAACCTATGCCTTGCGCCCTTTCTGCTGACGATTATCCTGCGTCTGCTGCACGGCGGGGATCGGCGGGGGACGGTCGGTCTTCTCGCCCTCATTGCACTCACCCCATGGTGGTTTTTCAACGCAAATGCCTGGGAGGTTCCGCTCTGGATGAGCTGGGGTGCGCTGACGGTTCTTGTCAGCGCGGCGCTGTGTTGGAAAAAGGGGGAGCTGCCTCTTGTCTTGGGCTCGGCTCGGGAGGCCGTCGCGGATGTGCGTGTATGGGCGATAGTTATCGCTGCGGTGTGGGGTATCTTTTCTCTCTACCTCTCGTCTCGAAATATAGCGGCGGGGGAAACGCCGTTGAAGCTCGTTGCGGGCGGTATCGCTCGCTCGAACGTGTGGGATCTCATGCGCCATTGGGGAGCACCCCTCGGGATCATTGCGCTGAGCCTCGTGTGGCTGCGTCACCCCGGCCGGGATCGAAGCCTCGCTGCCATCCTCATCGGGGTGAGTCTTTCAGCGCGGGATGCGCTGCCGTTTCTGACGGCGCTCGCCGTTCTTTCGCTGTGGCGGTGTGCTGATCTGGTCAAAGGATCGGCGCAGTCCGCACAAACTCCCCCGCTCCCCTCCATTATCATCGAAATCTTCGGTTTTGGAGCGATCGGGTTTCTCATGGTGCCGGAGATCCTTTTTCTCGACGACCCTTACGGCGGTGAGAACGAGCGCATGAACACGATTTTTAAGATTTACTCGGCCGCCTGGTTTGCGATTCATCTGTATGCGGCGTCGCTGCTCAGGGAGGTCGTCGCCCGTAAATTCGCAGGTGGGCGGTCACACGCTCCCCTGACGATACTCGGGGGGCTCGCCGTCATATTATTTTGCGGGTTTTTTGTGCGGACGATCGAGCTTCGCCGAACAAAAGAGCGACTCGTCCAGCCGTATGCGCAGGGACTCAGTGAGATTTCACGGCGGTTTGACGGGGCGGGTGAGGCTATTCAGGAGTTACTGCGGCTGCCCCGGGGCGTCGTTTTAGAGGCGCAAGGCCCTGCCTACGACTATACCACTCATGTGGCGACCCTCAGTGGAAATGAGTCCTTTCTTGGCTGGGCGAACCACGTCAATCTGCTGACCCGCGAGTACGGTGAGGTATCGCGACGCGAGAAGGCTACCCAGGAATTCTTTCTCGGAGCTGACTGCGCGGCGAAGCGGGAGTTTCTGGGTCGCGAGGGGATCGGCTACGTAGTTTTCGGTCCCCTGGAGCGGAAGACGTATCCGGGAATTTCTCCGGAAGGGTTTGCGTGTCTGCGTCCCGTCGTGACTCGAGGAAGCTATACGATCTTCGCCCCGTAGTCTCGTTCCATTACCGTTTTGGATTCGAGAGGAACGAGAGGTCGGAGTAGCCGGGATCGTTCCACGGGGTGTGATTGAGGGCATAGGCGAGATACCGCTTTAACGTCATCTTTGAATAGTCCGGTACCCACCACCCACGCAGCGGCACTTTCATCGCCTCCCACCCGGCGGGGACGTTTTCATGAGGGTCTCGGAAGTCCTGAAAGATATAGGAAAAATTCGGCCGCTCCTCGTTAGTCGCGGCGAATTTATATTGGGGGATATCGACAAGGTACCAGGTGATCGGCCAGACGACAT
The DNA here is from genome assembly GCA_046047875.1 of Pseudomonadota bacterium. GTDB lineage: Bacteria > Bdellovibrionota_C > UBA2361 > UBA2361 > UBA2361 > JBILDU01. The sequence goes on along the minus strand of JBJOHD010000191.1, from coordinate 11,015 downwards.
CGCCGGTTCCAAGAAGGGTGGGCTTCTTAGCCCCGATCGGATTGAGGATATCGTCCCGAATTTTCAGCACGAGATTATGGAATTCATGGGTTGTGTGAACTTGGCTCAGGAACTCATTCGCCTTTCCCGCATAGGTGTAATTCGTTAACACGGCTGCGCGAAACGAATATACCGTAAATACAAGGAGCACCGCGCCTCGCAGCGAGACTGAGCCGAGCGCATGACGCCATCCTTCGATATATCCGAGAGCGAGGAGTACGCAGGTAAGGCCGAGGAGCATTTTATTCGATTCAAAACCCTCCTCGATTATGAAGATCAGGGTCAATATTCCGAGAATCGAGCCCCCCCAGAGGAGCAGGGTCTCCAACGCTACTCGCTCCGGCACGGGACGCAGCTTAAACTCCGCTTGAAAAAAGAGGGTCAGATAGATGATTCCCGCGACGAACGGGTAGATCGTAAGCCACGGCACTTTTTCGCCGAGGTAACTGTAGGTAAATAGATTTGCGGTAAAAAGGTATCCCCAAATAGCTAAGGAGCGCTCACGCCGAACGGTGTGTTGAACCGTCACCAGGAACGGATGAACAAGCAGAACGAAGAGTCCGACGAGATCGAGTTTGTCTTTGAGTTTAAAGATCTGCCACGCCGGGAAGGATTCGACCGGTGTTCCAAGCGCGTGGATGAGTGCGAAGATGAGCCCTGCGATCGCGGCCAGCCCCGTGAGTTTCGCCCACCGATCCGCGCGGCGGTAGAAGCACGCCAGATGGGTGATAAATGCGATGAAAAAAGGAAGTTCGTACCACGAAAGAACATAGATATGAAAATTGAAGGGGCCCTTGATGCGCTCCATCGAGTGATGCTCAAGCCAGTAGCCGATACTTTCCCGGTAGAGCCCATCGAGGATCCCTTCGCTGTAACGAAATCCGGCGGAGAAGAGGTAGCAGTACCACAGCGCAGCAAGGAGAAATCCAAAAAATGTTTCCCACCGATACGCTTTTATATGGCCCCAGAGCCGTGCGACCGCGGTGTCTTTATCTCGAAGAACTATCCGCTGAAATAAAAAGTCGAAGATGAGATATCCGAGCAGGATCGCGGATGTGACAAAGGAGTTTTCCTTGATTGTAAACATCCACGCGAACCCAAAGAGGAAAAGCGGCGCTTTCAGTTGGGGCCGGGAGAACACGACCGCATACACCATCAGCAGCATCGAACAGAGCGAAGGGATATCCTCCCGTATAAATCGCGACCAATAGATGAGAGTCGGCGATAGTGCCACGACAGCTGTTAAAAGAAGAACCGCTGATTTTGAGAAATGACGCCGTGCGAGAAAGGGGAGAAAAATCAATAAAGTACCGAGAAGCGCGATCGAGGCGCGGATCGCCCATGTTGAGCTTCCGAGGGTGTTATAGACAAACCGAAGCATATTATAGAGGAACGGGCCGTGGAGCATCGGGTTGTACTTGTAGAAATTTTGCTCCGGGAAATCGAAAAAATATCGCCCGTACATCCCGTGGAGAGATTCATCGTGGTGCATCGGGCGCATGTCGAGGAGGAGCCAGCGAAGGACGATCCCGCCAAGGATAATTACCGCGAAGATGGTCCATTCGCGTGGGGAGAAGCGCCACGTTGACTCGTGAGACTCGGCTGACGGGGGGGATGCGGTGTGCGACATAGTTGTTCTCCGAGGGGTAGCGCCCCCGTCGGAGTGCTACGTCCGGACGGTATTCGGGCGGGTAACCTGATAGGTGGTTTCAGGAGCTCCCTCAACGATAAAGTTAGCCCACTCAACCCCCTGCATGAAAGTGTGATCCTGATTCGACACCTCGTATTTCCATCCGCCGAAACGCCCGCGCGAATAGACGCCCCGGCTCTCGAGTGCGGGGATGACTCGGTTAAGTATCGCGTCCCGCTCAAGTGAGGGAGTGGGGTAGCCGTAGGCCGCTCGATAGGACCAGGTTGAGACGATCTCGTCGGTTGAAGAGATGAGTCGGGTTGCTCTCAACCCAGCGATTGTATCGGAAACGAGGGTCGCTTGATCGACGGGTTTCACCGGTGATTCGCTCGTCTCGGTCATCAATGAGAAGAATTGAGTGCTATCCGGGACGTTATACGGGCTGTACTTGGAGAAGAGGGTAACCCGATAAAAGGGGCAATTCTCCTCTGGAAAATACATCCAGCATTTCGGGGCAAGGGCGGGGGAGGGTTGGCCACGAAGACCGACACCGACGATATTCGAGGAGGAATATTTGAGTCTTCCCGCAGCCGCCACGAGTTCGGTTGGCAATCCGGTCACTAATCGAGCGAGTCGGTCGACCGGAACAGTCGAAAGGAGGTGGGTATATCCGATCACCTCACCATCGGAGAGGGTCGCTCGTTTCTGGGCTGGATCGATCTCGACGACGTTTCTATCAAGGGTGACGTGCTTAAGTCCGACTAACTCTCCAACCGCTTTCCAGATCGCCCCGGTGCCCCCCCGCACGGGGAAGCGAAATAGGTTGTTCGGCCCCCACGAGAGGTCGTCTTTATCGAGAACGATATTCCGGGTAACCCGCTCAAGGTCGACGACAGAGACCCGCTCCCCGATCCATTGAAACGCCATCTCCGCGAGAGGGTAGGCCCAGACCTTAAAATTGTACGGCATCATGAACTCAGCGGCGATTCCCTCGCCGAAGATGCTGAGCACCCATTCGTGGAAGTTCGTCGGCGGCGGAGGGGGGCTCTTCGTGATGTCGATAATACCCTTGAGACATCGCCAGAGCGACTCTTTGGGAAGATAGCGGATGTTGTTCTGAAATGGGTAGGGAACAAAGCGCTCTTTCATCCACACCCACGACTCCCGCTCGTGCGACAGCCAGCCGTCTTTGCCGAGCGCTCGATCCATTACCGTATCGAAATACGGGTAGTGTGAGAATTGAACGTGCCCCCCGATATCCCAGGTAAATCCATGATCATCCACGAAGCTGGCGGCGAGTCCACCGACCCATCGGTTCGACTCGACGATATGAAAATCATCTTCACCTAACTCGCAAAGTCGATATGCAGCTCCCAGGCCCGCTGGGCCTGCGCCGATGATGAGATGCTTAACGGTGCGATGGGTCATCGTTCCTCGCGAAGAGCGCGGACAGCGTGCGAAAGGGATCGACGAAAGAGCGCGAGCTCTCTCACCGACCTCAGGCACGCTTTAATGAGCCTCCAGCGGACGATCGAAACCGTCCCCGTCGCCCGATCTTTATGAGTGACCGGTATCTGACCGAGGTCCTCTCCGGCGCGCTGCGCAAGGACCGCCAGAAATATATTCGGTGCAAATGCGTCGTGAGGAATAAACCGGAGAAGTTTTGAGAGAAAGTCGGCTCGAATCAATCGGAAGGGGATGTTTGCATCTGGAATCAGTGTTCCAAACAATGCGACGTTCGTATAACGGAGGATGCGGGTGATGACGAGCCGATGGAAGGCATCGTGACGCGCCACCCTTCGTCCGGTAACGAACCGGGATCGGTCACGCTCAGCCCACAGCTTATGAAAATCTGATATCTCGAATTGATCGTCGCTGTCGATCTGAAAAATCCAGGTAGGCTTTAGCTTCAACGCCTCCGAGTAACCGCGAAGCAGAGCGTTGCCGTGTCCGCCGTTCGGTTGATGAATCGGGACTACCCTTTGATCGTCAGCCGCGATGCGATCTAAAATTTCTTTGGTCCGATCACGGGAACCATCGTTTACGATAACGACTTTAAACGAGCGAAAGCGGGCCTCAAAAAAAAGAAGGAGCGACCTGACGACGCCTTCGATACACCCCTCCTCGTTGTAGGCGGGCATGACGACGCTCAGCTCGACATCATTCGAATCCGTCATAAGAGATTTTTAAGTTGTCCCACCAGGCAAAAGACCCCCCCGATGAGGGTAGCACCTGCCGCTTGAACAGGAAAACGACTCCATTCTAACCGATTGATTTTTTTAATCGGATTTAATCGCTTAGAAGGTTAAGGAAATCACCGAAAAAGCCGATCTAAAAACGGGGTTTTATATGAACTTCCGGCCTAAATCGTTGCGGGGCTCTCATCGGTGCATTCGGACCGAGGACGGATCTGTGCTTTTGGGGATCGAGCGGGGGGCGGCGCTCCTAGAATTTGCGCTCATCATCCCCCTCTTAGTACTCCTTTGTTTCTGGGTGGGCTCCCTTGGATTCGCAATCGCCAGACTCGTCTGGCTCTCTGAGGCGTCATACGCTGCGGTTGTCGCGGGTGCTGAAGACGGTTCCTCCAGCGCCTCCACCGCTGAGAACCTCTTAGAGGATCTTTTCGAACGTCGTCACGGGGCTGACTCCTCGATTACCCTTGTACGTCGGGAGGGGGTTGTCAGGGGAGTAGAGAGCACCGATTCTCAAGGTTCGGGGCAGCAGGCGCCCCTCGTAGCCCTTTCAGTTGAGCTCGGCTCGTCTCCCCTCTTCGGAGTCCTTCCCGTGCTTAGTCTAGGACTTGAGACCGTCGTCGCCAGGCTCACCGTCGGGGGGGGGAATCAGGGCGGCGAGGATCTTTCTCGCCCGAGCGATATCCCCGGGGCATGTTCGAGTGGCTGGCGACTTCCGTGTGGTGCGTGTGGGACGTCGTGTGCCGGTGGGGGAGCCGGAGGAAGTGGCCCGGGCGGGGGCCAGTCCGGTAAGGGAAATCAGTCGGGAACGGTAACTCGGCCCGCCGAGTCGCCCGAGGATTGGTTGCATCCCCCAATCGATGCCGAGTCGCCCCAGGATTGGTGGCATCCCGCAATCGATTCCGATTTTGCCGTTCCACTCGATTAGACCCTCATGCTACGAAGGCTCAAGGTATCTCGAGTCGAGGAGCGGGGTTCTCGGGGAGGTTGCTATCTCTTTCTTATAAGCAGGTGAGGGCGCTCTGTGAATGATACTACAATCCTCGGTGAGGGCTGCCATCGTTCAAGCGATAACCCGTGCTGTCACTGGGTCGCCTACGGAACGGTCCGGTCGAACTCTCCGGATGACAACCACTGTGGTGCTGTGAGAGCTTTATCGGACATCGACTCCGGTCAAGCGAATCAAGCTAATTGAGATCGGCGTTAGTGCGAGCAAAACTATTGAATAGGGTTCTCTTGAGTTGTTGGTCGCAGCGGTGGCCGAGTTATTCGTCTCGGCGTTGGCATCGGGGAGCTTCGTACATCGAAGCGGTGGTCTCGATACCTCTTTTCCTCCTCTTGGTTCTCGGGTTTATCGATATCTCGCGGGGACTTTTGACGTTTGTGATGCTCCAGCATTCAGCGCAGCGAGCCGCCGATTTCGCTGGAAAAGTGGAGGTCGAGATTGAAACAACTCAAGGTCTGTGCGTTGAGAATCAAGGTTCAACGCAACTCACGCTCGCGGCCTGTGAGTCCTATCGGGACCGGCTTATCCAGATCGTGCAGCGTGCGACCGAACGGGCCAGCACTGTGGCCTCGCTCGGGGGAGACTCCGATATGAGGTTGATTCAATTTCGTCACTACAATCCCGACCTCTATAATGAGGCGCTGTTCTCGCTCTGGGGGGAGTCCTTCGGTGGGGGCGGGGGAATCGCAAACTTTACCGGATACGCAGCCTTTCTTCGACCAGGAGAGATAGTTGAGGAGATCGATGGAACGGGAAGCCCCACAGGCTATCGTCTTGAACATTTTAGCCGTCCTTTCAGCTGCCCTGAGGGGGTGGCTCGCCCGTGTCCTGGACGAGGATGGCCGATCCTGGGCGAGAGTTGGGCCTCGGTACTGCGGAACGAGCCGATTGAGGTCGTTGTACAGGCTCGATTTAAGCCGATACTCCCCGGAGTAGCCCCGTTTCGCATCACAGGGAGAGCCGCTGCATTTCGGCAGATCCGAGCTTTCAGTAGCGCCCCTCCGGCGGCAACACCGACGATGACCCCGACCCCGACACCGACACCCACCCCGACCCCGACAAGCACAGTGCCGCCGACCCCAACACCGACGCTCACTCCGACTCGAACCGCGACTCCGACCCCCTCGATGACACCGACCGGAACGCCTACTCAAACACGTACCCCGACCCCAACGCGGACTTCAACTCCCACAGGTACTTTGCCGACAGCTACCGCCACCGGCACGATTACTCCGACCGGCACGGCGACCCGGCCCCCAACACCGTCGAGGACCCCGACAAACACCCCCACCGGAACGGCGAGTGCGACCCCGACGGTCACTCCGACCCTGACCCCGAGCCTAACCCCGACGATTACTCCGAGCCCCACTCCAACCACGAACTGCCTGACCGAGTGTTCCTCACAGGCTCAGCAGGCACGGTGTCTCTCAGGGATAGCGAGCACCTGCGCCTTGTGCATCGGCTGCACTCAATATTGTTCGTGTCCACCTACCCCAACCCCCCTGCCGGGGTGATATAATGGAGTGAGGAACTTTTCTATGAGGGCTTTTCACCTCTTCACGCAGCGTTCGAAGGAGCGGGGGATCTATTTCATCCTCGTCGCTATTTTTGGGCTTGGCTTGCTGGGATTAACCGCCTTGGTGATCCAGCTCGGATTAGTCGCAGTAGCGCAGAATCGACTTCAGCTTGTGGTCAATCTCGCGGCGCTGAGCGCGATCGAGCAGTACGTCCGTTTTTCGCCGGCTGAGGGAGATTCTGCCCCAGAGATCAGTCGGCGTTCGACGACGGAGGAGCGGGTCAACACCATCCTTCAAAGCAATTCCGTATGGGGGCTTGACCCGTCAAAGTTTAACGTAACGCAAAGCCTCTCCGGGGAGAGCCGAATTCTCTATGGACGTTGGCATCGGAGCGATCCGGATGGACCGGGCGGTGTTTCGTGCGGAAAGTACCCGTGTTTCGTCCAATCAGCAGATGCCGTGACTAGTGGGAATGCGATTCGTATCGTCGTTCAAAATGAATCGAATAATCCTTTCGCCCGTTTCATCGGGAGTGTCTTCGGCCCAGATACATTCACCGTACGGGGTGAGGCTACGGCTACCCTTGTAAAGCGGTGTATGGCTTTTCTCGTGGACTTAAGTCTCTCGTCAACGGGCGACACCCATGTTCTGCCCCAGCCAGGAGCGGCGCCTAGTTGGCGCGATGGGAATCCTGCATTCGATGTGTTGCGGGAATCGGTGGGGTTTTTCGCCGATACAGAGGAGTCGCGAATGGTTGAAGTCGTGCAAGATCCGTTGGCGGAGCCCCCCTATTTCCCGGGAGGACCGTTTCCGCTACCGGTTCCGGCTCACCTCGGATTATTTGCCTTCGTAAATCCCCCTCCGGCATGCGATTACGCAACGCTGATGCCGCCGAACGGCGGTATCAATTATGCAGCTCTCTACTGGTGCAGCCTTATGATTCGGGAGGACCTCACCACTGTTCCGGAACTATCCACTACTGGGCAGGGGTATCATTTCCGGGATCAATATCGTGAGGTACCGACAGCATTTAATCAAAATCGAATTTTCATCGACCTCGTCACCCGACCCGAACCTTTTTCGACGTTCCTCCTCGCCTTTAACGCCGGGTTGCGCATGGTGTATAAAGAGAGCTCGAATGCGGACGAAGCGATGTTCGCCGGTTTCTCAAAAGATATCCACCTTAGCGGAGTCAATCGCAGATTCCCCCAACTTGGCCTGACCCGAAACATCCCGTTTCTCGTGCATCTCACCAATATCGATAACATCGGGAGACTGGGTTCAGCTGGTGAGGTTGTTGATGCCGATCCCCCTTCGATTCTCGACCTCGGAATATTTCCGATTTTTGCCCAAAATGCTGATGCGACCGCTACTAATCTTCCCGGCGTACTCGACGAAGTAATCGGCCTCCTCGATGCGAGCTGTGGGCCAAGCGACCGCAAAATGATAGTCCTGGCGAGTGATGGGATCTCGAACTGCATCCGATACGGTCAGAATCCGACGTCGTGCAGCGGCACTTTCCTCGGCTACATAAACTCGGAGCAGCAGCTTCTTAACCCCGTCAATGGCACGATTCGAAGATTGATCGATCGTCAGGTGGCGCTGACGGTGCTTCACTCAGGATCGGGGGTGCGTCCGAACTTCAAGAGGATTCCAACGGTTTGCCCGAACGGCGTAAATGATTGTCTGCTCGATTTTGATGGAGCTCTCCGTGCCGGCCGGACGAGCGGCCTCGTGTACTCGAACGAACTAGGAGTTTTTTGCAACGATCCCTTTAATCCTGAGTCCACGAGCTTCATCAATTGCTCGTCACTCCCTCCGCAGGCAGGGAGCGAATGTGTGAGCCCAGCGGGAGCGTCCTCGTGGACCTCCGGCTGTGAGTTCGAGGCGTTTAGGAATATCGGCGGGGATGGGGTCTATTTTGGTCGTGCCGCTGCTCTCATGGCGGAGCTCGCCTTGCGAAGCGGGGGGCGGTATTGCCCACTCCTGCCCCCTCTCGGTGCCGTAGATATCGCGAACCCGAACTATCTCGACCACGACAACGACGAGCCGCCGGATAGTGCAGCTTTATGTCAAAATTGCACCCCGCGGCGACTTAAGGCGAGCGCGATACCGTCAAGTGGGACGGTCGACTACGCGCTCGAGCTTCGATCGCCCGGCGAACAGGCAGCCGATTGCGCCCGACTCGCCGTCGGCGGGAACCCGTTTATGCTCGTCGAGGAGTAATCTCCACGGGGCGTTACGCCGCAAGCCACGCCTTAACACGTTCGGTCACCGCCCCTGGGGTAAAGCCGAATTTTTGGGCGAGGAGCTCTCCAGGGGCCGAGGCGCCGTAGTGATCGATGCCGATCGTGAGGCCCTCGGTGCCAACGACACGCTCCCACCCGAGGGTAATTCCCGCCTCGATAGAGACCTTCTTCGCTTTGGGGGGGAGAAGGTCGAGTTGAAAGGCGGTATCCTGCTCCCGGAAAAGCTCGAGGCACGGAATCGAAACGACCCGCACCCGACGCCCCTCTGCCGAAAGGGTCTTCGCGGCTTCAACGGCGAGCCAAACCTCCGACCCCGTAGCAGTAATCACTATCTCCGGGTTCGGGGAGTCGACGACGGTGTAGGCTCCCCGACGAATCTCATCCGGCTTGAAGCTCGTCGGTCGATCAAGGGGCGGTAGATTCTGGCGGGTAAAAAGGAGGGTGCTCGGACGATGTTTCATCTCAAGCGCCATCTGATACGACATCGCCACCTCGATGCCGTCCGCTGGTCTCCACACGTAGAGGTTTGGGATCGCCCGGAGCGCAGCGATGTGCTCGATCGGCTCGTGAGTCGGACCATCTTCGCCTACCCAGAAACTATCGTGGGTGAAGATGAAGATCGATTGAAGGTGCGATAGCGCGGCGAGACGGATCGATGGCCGCATGTAGTCAGAGAAGACGAGGAACGTGGCGCTAAACGGAATCCAGCACTGCGAGTAGGCCAGGCCGTTGACAGCCGCTCCCATTGCGTGTTCACGCACACCAAAACGGATGTTGCGTCCGCCGAACTCCTTCGCCTGAATCTCCCCACCCTCCTTTATCGAGGTTTTCGTCGATGGCTCAAGATCGGCGGAACCGCCGATGAACCACGGCACCTGTTTGGCGATAACTTGTATCGCCTTGCCTGAAAGATTACGGGTTGCATCCTTCTTGGAATCCTTGAATGCGGCGAGCAGTTCGCTCTGGAGACTCGGCGGCAGCTCACGCTTCAGGTGGGCCTCAAGCCTCTTCGCTTTGATCGGGTCCTTCGTCTTGAGCTCACTGAACTTCTTTTGCCATTCGGAATAGCGGGAGGCCTTAGTTTTAACGAGGCTCGAGATAAATCCCTTTACCCCGTCCGGTATAAGGAACTGAGCGTCGGTTGGCCATCCGAGGTTTTGCTTGGTGAGTTTTACCTCCTCTGCTCCAAGGGGAGCCCCGTGGGCATCGTGGGTATTCGCCTTGTTGGGGCTCCCGAAGCCGAGGAGGGTTCGGCAGCAGATGATACTCGGGCGGTTCTGCTCCTGAGTTGCTTTTTCGATACACGCGCTGACCGCCGCCATATCGTGCCCGTCACAGCTCTGAACGAACCAGTTGTAGGCTTCAAAACGTTTCTGTACCGATTCGGTGAACGTTACCTCGGTCTCCCCAGCGAGCGATATCTTATTGTCGTCGTAGAGATAGATAAGATTGTTGAGCCCAAGGTGTCCGGCGAGCGAGGCGGCCTCCGCGGAGATCCCCTCCATCAGATCTCCGTCGCTGACGAGGCCAAATACCCGAAAATTGAAGAGGTCGGCGCCGTACTCCGCCGCAAGGAGCTTTCCCGAGAGCGCCATTCCGACCCCGTTACCGAAACCTTGGCCGAGGGGGCCGGTCGTGGTCTCGATCCCCGGGGTCATACCGAATTCGGGGTGTCCCGGAGTTTTGCTGCCCCACTGCCGAAACGATTTAATCTCCTCCATCGGGAGGTCGTAGCCGAAGAGGTGAAGAAGCGAGTACCACAGCATCGAGCCGTGACCCGCAGATAAAATGAAACGATCCCGGTTCGCCCACGAAGGGTCTTGGGGGTTAAATTCGAGGAAATCGGCCCAGAGCACCGAGGTAAAGTCAGCTGCACCGAGAGGGAGCCCAGGATGGCCTGAATTCGCTTTCTCGACACCGTCGAGGGATAACATCCGAACGGTGAGGGCCAGTGCGGCGAGGTCGGAGTGCGCTGATTTCATATGGTTTTATTCCTTAGGTGGCGACGTGCTGCCTAAATATTTGATTTAAATGAGTATTTAGCGAGGGAAGCGTATCATGTTGGGGGTGCCTATTTCAAGAAATCAAGTTACCGAACGAACCGGTAACGGGGGAACTCGGGGGACGTTTCGAACTTGGCACGGTTCTGGCTATAGAAAGTAATCAGTAACCCAGTCGTTCTGCCGAATGATTGCGGTGAAATCAGAATGCCTGACTCCAGTTGAGTGAACCACCCCCCGGTTCACTCAACTTTTTTTTATCTAGTGGTTCGACCATTAAATTCTTTCACCTGCAAGGTAATAGAATTTATGCTCACCACTAGTCCTGAGTTAGTTTTTCACTCCGCGGGAGTGAAAAAACTTATTTGTCGAAGGACTAGTC
>JBJOHD010000190.1:0-15899 GCA_046047875.1 Pseudomonadota bacterium | reverse complement strand
AGCGCCCACTTGATTTAAATCGCTTAAAGTCCCCGCACCCAAACCTATGGCTCTGCGCCATCACCCCCGCGGGGCACACACCCCCGTTGGAGCTCCATAACAACGATAAGGTAGGTATTCGCAGAGGTCGTTATGTCGTCTTCCGTTCTCAACGCTTTTAACTCGATATTCGAAGAGAACGAAAAGCTCCTGCGCCGTCAGCAGAAGAAAGACAAACTTGGAGCTATTGAGAAAAACGATCTGCACCTCGCGGTCGTCGTCCTCCTCGTTGACCTCGCTTCCACCGACTCGAATTTTGATTCCCGGGAGTTCCTCACTATCTGTGTGGGAATGCAGCGTCTCTTTGGGATTTCACAGCCCCAGGTCACAAAACTTATCTCCCAGGCGAATCAAATTATCGCCAGTATGCGCGGGGTAGATCGCTTCGCCACCCTCTTAAAAGAGCAGGTTGATGAGGAAACCCGTAAACAGATCATGGAGATAATCCATAACGTGATCGCCGCGGACGGACACGAGGATGATTTCGAGATCTACCTCAAGCACAAGTTCAAGTTTCTCCTTGGCCTCGAGGAGGGTGCCAAAGGGTAATCCACCTCCCCTCCCTGTTCGCGCCGCGGGCGGAGAGTTCCGGCTCCTTTCCCCCGTGGACTAATTCGCCCCGAAACATCAAGTATCCCTTGAATCGGTCGAAACCTCTTGATGGTCGGCGCCCAAAACCGACCGGCCTACGGTGGAGTCCCTGCCCAGGGAATCCGGGTAATCGTGGGTTAAAGAGGAGGATTCTAGGCCCTTTCTGCATTCGTCGGGCCTAGGATCCGTTGACAGTGAGGTTGTACAATGGTGAAGTTCCCTTCGTCTTTTCAGTCTCTTAGTAGAGATTTCAAGATCAGTAAATCCTTTCAGCGACTGTCCAGCGGGACGCGTATCGCCTCGGCCGCGGATGACCCCGCGGGCCTCAGCGTCGCAACCTCGTTGAGTGCATCGATAGCGTCGCTATCCGAAGCTTCTAAGAATATTTCGTATGCGGTCTCGCGAATCGATATCGCCGACAGCGCTCTCTCTCAGGTATCGAGCCTCACCGGGGAGCTCCAAGCGCTGGCGACTCAAGCGGCAAACGGGACCCTGAGCGATGATCAACGCGGGGCGATCCAGGCCCAGTACGAGCAACTGACCCAGGAGATTCAGCGGATCGGGGCGACCACCGAGTTTAACGGCCAACCCGTGCTCGACGGGTCCGCACTCGTGACACAGGTCGGTATCGACTCGAGTAGTAGCTCTCAGGTCGCCACCCCGGGAATAAATCTCTCCCAACTGGCGGCTGGTCTTACCTCCCAGAGTCTCGCTTCACAGTCATCAGCCACGGCAGCTATCGATGCGATCGCTCAGGTGACTCAAAATATCTCGGCAGCTCAAGGACAACTCGGGGCATCGGGCGCACGAATTGAAAAGGTCAGAGACCTCAACGAGGTCATAAAAGAGAACTTCGCCGCCTCGCGCGCGCGGATCGTCGATCTCGATGTTGCTGAGGAGACCGCCCGGCTCACCGCACAGACGATCCTCCAGAATGCGAATACCGCGCTCAGCGCGCAGGCGGGGAAACTCAACGCCTCATCGGTTCTGAACCTTTTAGGAGGTGGTAAAAAATGACCTCGCCGATCGACCGCCGGAGAAATATCGGCGGTGGAACCGATCGTCCCCTCGGAGCGACTCGGCGCGATGACACGGCCGAGTCGCTCTTTAATCGAATTCTCGCTCCTCCACGTCGTGAAGTCGACACCGCGGTGATAATCCGCGCGGATCGGGTGTACAATAAACCATCAGAGGTAAGCTCCGCAGAGCGCATCCTCGAAACCCGACAAGCAGCGATCGAGGCTGTGCGAGCGGTGCGGGAGGAGCAGCTCCGGCTCGCCACCGAGGCTGAGAGCCTCCCCCAGTCGAGCCGCCTTACGACACTCGACAGTCAACGTGGGCTTCAACAAGCTGAGATCAACCGCATCGGCCGCACGCTCACCGTCAACGGTTTCAAGGTCCTGAGTGACTCGGAGATCGTCGTTTCCTCCACCGATATCTCCCGAAACATCAACGAGGTTTCGGTTCTACCAACACAGGCAAATCTATTCGGCTGGGTGACAAGTCTCCTTACCCCGAGCCTTGCAAGCTCGGCAAAGGGCTCCTACGAGGAGGCTCTTTCCGCTCTCTCCTCATTCCTCGCGGGGAATACCGCCGTCAACCGAAAATTCTCAACGATTATCGAGCGGGAGGACCCCGGAGTAATCGCTGATAAAGCCGAGGCCGACGCGCAGAGCCGCTCCGATGCGGTTGATCCCGCCGCCCTCGCGAGCGCTATAGCGGCGCAGATCACCGACCCATTCCTCAACGAACGAAACCGTCAGGCGATCATCGATACATCAGCAGCGAAACTCGATCCTGAGCGGGTAAAAGCGCTGTTGGATGACGACGAAGGGGAAAACTCCACTTAAAGAACTCCAGCCCTTTTCAAATAAATCGCAACATCCCGCTCTAGCCCCCGATAACGGGGTGTGACTAAAGATTCGGAGATAGCTCTCCAGCGGGGGGTATCACTGGCTGAGGTTCTTATCGGGATAGCGATCGCTGCGCTTCTTGGGATGGTAAGCAGTAGTTCGCTCGACTCGCTTCGAAGCGGCGTAGAGCTCCGGCACGAGAGCGATTCACTTGTCTCAGCTCTCCAACAGCTTCAGGCAAAAGCGCTCGAATCGGGGCATCGGTGGTATCTCGTCCTTGAGGAGGCGGGTTGGAGTATCGCCCCGGAGGTCTCTTCGACAGAGCCGCAAGAGCGCCTGAGCCACCGGTACGAGGGGGGTGTGCGAGGTGTCGTTCGAGATGGAATGACGGAACGCCTCTTATTCTTCCCCTCCGGTACCGTCTCGCCACGCACCGTGACCCTCGAACGGGGTCGACGAACCGCTCGTCTCACCGTCGCCCTTCGGGGAAGGGTCACGGTGGTGTTTGAGTAAGCGCTTTTTTTGAGTAAGGAACTGTGATGTCCACCCTTCGCCGAACATCTGCCCGGGGGCTCTCTCTCCTCGAGATCTTGATCACACTAAATGTAATCCTAGTTTCAGCTCTCCACTACGCTCACACCCGGAGAGATGCACTTTACCACCTCGGCGAAATCCAGCGGCAACTCGTCGGACATCTGCAGAGCGACGGAGCCTTCCCCCGCGAAACGATCGATCCCCCGATAGAGGGAGATTTTGTCGTTTACTCCGGACAACACACGCCGATCCGCCGAATGTATGTAGGACCCTAACGGTGCGAAAGCAGAATCGACTGACCATCTCCGGAGCGACTACGCTTGAAACGGTGGTCTGCCTTCTTATTGGGGTGCCGATAGTTCTTGCCCTTGCAGCCTCATTTACCGCGGCGCTCGAGGTGTACTTTACCGCTCGAACGACTGCGGGGGAAAACGCTGAGCTCGCCGCTCTCAAAGCGATCGTAGGAGGGATGATCGAGCACACCGAGTCGCATCGTCTTCCACTCGAGCCCCGCATTCATCCAGTTGGTGCCATCCGCTTTACCGATGGCACCCTCCATCCCATATCCCACCATCCCCGCTTTCGGCCCCACACCGAGAGTCATGCTATCTCCGCACTCGAGCTCGATCTCCCCGCTTCCCTCGCTCTGAAACGTGCCCTCCCCGACGGCTCTCTCGAGATCTGCAGCCGGTGGGACAAGGCGCCACCACCGAATCTCCAGCTCATGCTCGCAGTCTCACCAGATGGAATGACCCTTTGCTCTGTGGCGCTCAATCGGATCGGAGCGCAGCCAGACTGCTTTCGAACTTTGCTGCACCGCATCTCCAGCACCGTAGTCCCCCCCGCGGATAATATCTTACCGTTCGCTACGGTGTTCATCCCGGCGCCGCGGGAATACACCGTCTACCTCTCACGGGAGGGAGGGGTTCGCTACCTCTCTCACCGGGGAGATCGGCTTGTTGAGAATCAACCGATCGCGGGATACCTCAAGCAGATCGAGATCACCGCACAAGAGGGTGGGGAATATCTTCCCCGTACCATCGATGCGGCCGTTACCTTCCCGAGCGGCCGAAAGGTTCCCTTTTCGTTCTCCGCCTCCCTCGCATCTCGTCGATGGCTCTTCACTTTTGTCGGACTTAGTACGAGATGAATGTCTGCCAACACCCAGCCGCCGAGAGAGGCGTGCTTCTTCTTGGCGCTCTCCTGGCGGTGTCCTTTGCCGCCATCCTCGCCCTTTTTACCTGGAAGAGTGTGCAAGCGAGCCGCCGTGCAGCGAAAAGGATAATCGAGTCGGACAAAGCCTCTCACCGTGCAACGGAGGAGCTATTCGAAGCGTTGTCGGAAGCCTCCACGCGCCCTCCCCCGATTCCGGGTCTACAGACCATCTCATCCCGCGAATCGGTCGGAGACAGCGCCGTACATCTCACTGCGTATCGGCTGACCTCAGCCCCCGCTCTCGTCGGAAGCGCCGTCGTCGATCGGGCAACCCGTGCGAATACCCCTCTGCCGATCGTGGATCTCGACTCCCTGCTTGGTACCGCTACTCCCTGCACAGACCTTCAAGCAGCATCACCCAAAGCCTCGTTTCTTGGGCAGGCTCTTACCCCCGGAGCGCTTATCGCCAGTGGTTCGTGTATCTTACGAGCACCCGGTATCACCGAAAGAACCGCGATTCACGGGAATATCGTTGTCACCAACCCGCTAAAACTCCCCTCTCTTGAAAAAGCGAAGGCGCCGGTGACGATCGCTGCCGCCGGTTTTATCGAGTCGAGCTCCCCAATCTCGGTTGCTGAATCCACCCTTATCGTCGCCGGTGGTGACCTTCTTCTCTCCGCGATCGTAGCGGAGCGAACGAGTAGAACCACCGTGGTTTCAGTCACAGGACGGATCGTGGTTCATGCCATCTCCCCCACAGTTCAACTGCATGCGATCGCGGCGGAGGGGGTTACCCTCCCCCCCACCGTCGCCGCAACCGCCGACGCCCCGGCTCCCCCCTTCGTGCGCTCTCTCATCCTTGGAGCTCGTCGGGGGCCGGAGTAATCGATTGGAATTTACTTTTTATCAACGCGGAATATAATCCCTGGCATGCCCTATATCGTCACAGCGCTTCACTGCGAAGCGATACCTTTCATCGAACATTGGAATCTTCGACGCGAGGTTCACCGCAAAGCCTTCCAGGTTTTTCGCGGTGATACCGCCGTTGGTCCGATAGAACTGATCGTGACCGGCATCGGCAAGATGCGCAGCGCCGTCGGTACGACAACCCTCGTCTCGGGCGCTCCCTCGCCTACCCCCCTTATTGTTAATATCGGTGTCTGCGCAGCCCCGCCGACCGCTTCCCTCGGTTCGATCCACTATGTAAACAAAGTCATCGATAACGCTTCAGGTCAGACTGCCTTCCCCGACTCTATCGTGGCGCATGGAGTCCCTGAATCAACCCTCACAACGTTTGACGCCCCCCTCACCGCGTCGCCACAAGAGCATCCCGAGGTGACGCTCGCTGATATGGAAGGGAGTGGTTTTGCTGAGGCGGCCTCGATTTACACCGCTCCCTCGGCATGGGGGATATTTAAAGTCGTGTCCGATCACTACGCGCCAGCAGGACTGACCAAAGACGGCATCACTGAGCTGATTACTCCCCACGTCGGTAGAATCGAGGATTTCATCGGCGCGCTCGCCACCGCCCACTCAAGTGAAAAGTTTTCGTTTGCCCCTGGGGACAAGGCGATCCTCGACGAATTTCTCGGGGCGTATCGCCTCACTGCGAGCCAGCGCAAGGTGCTGACGACTGCGGCCCGGGAATTCGTGCTACGAAGCTCCGGGACCTTAGCCCCCCTCAAGCGTTTCATGCACCGGGAGCCGAGTTCAAAAGCCGAACTGAAACAGATATTCAACGAGGCGCTCCGTGCTCTCGCTGAGACGTAATTTCTCCCACATTTACATCGAGCGGGATGCCCTCAGTTATCCGGATGCCCGCGCGATAATCGAGCGATTTCCAAGAGCTGAGCGGGTCTTTATCGATCGCTATGGGCAGCTCCTGAATCGCTCCCATCAAGAGTGGCGGGTCCAAAAAAAATCACAAAAAATCGTCGTGGCGCTTCGGCGTGATAATTTAATCTACCCGATGCCCAGCATCGTTCAAACGGTTGGTACCGTTCCGGCGTTTTATAACACCCCGCTCATTAACTGCCTCTACGACTGCTCCTATTGCTACCTCCAAGGGATGTACAGCTCGGCGAACACGGTTGTCTTCGCAAACTCCGCCGACTTCTTCGAGGCGGCTCGACGTGAGCAGCGCCGGCATGGAGATATCTATCTCTCGCTTTCGTACGACACCGATCTCCTTGGATTTGAAAGCATCCTGCCGCTGACGAGCCGATGGATCGAGTTCGCTCGCGGTGAACCCCGGATCACTATTGAGGTTCGAACCAAGAGTGCAGGATTCTCAAAGATCGCGCACCTAACACCCCTGCCGAACGCTATCCTCGCCTGGACCCTCTCACCACATCCGGTCGTTGATCGGTTCGAACCTCTGACCGCATCGCTGAAGGCGCGGCTTGAAGCGGCGCACGCCGCCCTCGATGCAGGATGGCGGGTGCGGCTCGTCTTTGACCCGATCCTCTGGAGCGAAGACTGGCGTGCTCTCTACGGCGACCTCCTGGACGAAGTTCAGCGATTCCTCCCCCTCGAGCGGATCGAAGACGCCACGGTCGGAGTGTTTCGGATGAACGGAGATTTTTTTAAACGATTAAAAAAGATTCGCCCCGAGACCGCGACAAACTACGGTACGCTTGCGGTACAATCTGACGGTATCGCCAGCTATGACCCAGCGATTGAGCATGAGATGCGGGAGTTCATGATAGGTCGGCTGAGCCAACAGGTAGCGCGGATTCACGTTTAACCCCAGACTACAAAAGCTCCCCTTCCTCCTCCAGGCGCTCCTCGCCCGCAAGCGGCCCCCGTCCCCGATACCCTTCCCCCCGCATCTTTCCGATACGGCTCCCCAGTTGCCGGGTCGCCGCGTCGAAGGCATCGCGCAGGGCAACAAAAGGGTCCTCGTGAGCATGATTCTCCTCGGGAAGCGAGCTCACCACTACATCGGCCCCTGGGATAGCCAGATGTATCGTCACATGAAAGATCGTCCCTTGGCGGTGATGCCGGTGACGCGCCTCGAACGCCACCCGGCACCCGACAAGACCGTTAAAGTTTCGGTCGAGCTTTTGAAGCCGCTCGATCGCTTTCGCCTCAAGGGCGTCCGAACGATCCATATTGTGAAAGGTTATCTGAGGCTCTTGCTGCATCGAAACTCCATCGGAAGGATATATGCTCCCGAAGAAGTAGACGACCGGAAGCTCAGTGCGTATGAGCTCCATCACCGCGACTCTTCAACCTCGTGAACCTGCTGCTCCCCAGGCGCGACGACGAGTTTAAACGCTCGACTCCCTGCCGGGCTCACCAGATTGCCATCGAAGCGATATCGATAACCGACCGCTCCGCGGGCACTATCCGGATATATCTCGTAACGCTCGGGAAGCGCCGCCGTCTCCGCGACGTTGCACCCGACCATGTTCCGAATTAATACCGCCCCGGCTCGTACAAAGACCGGGAGGCTCTCAAGCGAGATCCGCTCTTGGATCCACCGCCCCCCTTCGATCGGGGTGTGAGTATCCCCGAGACGATACCACACCCCCTCGGGAAGCCAGATCGACCGCATCCGCTCATCACGAGTAGTAATCGCATTCACTAGGAGCTTATCGAAAAGAAGAAAGGAGTCCCGCACCGGCGCGCCGTCATCTCCGAATACCGGCTCCAACGGCGGATGCCCGAGCCGAATACACCGCTCAAAGTTGGAGTACCACTCACTAATCAGCGAATAGCGGAGCTCGATCGCCGCCTTGATTCGCCGCGCAGCCTCTCCGGCAAAAGCATACGGCTCCTTGCTGCTTGAAAGTTTATAACTATGTCCCCGAAAGAGGGGAAGGAATGCCCCCAACTGAAAGAACCGAACCGCCAAATCGTCGGTCGGATTTCCAAAAAAACCGGGGACGTCGGGACCGGTATAGAACGCCCCGCACAGCGAGTACGAAACCGCGGTATCAACCGCGAGCCGGAGATGCTCCCACCACGCATGATTATCGCCGTGCCAGATGACCGCGTGTTTCTGAACCCCCGGATAGCCTGAGCGTGAGATCACGACCCCCCGGGTGTCTGGATGAACCGCCTGCCATCCGGTGGCGCTCGCTTCCGCCATCTTCAAGCCATAAAGATTGTACCGCGGAGTCAGCGGTCCCTCCCTCGATACAGCGGTCGTCGTTTTATGCCGTCCTCCATCGAAGTTCGAGGGCTCGTTCATATCGTTCCAGATGCCGTCAAACGGGAAGCGATCGAGCCACTCTCGTTGAAGCTCTACCCATAGCCCCGCCGCTTCGGTCGAGAAGAAGTCGGGAAGCGCCGCTTTCCCCGGCCAACAGACGATCTCAAACTCTTCTCCCACGCCATCTTTCAAAAACGCGTCGGCGGCCTTCAGCCGCTCATACACCGGATAGCCCCGATCGATCTTCACCCCCGGATCCACAATACACACCGCCTTGAACCCCTCAGCATGGAGATCGTCGAGGCACTCCCGCATATCTCCGAACGACGTTGAATCGTGGGTAAAAACACGATACCCCTCCATGTGATCGATATCGAAGTAAAGGGCATCGCACGGAATGCGCGTCTCGCGAAATCTCCGCGCCACGCGCCGTATCTCCGTGGTCGACATATACGAATACCGGCACTGTTGGTAACCGAACGCCCACGCGGGGGGAAACACTGGGGTCCCAAGGAGGCGTACGAATCGTGCGGTCACCCCAGCCAGAGTTTCCGCATACACGACATACACCCGGGTGTTATTTCCGATCGACTCGAAGAGCACCGTATCTTTGTAAAAATCACCGAGATCAACAAAGGTACGGGCGGGATTATCGTGAAATATTCCGACCCACCCGCGCCCTTCGAGCCCCCGGTGAATCACTATCGGCCAGCTCTGATACATCGGGGGCCGCGACGGCACATGCGCCGACTGATCGTTGTTGAAAAGCTCGTAGCGATACCCTTTACGGTTAAACTCACCGGTCTGCCCCGGAAGCCCGAGGATAGCCCCGTTCGGAGCGGGGTAGCGAAACCGCGCCATCGTGGTCTTGAGGTATATCGGCACCGGGCGCCACGGAGTCTGCTCCTCGAATCCCGGATGCTCGATCGACTGAATCTCATCGAGTATTTCAACACCCTCAGGATGAGCGTAGAACGGAGACCTCGAGCTCTGCCAAAACACCCCCTCACCATCGGCCAAACTCAACCCGCCCGTTCGACGATCGAACGAGAGCACCTGCTCTCCCGCTCTCATCAAGAACGATTCGGCTGATTCTTCAAGCGCAATCGTCGCTCGCTCGCAGGCAGCCTGCTCTCCGGTAAACGGCTGCCGCCACCGCTCACCACCGAGCTGATCGTACCGCACCTCGAGTGCCCAGCCGACCCCTTCTATAAATTCTATCTCACACGGGACACCGACATCGGTCGAGAGATTAACTTGATTCGGCCCTACCACCGTCGCAGTCACCGATGGCGAGAAGATCGAACGGGGCTCGGGATACAGTTCTTTTGTTTGGTTCATAGCACCACCGCTTTACGTTTCACTGAGTAAGCTAAAGCCGAGCGGCTATCGCACCATCACGCCGACAGATCGATTGTGGAGATCCGCCCGATGCTCCCACACATAGATTCCTTGCCACATCCCCAGAGTAAGCTTTCTGTCGACCACCGGGATAGAGAGGGTTGTTTGCGTGAGCGCCGCCTTAATGTGAGCAGGCATATCATCGTCTCCCTCCGCCGTGTGGGAATAAAGCGGATCTCGCTCAGGCACGAGGCGATCGAGCCACCGCTCTAAGTCGCGCTTTGCCGAGGGGTCGGCGTTTTCCTGAATGATCAGACTCGCCGATGTGTGCTGTATAAACACAGTGCAGAGCGCCTCTTCGAGACCGGCGGCCTGAACGACCCGCTCAACCTCAGCGGTAATTAAATAGAGTCCGCTCCCCAGCGTCTTTATCTTTAACTCCCGATACATCAGCGAAAGGTCTCCTGCGCCCACCGCCCGATATCAGCGACCGGACTCTGCTCGCGGGTCGAGAGGTTTCGAGCCTCGATCGCTCCGGTATCGGCGTTAATGAAGATAACAAAGGGAATCCCCTTGCCATCGGCGTAGTCGATCTGCTTACCGAGCTTCACCGACTTATAAAAAACCTCGACGTTGATTCCGGCAGCGCGGAGCTCCTCCGCCACCCCGTCACACCGGGGGCGTTGTTCCTCATTATAAACCGCTACCAACGCGTCGGTGGGGCACCGCCTCCCAACCGGCTTCAGGTTATGGGTGAATATAAGATCCATCAAACGACTGAGACCGATCGATGCCCCAACCGCGGGGAGTTTCTTCGCTACAAAATCCTGGGTGAGGTTCTCGTACCTTCCACCACCGCCCACCGAGCCGAAGTCAGGGAAATCAACGAGGTGCACCTCGCAGATAGCACCGGTATAGTAGGCGAGCCCCCGCGCGAGGCTCAGATCGACGACGATGCGTGATCGAGTTTCAGCGGAAAGAAGGGCAAAGAGCTCTTTTAGCTCCGCGATCCCCGCCTCAAGCTGCTCGGAACTCACCTGAAATCCCCGAAGCCGATCCTCGAAACTATCCGGCGTGAGCCGAAGCCCCGCACACTCGATAATCCGATCGGCGACCGCACCAGCAATCCCCACCTCCCGTTCGAGCTCAGCACGAACACCGTCGGGTCCGATCTTCGCGATCTTATCGACCGCGACCACAGCTTTTCTCTGGGCATCTTCACCGAGACCGAGCGAGGCATAGAAGCCGAGCAATATCTTCCGGCTATTCATCTTCAGCTGGTGCGCCCCGATACGAAGCGCAGCGAACGCCTTATCGAGTACCGTGAACACCTCAGCGTCACACGCGATAGGCAAAGTATCCTGCGCTACGACATCGATATCGAACTGATAGAACTCCCGAAACCGACCTTTTTGCGGACGATCACCCCGCCAGACTTTCTGCAGCTGATAACGCTTAAATGGAAATTGCAGCGCACCGAAATGCTGGGCCACATATCGCGCAAACGGCACGGTGAGATCAAAATGGAGCCCGAGCTCGGCCTCACCCGTTCCATCGTCCTGCGCTCGGCGAAGAACGAAGATCTCCTTATCCACTACCCCTTGGGAAAGGAGGGTCGAGAGCAGCTCCACCGCCGGGGTCTCTATCGGGGTAAAACCGTGGCTCCGATAGATGCCTCGAATGGTGTTTATCACCTCTTCCTCGACGAGCCGTTGCTCGGGCAGCCACTCCGGGAAACCCGATATCTTGCCGATTTTCTTCATATCGTGACCTTTTAGCGAGCCGCATCAGGGGGTGACTCAGCGCTCGATCATGCCGAAAATAGTGCCATCACGTTACCGTGATTGCAATTAAAACGGGGCTCAAGAGCGCCGTCGAAACCTCCCCGACTTAAAAAAAATTGCGTAGGTTTTGGGTTCTCAGGTACGATGGGGGCGCTTTAAAAACAGTCTAGATTCCGCAAAGACTATGACTACTCGCTTATCCTGGTCGCACATTAAGGAGATGTACGAAGGTGAATGGGTCGAACTGGTCGAGGTCCAGTGGGATTGGAACAAGCCTACACCGAGCGCTGGCCGGGTCCGAAACCACGCCTCAGATCGCGCTGAGCTCATGAAGATGATTCAACGCTCAATCCCAAACCCAGAGGCGGTAGTCCTCTACCTTGGAGCACCCGGCTCTGTCATCGAGCGTGATGCCCGTGCAGCGGCGCTGTAATAAGCGCTGTCTTCCTCAAACAGCCCGGTAACCGATATTTTTGGATTATTGAGAATGGGGGCTTGGTGCATCAAGATCCGCAGCCTCTCCCCTATTGTGTCTCCACTCTGGGGTTCCCGGTCCCGGACGATTCGAACCCCTCCCTCAAATGCCGCCCTAGCCCGCTCCGTGTCGACAAAACCTCGTTTTGCGGGCACTATTTGCTCCGAGCGCATACCAAGCTGAGGACAACCGTCGTGATCTGAGCGGTAAGTCCTGAAAGATACGGCGTGCGAAGTACAGGGGGGGGAATAGTTACTCAACAACACGGGCCAGAGAGGGAGAACCGTATTCCCCCTTCATCCCCACAGAGACACTCACGCCCCAGCTGAGGCGATCATCGGGGGTTCCCTCACGAGCGAGAATCGATCCGACCTTACCGCTGCATGTCACTCTATCGCCTCGGGAGCCTCGCGGGGCCTCGATCCCATCGAGCTCAAGCGGCACACCGTTTCGCCTGTTCTTGGAATAATCGCTTTAAACGGCGATGCGGAGCTTCGCCGTGAGGCCCTCGCTGCGCTCCAATCGACCGCACCGGAGTTCGGGGCAGGTGCTCAGCGGTTTCTCGACCACCTTGAAAAACACCTCGATACACACAGACGACAGAGCTATACTGCACCGACCGATCTCCAAGAAAAGGCGCTGCCGTATCCTGAGCAGATCGTCATCGTTACCCGCTGGCTCACTTCAGCTATCTATCTCGGCCGAGCGTTCCCCGCCGATGAGCAACGCGCAGGGGACAGCACCTTCGCTCAAGCGGTATTGAGCATCCCCCGCGCCGTAAGAACCATCGAGGTCTCTCCCGATGAGCTGGCGCAGCTTCGCCCCTTGCTCCCCCGTGATCTTATCGATGCTCAGGAGAACCTCGACTCACTCGTTCCGATCAAGCTCATTCCATCACGGGTCGTTCTCACCCGATTCATAAAATCGAAGATGAGCTCCCCCGAGGAGATGCTTGTAAAGCAAACGAACGAGCTGCTTGCCCTTCTCGCCCGTGAACGCTCCTACGAAAAAGTCGAGGAGCTCGTTGCCCGGCTCGGTGAGGAGGGGGATAACCGGGGAGTTCAAGCGATCCGCCAGGCCTCGGACGGACTCGTCGACGGTCGGGGAGCTGCAATCGCCTTTCCCTCTGAGACTGTGCGAGGTTGATTCAAAACAATCTGCGCGGCGGCGATATCCCGGATAGAGGCGCGCTTCACGCCGGCTTAAATCGCTTCTCGCCCCACTTCTCGAATCCGCAGCATGCTAACCCTTGCACCCCTCCCCATCTCTCAGGAATGATGCGGTGTATGTTGAACGCCACCCCGATACTCCGACTCGTCGCCGCTCGGCGCCGCCGCATACTTGAATCGCTCGACCCTGCGGCGACCCAGGAGCGCGAGCTGCTCATGCTCGTTCGAAAAGCTGCACAGACCCGCTTCGGACGGGATCACGGTTTTGCCGACGTTCGTTCGGTTGATGACTTCCAAAAACGGGTGCGGCTCCGAACGTACACTGAGATGTGGGACGAGTATTGGAAGGAATCATATCCCCGTTTTGATAACATTTCGTGGCCGACCCCGATAAAGTTCTTCGCTGTCAGCTCCGGCACGAGCTCCGGTAAGACGAAGTACCTCCCGGTCTCACCTGAGATGATCCGTTCGAACGCCAAGGCGGGCACCGATCTGCTCGTCCATCACGTCCTTAATCGCCCCGAGAGTCGGCTGTTAAGTGGTCGCTCGTTTTTCTTAGGGGGCAGCACCGACCTCGTTGAGGAAACTCCGGGCATCTTCAGCGGTGACTTAAGCGGCATCAGCACAAAGACACTCCCCCTCTGGGCGAAGCTCCGTTACTTCCCTCCAGCGAACCTCGCACTCATAAAAAATTGGGAGGAAAAAATCGATACAATGGCCCGCGCCTCCCTTCGAGAAAACATTACGATGTTGAGTGGTGTTCCGGCGTGGCTCCTCATTTTCATGAAGAAAATGCAGGAAATCGTGCCGGGCGCCTCGAAGCGGGTTGCCTCGTTTTATCCGAACATCGAGATGCTCGTCCACGGCGGTGTCAATTTTGCACCGTATCGGAAGCAATTCGAGGAGATCCTTGCGGGGAGCCGCGCCGAACTCCGCGAGGTATATCCCGCAAGTGAAGGCTTTATCGCTCTCGCCGATAGGGGCTCCGGCGAGGGACTCCGACTGATGCTCGACCACGGAATCTTCTTCGAGTTCGTACCCCTCGAGGAGCTCACAGCCCCGAACCCGACCCGCCACTGGGTCAAAAATATCGAGCTTGGGGTTAATTATGCGATCGTTCTCTCAACGTGCGCCGGCATGTGGTCGTACGTTATCGGGGATACCGTACGGTTCGTCGATCGCTCCCCGCCCCGTCTCCTTGTCTCCGGCCGAACAGCGTACTATCTGTCCGCCTTCGGTGAGCATCTAATCGCTGAGGAGATCGATGACGGGCTGACTGCGGCAGCGAACGCGATTAACGGTACGGTTTCCGACTATTCCGTTGGGGCGCTTTTTCCGGCTGAAACGGGCGGTCTCGGGCGGCACATTTACATCGTTGAATTTGCGGGGGAGTGCCCCGATTCGGAGCAGCTCAAGACGTTCATCACCACGCTCGACCGAAGGCTCCAGGAAAGAAACGACGACTACCAAGCCCACCGCGCTGAGGGGTTCGGCCTCGACGGCCCGCAGATCGTCGTCGTACAGCCGGGCACTTTTCGAGAGTGGATGCGATCGCGGGGTAAGCTGGGGGGGCAGCACAAGGTGCCTCGGATTATCACCGACACCGAACTTCTGCAAAACCTCAGAGAATTCGCGCGTTCCGCAACAGCGGCGACCTTCCCTTAGGAAACCGGTCTTTGCTCACTCCACGGATCGCACTTCTTTTCAGCTCGGCTGAGCGCGTTTCCACGAACGTCAAAACCTGCTAATCTCTCAGCGTGACGGAACCGAAAGAGATCCTCGACAAATTAAAGCACGATGGCAGCCGAATGACGCAGGTTCGGCGTGCTGTGGTCGAGCTCTTGTGCCGCCACAAGGGTCCGATATCAGCGGCAGAGATAATCACCGCCCTGAAACGCCGATCGCTTGAGGTCAACAAGACGACGGTATATCGGGAGCTTCACTTCCTCCTTGAAAAGCGGGTCGTACGCGAGGTCGATCTCCTTGAGGGGATGAAGCGCTACGAGATCCTCGACGAATCTGATCATCATCACCACATGATCTGTCTTAAATGCCGCTCTATCCAGTGCGTTGAGATGGGGCACGACCTCGACGAGATCGAGGCACAGATCCTGAAAAATCATGACTTCCAAGTCTTAAGCCACACCCTTGAATTCGTCGGACTCTGCCGCCGGTGTCGAGATTAACCGGTGTCGAATTTAAGCGGTTAGCACGAGCACGATTTACACGAGTTACACAGCCGGCGATTGAGGAGATGACCGCTGGCGAGGCACAGACCACCGAGCCCCATGAGGATCGCGTGCCAGGAATCGTGACCAAGTTCGTGCGCCGCCGCAAAAAGGACGAGCGCGACAGCGAGATAACCGAAGAGGTGCCTCCGGCCGTGGATCCGGCTTCCCCAGCAGAGGCTCAAGGTCGCAAAGAGAAGCGCAAACACGATCATGCCAAGCTCGAATCCCTCGCTCGCAAGAAAACTCAAACCCACGAGGGGCAAAATCGAGAGGCAAACGGGCAGTACAAGACAATGAAGGGCACACGCGAACGAAACAACCGCACCTATCCGATCCA
Organism: Pseudomonadota bacterium; assembly: GCA_046047875.1. Classification (GTDB taxonomy): domain Bacteria; phylum Bdellovibrionota_C; class UBA2361; order UBA2361; family UBA2361; genus JBILDU01. The sequence goes on along the minus strand of JBJOHD010000190.1, from coordinate 231 downwards.
CGTTGTTGAGGATGTTTAACTGCCGCGCCATACCTCTTGAAGTACCGCAACCGTGTTGCGTTTGTCAAACGCGACCCCGACGCAACCTCAGCGACGTCGCTAACATGCTGTAAATAATAGGTGAATTCCACCTCGATGAGTATGCTCATACAACTGTGCAACCATCCCGCGGATCCTTCGGTCACCCACCAACGCACCCAGTTTGCAACGGTAGGGGGAGCGGGTTACAAA
>JBJOHD010000189.1:0-15639 GCA_046047875.1 Pseudomonadota bacterium | reverse complement strand
AGGCCCCTGAGCGAATTTATTTATTGCTGTGATTTCAATGTGTTAGTCACTTAATTTCTCTGAGCCACTAAGTCACCGGAAGCAGTATGAGGCCCATCCCAGATAGGGGGTGGATGAGTTCCCTGAAGTGAGGGGTGAACTCATAGGTTTTTTGGGCTTACCGCCCTGATTTGGAGTTCGAGGCTTATGCGACTTGACGGTTCAAAGGAGTGGGAACGCTACGGTGAAAGCGCCGGATTCGCCTCGAAGCGGTCGGGTGGCTTCAATGTCAATCGACAATCCCACCGCACCCAACTTCTCATCGTCTCTGGTCTCGGATTGTTCATCGCGGTGATGCTCGGGACCATCCTGCTCGTTTCCTCGAGCAACACGAACGCGTCGCAGCCGGTAGCTGCGGTAAAGACCGTCAAAGTAGAAAAGCCTGCCCCGATCGAGATGGTCGATGTCCTCGTTCCGGTGAAAGAGATCGAGCCCGGTAAGCCCCTCGATCCAGCGCTCTTCATGCGAGTAAAACGATCGCGTGTGGGTCTGCCGCAAGATTCGCTTCTGTCGTACGACGAGCTCGCAGGTCAATACGCTCGAAGCCTGCTCACACCCCATCAGCCGGTGTTGAAATCATCGATCACAAATCGTCCCCCGCAGAACCAGGTTATCGAGAATATCCCCGAGGGACATCGCGCTATCACTATTAGCACGAACGCAACCTCCGCGGTTGAGGGATGGGCGCGTGCCGGCGCTCACGTCGATGTCCACTGGATAACCGATGTTCTGGGGAAAAAGTCAGCTAACTTGATAGTGCAAAACGCGAAGGTTCTTTCAGCCGAGCGTCAATTTGACCCGCGCGCTGAGCCAAACGCCCCGATTCCGACGACGGTCACCCTGCTGACGAACGAGCGCGATGCGCAGAAAGTGCTTCTTGCATCAACGGGGGGGCAGATCGTGCTCGCGCTTCGGGGAGCTACTGATACCGGCAAAGCTTCAACGAACGTCACCACTTCGGATTTCGAGTCGATCCTCCCCCGCGGCAACAGCGAGAGCCAGTACGCTGAGGGACTTGAGGGCATTGTAACTTTCCGCGAGGAGGATGGCGAACGACGTGAATTCGCCGTTTACAAGGGTAAAATCATGCGTCGTGCCGTTAGCGAGGGACGGCGCTAATCGAGCGGCGCGGAATACTCCCCCTCGGTGAACTCTCTGGTCTAACGGCTAATTAAGATTGTACCACCTCGAACCCCGCGACGAGCCTCGGCGCTCACAGGTATCGTGCCATCCAGTGACAAGCTCTCATGAACGCTGACGAGTTTTCAAATACCTGTGCACTCGCCGTACCCTTGAGTTCGAAGCAGGCACCGCCCCCCCCTGCCGCAACTCCAGGAAAGAGCTGCCACCGATCTAGGAAACATACCGACAGAGCGCCCCCAAGTCTTTCGTAGATACAGGGCGATGACGGCCCCGATCGGCTGCCTGGATCAATCTCCTCTAAAGGCACGATAGGAGGTTGATATGAGAGTCATTCCGCCAGACCACCGATTAAGCGATGCCCCCGGAGCGACGGGCTCGCCGACGATCGGAAAATACCGCATCATCGAGACGATCGGTCAGGGCGCTATGGGAGTGGTATATAAAGCGCGCGACCCGGAAATCGGTCGAGACGTTGCGATTAAGCTCCTCCGCTCGATGAAGTCGGCTCATCCGCAAGATGCCGCCGACGCTTTTAAGCGATTCCGGCTCGAAGCTCGATCAGCTGGGAATCTGCGCCATCCTAATATTATAACGATCTACGAGGCGAATCAGGAAAGCGATCGACCATACATCGTTATGGAATATATCCGCGGTGACAGTCTCGACCAGATCCTCGCCCGTGAGCGGCGACTTGCCCCGGAGCGCGCTCTCGAGATCTTCCGCCAAATTGCAGCTGGGCTTGATCACGCTCACTCGAAGGGTGTGGTGCATCGCGACATAAAGCCAAGCAACATCCTGATCGAGGGGGCCAGCAAAGTCCTCATCCTCGACTTTGGTGTGGCGAGTATGTCAAAGCGCCTCGCCGGAGCGGTACCGTTACCCTCCGATGACCCCGAGATAATCGTTGGCACTCCCGCATATATGTCCCCCGAGCAGATAAAGAACGAAGATCTAGACGGCCGCTCCGACCTCTTCAGTTTTGCCGCTCTTGCTTTTGAGGCTCTCACCGGGAAGATTCCATTTTTGGGAGACACTGCAACCGGTTTGATGCGCAACATCGTTGCAGGCAAGCGACGTCCCCTCGGTGAGGTCGCGCCGGATCTCCCGGTTGCTCTCGAATTCGAATTTGATCGGGCCTTCTCGATCGACAAAGAGAAAAGATTTGCAACCGCTCTGGAGTTTTCTGAGGCTTTAATCAAGGCATTCGGTATGTCGAGTCACGATACCCTACGACGAACAGACTCTGAAAAACCGATCTCTCTCGGCGCAAAACCCCGCGAGCATTCGCGCGAATCGTCCCAGAGCACGGCTCAACCCTCACCCCGCGTACATACGACCGCCCCGACGGCTGAAACGCTCTGGCGTGAGGGCTCTCGTCGGGTGTCCGCAGAGGACCCTTTTGGGCCGCGAACCGCTCCTCCTCCCCAAGCGCCGAAACCGGGGGCGATGTTTCAGGGTGGAACCCCGCCCGTGATTCGTTTGCCGAACGTGGCCACCTCAAAGCGATCCCGGTTTGGCTCGAGACTCCCAGCCGAAAAGACGTTCCTCTTCCTCGTCGGTGGACTCATGACACCGATCTCTTTCTGTCTCGCGTTCTTTCTTTTCAGAGGTTCAGAGCCGGAAAGTCTTGCAGTCGCCGCCACGACCACGATCATCGCCGAGATCGAGCGCCCCGCCGAGCTCGAGAGCGAGCTCGTCGTACCGCGAACAGAGGATGCCCCTCAATCACTCAGTGTACCGGAGATGTCCAATCGGCAGCTGCTCGGTGTTATCGTCCGAGCCTCCGCGCCTGAACAGAAGCTCCTTGAAGCTATAACTCTCGCTGCGGAGCGCCGCCTTACCGAATTCGTTGATGCCAGCGTAGCTCCGCTCAAGCACAGCTCAGCCTCGATTCGATATGCGGTCATCAAACTCCTGGGGAATACCGGGGATCGGCGCATCGTACCCCATCTGGTTTTGAGCCTTGAAGATAGTGAGGAGAGAGTCCGTATCGCAGCAGCCCGCTCCCTCGCGGAGTTAGGGGACAGGCGCGCTCTTGGCTTCCTCTCGGCGCGCTATTTCGCTGAGTCGAGCACAGAGGGGCAAAGCGCCCTCAAACGATCTATCGAACAGCTCAGCGGGCTCCCTCTCAACGAAGGGAACCTCCTGCACCACATCAAGTCGCAGTCCTCCGGGCTTAGGCCTCAGAGCTAGCTCCAAGCTCAAGCGACTCATCGGCACCACCGACCTCTTCTTTAAGATCGGGCCACAAGCAGATCACGTTCTCATCGGGTATAGTGTAGATTCCAAGCTCATCGCCCTCGCGTTGGAAGCCGTACCGCACTGCTCCTCCGTTGTCTCTGAGGAGGTCGCGACACGCTTTATCTTCCCCGGCAAACCAGAGCTCTTGATATTTCTGCAAGAGGCTGCTGTCATCGAGAAGCTCACGGTCAACCATCGCCAGGCAGCGGGTGTCAACGAAGACATGACCCCGACTCGTCGTTGCCAGCTCGGGAAGCGACTCGCCCTCCGCTCTGAACCCTTCCGGATGCACCACTATCGAGAAAGCAAAGGGATCGCGCTCGATTCGATAGGTGCCCGGTTCAACCTCAACAACGCATCCGCCGTAATCCTGGATGAGCCTATCCTTCTCCTCGGGGGAGGAGTCGATCATCGCAACCAATCGATCAATAAACTGGGGATTCGCCAGCATGAATTGGTCGATGAAAACCAAATGGCCGCTTTCGACCGCTATTCGCTCACGTTTGTTGCCGCTATCGGCGGATTGACGGGGGTGTCCCCGATGACGGCGACCGCCTCGTCGACCGCCCCCACCGCCGTTACCACCCCGGCGAAAATTATCTTTGCCCCGTCCTCTGTAAAATTTTCCTCGTCCCATATCGATATCTCAATTTTTGGCCCCGGTGCCTCCACCGGTGCCGAGTTAAAAAATCTACGCGGAAACAAAACAAACAACCCGTTGCGCTCAAAGATTCGAGCTCTGCTCAACGAGTAGCCACCGACGACCGAAATTCCGCTCGCCCGTTCTTTCGTAGCCCGCGACGCTTATGCTTTTAGGGCTCCCCCTCAGATATCTCCCAGGTCGGGCGACGGAAAACGACGCTGAGTCCCAAAGAAACAACCCAGGAGGCGATGAGCCGAAACGATTTCAATACCTTACTACGCGTAATTTTTCCAGTCTAACTCTCAAAAAACGTACGGTTACAACCCGTAAGTACCTGATATCGCCCCTCCGCTAACCACCCTCCGTTCTCAAGAAGCTCTTCGGTTGGGTCGATACTATCTAAGTCGGCTCGATTTGAGCTGGTTTGCCGATTTTTTGGGTTTCGCTTCGGTTTTCACCGTGGAGCACGCAGGGTCTCAACTCATTGAATTGTCCAGGAGAATCGGCCTTGATTCCCCGGTGCGTTTCGACCCCGAGACCAGCGCCCTCGCGGGGGTCTACACCGATGAGCTCGCAGTTCATCGAGCCAAGAGAGGGTGGCGCAACGTGCTCGAAGCTAACTTCATTCTCGAGATGGGGCATGACTTTAGCATCGATATCGTCAAAGACCCCGCCTCAAACCGTTACCTGATGCGGTGCGAGTTCACCTCTGCGTGCGGGAAAAGCGCTTTTTGGCGGATAACGAATCACCAGGCACCTGAAACACAGTGCATCATCGAAACAGCTCATATCCCGATATCCGATTCGCTCTTTGAGGAGTTGGTCGCAGCACCTGATATGCGGCCCCTTGAAGACCCACAGCCGTTCATACCGGGCTGGCGGGAGGTTCGGCGCACCTCCCGCTTGGAGCGTGTGCTGGCTCGGCTACGGCGGTTAACCCGTTTCTGGCGGTTCCGCTAGACATCGGAGCCTTTCCGTATCGGCTAATAGTGATTTTTCGTAGCTAAACCGAAGCGCTATCTTCTACCTTCCCTATGCCTCCTCACCCCGTGCGGTCTCCATAACAAAGAGACATAAGGTGAGTCGATGGCACGCAAGACCGAATACGGGAAATACATCCTCTCCGCCGGTGAGGTGGGAGCTTACACCGTCTGTCCAGAGTCGTGGCGGCTGCGTATCGTCGAACAGGTGAAAACCGTCCGAGATGGCGCAAGCAACGACGGTCAAGCGGCCCATAAAGAGTGGGCGACTACCTATGAGGATGTTGTCTACCTTGGACGCAAGGCACACCTCCTCTTCGTTCTTCTTATCACCGCCGCCGTGGTTTACCTCATCATCCAATCGAGGTAACAGCGATGTGGATTACTATTACGACTTGGCTCTCCACGACCGCGGCTGACCTGGCTCAACTCGATGTCGATCTCATACTACTCGTACTTCTCGGCATCATCGGAATGGTTGTCCTTGGCCGGGTGAACTCGGTCCTTGAGAGTAAAGAGCAGAAGGTCGGCTTCTCAAGCTCGACGATCACCGTCAGCGTCGATGGCAGCCGGTCCCTCCCGGTCCGTAACTACGTCTCGGAGATCCAGGGCCTCGCCGGCAAACCCGACGCGTTGATCGCCGAGGAAGGCTTCATCATCCCAGTCGAGCGAAAACCTCTGGCCCGCAAGATTCGGGACCGACATATCGCGCAGCTTCTGGTGTATATGCGCCTTATTGAGGAGTTCGAGGGTAAGAAACCTCCATATGGCTACCTGATCCTTGGACCGAATTGCCGTCGTTTTAAGATCGAAAATTCTCCCGATCGTCAGGCGTGGCTTCAAAAGCATCTCGACGAGATGCGGGGCATACTCGCGGGCGAGCCGTCAAAACCGACTCCACACCCGCGCAAGTGCCGAAAATGCGATGTGCGACACTCCTGCGCACACCGGGTCGAGGACGAGGCGCCGGTGCAGATCGGGGCCAAGCGCTCCGAGCGACCTCCGCGAATCGCCTCAAACTAAAATCACGGCGCTCGATCAGGGGATCGCCGCCCTCTGATGCTCCCGGGGGGATATCTCTAAAAAGCTGAGCAGTTCATCGAGTATCCCGAGCAGCATCGGCGACCAGGTGGCTGGATCGGCGCGCATGTCGACGAGACCATCGAGAAGAAGCTCGCACGGGAGAGCCCCGGCGCCCCGCGGATGATTCACCATAACCGCTCGGCGGGAGACATCCCAGATACACGGAGCCACCGCACGACCTGTCGCTCGCCCCGCCGCCGCGATCGCCCGCGACATGAAGTCGTTTGTCCCAGCAACCACGGTCAGAACGGGCTGAAAGACCCGCTGCTGCTGCCGCGCCGCAAGGTACGCTCGGCTCGCCGAGAGCATAAAACGGCGCATCACCTGCTCATGCAGTGAGTTTTTTAGATCGGGGCGCGAGACATTAAACCTGTTCTGCCACGACCCCAGCGCCATGGAGAATAGATTCTCCCCCTCAAATTGAAACCACGGGAGCTGCTCGATCGGAACCCCGGCCACCATTCGGCGAGTACGCTCCACATCGGTCGGCTCGAGATACTGCGAGAGCTCCTGAATAGGGAGCCCACTCCACTGGGCAAACTCACGCTGCTCAGCCATACACCGGAAGCATCCGTGAAAACTCCGCGACCACCCGCTCTCAGCGTCACGATCACAGATCGAAAACATTCCGTTGCAGCGGAGCTGGACAACATCAGGCGAAAGCCGACGCAGATAGTTACCCAGGAGGAATATCAACCCGCTTTCTTGACTCAGGGCTCCATAGGGGGCAAACAATCCGATCCTCATAGGGCACTCACGCACACTGGTCGCTTGCTTTCAGGCTCACGATACACCGCAAAAAATGCCGCACCCAGCGGGGGCTCTCCGAGCTCGACCGCTCGCGATGCCGACTCACCCCAACTGCACTCCTGGCGGGTGGCTTCCTCCCATACCCCCCCGTCGAGCGTTATCTCCTCGACGCCATCGTGCACGATCATCGAGGATTGCAGCGGTGTGGGCGTTACGCCACCGTCCCACGGCCGCGCCGACGCCGAGCGGACACGCAGCTCAGGGGTAAAGGATTCTCCGCTCCGATTCACCACGATCAGGCTCGTCGTCTGAAATCGATCGCGAGAGGCGATAAGGGGAGCACGAGCGTCCCGAGTTCTCCCTGAAATCTCGACAAGCGCGGGACGAAACCGAAGCGCGCCACGACCTCCAGATTCACTGCGCAGCAGCTCGACGACACATCCGGAAGCCGAGAGGTCTACCCGCGACTGCACACTCTCAAGGTCGATCTGAAGCCCCACAAGCCTCCCGTCGCTCGTTGAAGCGAGCTCGGGGAAGGCCTCTTCGAGCTTCACTCCGTCGGGCTGCCCCAACCGCGCCCCCTCCAGGGTGACCGCTCGAGTGGGGAGCCCTCCGCCGAAGACGGTGAGGCGACATTCAGTGCCGTACGGCGCCGAGACGGTGCTGGAAAACGGGAAAAAGTGCACCACAGCCCGACTGAGCGCGCTGTGAGAAAAAAATGCCAGCCAAGAGATCGTCTGCATACCTAGCTCACCACAGCGTACGAATCGGCATCGGAGCGGTCATCCCGAGACCCGGAACGGCTTAGAAATTGAACTCCAAACACCTGGTCTCCTTTTGTGCTGACTCTCAGGTATCCAGGAAGAGACTCGCCCCCCGAAGCCACTCCAAACTCCGCTGCGAGACTTACCAGTCGCGCGCCGCGCGCTGGAACCTCGACAAAACATTCCGGAGAGCGTTTCCCCAGAAAAAGTCGCACCTTCACGATACCCGCTCCCTCACTCCGATTGAGGAGACACACAACATGATCAAGCCCTACCGCGAGCGACACCGGGTGAAAAAGGGAGCGGTGAACCGACAGGGTCCCCGCCTCTTCATACGCAACTGCACCGAGCCGATTGTGGAGCCGACAGAGATGTCGTGTTCCGACCGGAGAGATCACCTCAAGGTGCCCGTGCCGAAGACCGCTCTCCAACTTGCAGCCTCCGAGAAACTGATCGAGTTCGAATACACCAACACGCCCCGGCTCCACCTCGACCGAAGCTTCATTAAAAAGCGCACCATCAGCATCGAATAGGCGAACTCGTGTCGGCTCTCCAGGGGGGGAAAACACCGGCGGCGCAACAAAGAGAGTTGTTTCAAAAAAGGGGAAGGTGCCTACCCAAAAATGGGACACGACCCCGTGAGACACCGCTTGAATCGTGGAGTTTGTCATCGTTTGCTGACTTATCGCTGCGCTTACTTAACCGCTTGGGCGCCGCCTTACCTTACTTTAACACGCTGAAAGTAAACTACATCCTTCCCCCCCACGCCAGCCTCAATATGGCTCTTTTATTGCCGAAAATCGGCACCCCGCGCATAATAGAGGGAGGGGGGCGCCACCCCGGCGGCTGAGTTGGCGGGGATCTTGAGTAACGTTGTGGAACGTTCGATGGTGAAGATCCAAGCACTTATCGATCGACTCCGCTCCCTCCCGAAGGAGCAGCGTACCCGATATGTCGATCGGGTCGGTTATACCCTTTCCGCTCTCATGCTTTTCATCATCGTGCTCCTCATGGGTGGCGAACGACTGGCCCCGGTGCGAGAGGCGGTTGGGTTGGGATGGCTCATAAAAAAGGACGAACGACCACGGGCGCTGTTTGGGGATTGCTCAAAGCCCGAGAATCGCTCCTCGCCCTCGTGCGCAGTGAAGGAACGCTCTCGGGTGGAGGGCGAGTGGAAATCTCTGAAGCACCGGGAGAGCGGCAAACCCCCACCGTTCTCCTTGTCGGGGCGATGAGCCCCCTCAGCCGCGATTACTTCGCAGCGGGCGGGGCGGTGTTTTTAGCGCCTTTCTCCGGAGCGGGCAATTTAGGTTCGACAGCGAGCTTCGAGGGCGCGGCAGGCACGGTCCACTCCTGGGCCTCTAACGAATCCTCCCGCTCCTCGAATCGAGAGAGGGGATAGGTCGATAAGCCGAGCCGTTTTACCGGGATCCGCTCAAGCGAGGTCGAGATCCCCCCACCCCGGAGGAGCCGGGCGATTTCCGGGGTATTATCGAGATCAACTGAGCCCGCAGACATGACGACCGAGGTACTGGGGTCGAGCAGACGCGCGTTCACATACACCCGCACGGGGGAAGCGACATAGGTGCCGACAACAACCCCGCCGAGGGTGCGTTCCCGCCGCACCGAGCCGACATCACGGGAGAGTCCCAGCTCACCGGTGGAGGAAAGAAACTGCAGAGCGTCGGCGTGCCGCAGTTCGATCACATCGTAGCCCCGCATCGAGAGCTCACTCATCATCTGCTCCGAAAAAAGGCGCCCAAAGGTCGAGCTCTTATAGAGGTCGTCGGCGTTTACAAGGGTCGTAACCCCGATCGGTCCAGGGTTGACACCACGGTAGAACGCATCGATCTGGTCAACGATGACCGCGGTCTTAAACCGCCCGCTTGTGCGGGGCGCTGCGGGCTGGGCCGCCGTGGAGCTCAGCGAGGGCACCTGCCCGATGGGGCGTTGGCACCCAACCAGAGAGACCAGGAGAGCACTAACCCCCACAAAGTGGCACAGTCCTTGAAGATACGGAGAATAAAGTCCGACTCCGTGAACACGAGAGCGACATCTAATAAGAGGCGTGCGCATAACCAACCCTACGATTTAAACAGGAATCCCGATGCACATCCGCGAATCCCGAGCCAACGTCCGTGCCATTTTTTTGACACTTCTGAGTACCGTGAGCATCGGCGGCTGCGCGTACTTTCAGCCCCGCTTTCACGTCAATCAGAACTGCAGCTCGCGGGTGTATGTGAGCTCCCCGATCGGAGAACAGACCGGCCCCCGCAACGGAGCGACCCATTCAACCCGGCTCGCCGTAATTCCATTTGCTGTACCGTCAAATCTCGCCGGCTCTAGCAACGAACTACCGGGGCTCGGTAATACACTCGCGTGGCGAGTCCACGCCGAGGCGCTCGCCTCAGGTGAATTCCCCATCACCGAAGTTTTTAATCGGCAGGATTGGCCCGGAAAAAAAGAGGAGTTTTTTACCGGCAATTTCGGCGCGATATCCCTCGCCCAGGAAGCGGGGTATGATCTTGTATTAACTGGGTTTATCGAAAACCTTCGAGAGCTGAATTCCCTCACGGCCCACACCAAATTGATCGATGTTTCATCGGGAATTACGTTGTGGTACGGCAAATCAAGCGTCAGAGCGGTGGAATATCGCGATCCAACGGTGTTCGATTCGATGTGGCGAAGTTCGGAAAAGCCGGCGGAGCTCTACACCGCCTCGATCGCGGACGATCTGGGGCGATGCGTTGTCCAGGGTATCCTTGCCCAGCGCTAACCCTAGCCCCCACCGTATTGGCCCCTGGATACCGAGGTGCTAGGATCGGGGGGTCCCGCCGGTTCCCCGTGCCTCGGGGCTCCCGAATGTGGACATGAAGAAGACTTTAACCCACATAGTCCCCTGGCTCATCACCCTCATCGCCCTCTACGTGGCGTTTAAAGGGGTTGATTGGAGCACCCTGCTCGGTCACCTGAGCGGAGTGGACCTTAGGTGGGTAACCCTCGCTTTCCTCCTCACCGCCACCTCCTATTTCCTCAGAGCACGGCGATGGCAGCTCCTTTTCGTTGAGCGCACCATCGATTACATAAACTCCGTTCGAGTTCTCATCCTCGGCTTTTTCATGAATAACGTGCTCCCCGCTCGGACGGGCGAGCTTGTTCGGGCCCATGTGGGATCGCGGGTTACCGGGCTCACCCGTACCCTCGTGCTCGCCTCAATCGCCAGCGAGCGGCTCGCCGACGGTTTAATGATTAGCTTGCTCTTCGTTGCGTTCGCCTTTCACATCGGCGACGAGCGGGTTTCACAGAATCTGTTCTTCGTCGCGTGTTTCTTCACGATCGCTATCGTCGGGGTAATACTTGTTCTCCTGCTTCGCCAGCCTCTCTTCGAAATCGCGGAGCGGGCAAGCCGCCGCTTCCCCCATCGGGCGACCCGGTACCTCTCCGACCGTTTCAAGATTTTTATCAACGGACTCGCGCCACTCTGCTCCCCGACCCGTGTTCCGGAGATATTTCTCTGGTCACTCGTTATTTGGCTCGTCGAACTAGGAGTGTTTGTCTCAGTAGCGGATGCCTTCGGTGCGAAACTCGGCGTAGCGGAATGCGTCCTTTTTCTGGTCACGGTGAATTTTAGCTCTCTCATCCCAGCAGCCCCTGGAGGCATCGGAGTAATTGAGGCTATCGCAAGTGCGGTGCTCGTATCGGTGGGAGTTCAAAAGGAACTCGCGTTGACGATGGTGATCGCCCAACACGTTATCCAGGATCTCGTCGTAGGGATTCCGGGAGCGATTATCCTTGCGACGAGCCGAGGTACGTTCGGACGGATAAAGGAATTAGGTGATGAGCGAGAGCACACCGCGTCAGCCGAAGCGTGACCTCGCCGAATTACTCGGTGGAGATTCCGGGGTCGCCCCAACTGTTGATCTTTCGATTATCATCCCAGCGCTCAACGAGGAACGGCGTCTGCCCCCGACGCTCATCGATATGATCGATCATCTGGACGGCCGAGACACGACATATGAGGTCATCGTAGTCGATGATGGGAGCTCAGACGGAACTGCGTCTGTTGTTCGGAAATTCGAACGCATTCGGCCTGCGATAAAGCTCCTCCGACTACCCCTCAATGCCGGTAAAGGGAACGCCGTCCGCACAGGGATGCTGAACGCCACGGGCAAGCGCATACTTTTCGCCGATGCCGACGGCTCGACACCGTTCGGGGAGCTTGATCGCCTCATGACGGCACTGGATCACGGCGCGGATATCGCGATCGGCTCGCGCGCCCGCGTATCAAAGGATACGCGAGTGGCAACGGTATGGTATCGGAAGCTGCTGGGTCGAATATTCAACGGGGTTGTTAATCTCGTGCTCCTTCCCCGAATCGCCGATACACAATGCGGCTTTAAACTATTTACCGCCGAAGCTGCGCGCGAAATATTTCCCCGGCAAACCGCTCGCCGATTCGGGTTCGATGTCGAGATCTTGTATATCGCGCGCCAGCTCGGATTATTGATCGTTGAGGTTCCGATCAATTGGAGTAATATCCCGGGCTCAAAGGTCAATCTTGTGATCGATTCGGCGCAAATGCTGCTCGACGTTTTTCTCTTCCGAGTCCGACATCGCAACGTGCATCCGGTAGTCAAGCGCACCAACGCCGCGTAGCGCGATCTCTCCGCTTTCCTCGCTGAATTCCGAGTTCCTGTGCCTTTTTACAATTTCTTTACAAAGCGCCGACGTCTTTATGACAACTCGGCGGCCCCAAAGTGTCAAAAGGGAGTGGCGTTAAGCGAGCCCAGGAACGGGCTCGCTGGGCATCACGGTTTCCCAGGGAGGGCGTATGAGCGAGAAGAAGGTGAGCGATTCGGTTCTGATCGAACGGTTCCGTAACGGTTCGATGGCGGCGTTTGAAGAGATCGTCGCCCGATATGAGAGCAAGGTTTTTAATCTCGCCATGCGCTTCACCCGCAACCAAGAGGATGCGGAGGAGGTTCTCCAGGATGTGTTCACTACCATCTACAAAAAGCTCGCTGGATTCGAGGGAAAATCGGCGTTCTCAAGCTGGCTGTATCGAATCATCGTCAACGCTGCTTTCATGAAATTGCGCAAGAGAAAGCAGCACACCACGGTATCGATTGAGGATCTCGCGCCTGCGGTGAAGCAATATTGCATCGACCGCGAGGGCATGTCCGAATCGCGTTCAGATACGCTCACCATCAACAAAGAGCTGCGGGACCGAGTTCAAGGAGCGATAGACCGGCTGCCTGAGCAATACCGCGCGGTTTTTGTGCTTCGGGATGTCGACGGGCTCACCAATCAAGAGGTAAGCGAGATCCTCGACCTCTCCATACCTGCCGTGAAATCACGCCTCCACCGATCCCGACTTATGCTCCGACGCAAACTACAACGGTATTACGACGACTTCACCGGTTCGAGCAGGCGTCAGACAACATACGCCGATGCGGTCGGAGCTCCAGCCTAAATCGGCTGTCGCTCGCCCACTGAAAGGTAGCGATTCCAGACATCGAGATGAGTCCAAAAAGAAACGGACCGCCCCAGAAACTGGAACGGTCCGCTCTTAGAAAACCTGGTAAGAGCCACAAAAATCCTACCTCCGAACGGTAGCGGTCCAGCCCGCTTCACGCAAGGGGTCATTTTCAGGTGTAGTCTACTCTTCAATGTCGAGAATCTTCGTGTTCGCGTGGTATGCCTCGGTGCGACCAGCATCCACCTGCTTGAGCTTTTCAATCATCTCAACCATCCGCCGGCTATCGACCTTTATCGCTTGAAGCGCTTTGACAGAGCGCTCATCCCCCGGGGGCAGCACCTCCAAGAGGCGGCAGTTAAGCATAATCGCAGACAGCGGCTGGCCGAGCTTATGCGCCGCCGTACCGGCGAGCTGGTGAGCCACCAGTTGTCGCTCCTGTGCTACTAACTTCGCCTGAACCGCCTCGAGCTCGTGGTTCTTCTCACGAAGCCGGAGATTGAGCTCGCGCACCCGCATGAGCGCCCGAATCCGCGCTTGAAGTTCCTGATAATGGAACGGTTTCGTCAGATAATCGTCGCCCCCCCCGTCAAGCGCATCCACCTTCTCTTGAACCCCGTCACGCGCGGTGAGAAAGAGAACCGGAACGTAGATTCCTTCCGGAAGGCCTTTCAACTCACGGCAGACCTCAGTGCCTGACATCTGCGGCATCGTGATATCAAGGATCGCGAGGTCGGGCATCTCGGCACGACACCGGTCGATCGCCGCCCCGCCATCCCCCGCCGTAACGATCCGATAACCCAACGCCCCAACAGCGCTCTCGAGTATCGACCGGATATCGGCATCATCATCAGCGATTAGAACGGTGCGGGCGATATTTACCACGAGCATCTCCTCCCCAGCGGCACTTCCTCGATTGTACTCCCTGGCACCCAGCGTGTCACGGATCGATCCCTTGAGGGTGGGTCGATACCGCTTTTCTATTCAGTCTCCCCGTATTATGATCTGGGCGTTGCACACATGATACCGACCCCCCTCCATCCCCGCGATGCGCTCTTTTCGACGAGCGACCCCGCCTTCCCGATCATCGCGCCGTGCGATCACTACGCGGGGTCAGAAAAACTGATGCTTAAATCGCTGGCACTTCAGCGCGAACTCGGACCGATTTTCGACGTCACGTTCGACTGTGAGGACGGCGCCGCACGTGGGAAAACTCAGGAGCACCGCGAGCTCATCAGCCGACTCATCGCTTCTCCCGAAAATCTCTTTGGTGCGGTGGGGGTGCGGATCCACGACCTTGAAGATCCGGAGTGGCGAAATGATATCGGATATTTTTTGCGGGAGAGCGGGGACCGCCTCGCGCATGTCACCATCCCCAAAGCTAGAGATTTTGCCGCAGCGGCTGAGGCGGTGGAACTGTTCGAATCCACCCGCCATAATCTTGGGATAAAAAGGGATATTCCGCTCCATCTTCTCATCGAAAGTCAGGGCGCACTTCGCGACATCTGGCAGATTGCGGCGCTCCCCGGACTACGCGGACTCGACTTTGGAATCATGGATTTTATCTCCAGTCACCGCGGGGCTCTTCCAGCTGAGGCCACTCGATCGCCGGGGCAATTCGATCATCGACTGCTTGCCCGCGCTAAAACCGAGCTCGTCGCCGCATGTCTCGCCAATGGCCTCGTGCCGAGCCACAATGTAACCCTCGACCTTACCGACCCCACCGTAGTTAGGAGCGATGCCTACCGAGCTCGAATGGAGTTCGGATTCCTGAGAATGTGGAGTATCCATCCGCTTCATATCCGGGCGATCGTCGAGGCGTTCAAGCCCGATTTTACCGAGGCCTCCCGCGCCGGGGAGATACTCCTGCAGGCCCAGCAATCCGGCTGGGGGCCGCTACGGTATGGCGGCGAGCTGTACGATCGTGCGAGTTACCGAATGTTGTGGGATACCCTCCAACGGGCTCATAAAGCGGGGCTGCACCTTGGAGAATCTGTACTCCAGGCGTTCTTTAACCCGGTGTAACCCGCGCCGAAACACCATCAGAGGTTGCCTTTCCGGGACTTTTGGGGATTTAATGGCTTCGGGAGTAACCGTATGAGCACGCACCGCCCTCTTGAAAGCCACGAAAAAATTAATATCACCTCTCACTCGATGTGGGAGCCCCTCCGGGGATATTCACGGGCCGTGCAGGTGGGTCCACACCTCTATATCTCAGGAACAACGGCGATCGATCGCCACGGGGATGTCGTTGGAACGGGAGATCCCTATGTTCAGACCCGCTTCGTCATAGAGCGGGTGAAAGAGGTTCTCTCCTCTGCCGGCTTTCGACTCTCCGACGTGGTTCGAACTCGTCTTTTCGTCACGCAGATGGGGAGATGGGATGAATACGCGAAGGCTCATCGCGAGGCGTTTGAGGCGATTCGACCAGCGAGTTCGATCGTACAGGTTTCAAAGTTGGTCGATCCCCGCCTCATGATCGAGATGGAAGTTGATGCGATCGCTGGCTGCACCCTCATC
>JBJOHD010000188.1:0-8040 GCA_046047875.1 Pseudomonadota bacterium | reverse complement strand
AGCCTACCAACAGGCCGAGGCAGCGCCGCTACGAGGGCGTGGGCTCCGAAGTTTCGGCCGCCGCCTCGGGAGCATCCGCGCCACACGCCACCCCCTCAACGGCCGCCTCGTCACCTTCGTCATCTTCTGACTCCCCCGGCTCCCGCTCAAGCTCCTTAATGTCACGGAGCGTCGGAAGCTCAGTTAAAGAGTTAAGTCCAAACAGCTTCAAGAACTCCTCGGTCGTCCCGTAGAGTGCGGGTTGTCCTACCGTCGGCTGACGCCCCACAATCTTGATAATGTTCCGATCGAGGAGCGTCTTGAGGGTCGGCGAGACATCGACCCCGCGGATCTTTTCGATATCGCTCTTCACGATCGGTTGGCGGTACGCCACGATCGCGAGGGTCTCGAGCGCAGGCTGACTGAGCCGCCGCGGACGACTCGCCCGAAGCTCCCGGATAAAGTCTGCGAACTGGGGCTTTGTGCGAAGCTGATACTTACCCGCCACCTGGACGAGCATAAAACCAGAGGTCTCCGCTTTGAGCCGCTCCTCTATCCCCCGGATAGCGCTCGCAAATGCAGCCTCATCACACCGCGCCACTTCACACAACTTTTCCGGGGCGAGCGGCTCACCACTCGCGAAAAGAAGCGCCTCAATGAGCGCCGCGAGGTCAAGCTCACGACTATCAAGGGTGCCCTCTTCTCGCCCCTCGACCTCGGGGGCTTCCACCACCTCAGTACCCGGAGCAACCCCCTCTGATTCCGTCACACCTTCAACAACTTCAGCCGTTACGTTTTCGTCCGTCATATCGCCTACTACCCGTTCGCCGTTGCACTCGCCGGCTGATCAAACTCGGAGCTCAGTCCCGTCGCATC
Organism: Pseudomonadota bacterium; assembly: GCA_046047875.1. Taxonomy (GTDB): domain Bacteria; phylum Bdellovibrionota_C; class UBA2361; order UBA2361; family UBA2361; genus JBILDU01. The sequence continues at coordinate 7,185 of JBJOHD010000188.1, read as the reverse complement.
GACCTCAGCGGAGGCGAGCACGATGACGATCTCCTTAAAGCTTTCATCCTGCTGCACCCGGATCGCTTGCCGCTTACACAGCTCCAAAAGCGCTACAAAGCTCCCAATTATCGAGGAGCGGGAGGTCAGATCCGGAACAAGCTTGTAGAAAACGATCCGCCCGCCGCATTTTTTCAACGTATCGAGCACGGTCATCATCCGATCGACGATTGAGATCGCCTCGAAACGTATCGTCATCTCCGCAACCGAGCTCCCCGCCTGCTGGAGAAGCTTTGCAAAGGCCTTTCCCAGAAGCATCGGGTCGTGATCCTTAAAGGTCACCGGTGGCGGCTCAAACTGAGAGAGGGAGGGGATAGCCGCGAACACATCGACCCCTAAGACCTCACGACAGCTGAGATCCGCAGCTCCCTGACGATAGACCTCCGCCTCGCGGAGCCGACGGAGGAGCTCCTCATGCGGGTCAACGAGGTTACCCTCCTCGTCCTCGACAAGCTCAACCGGCTCATTGAGAAGTACCGACGACTTAATGGAGAGGAGGGTCGCCGCGATTACGAGATACTCCCCCGCAACCTCAAGATCAAACTGCCTCGCCCGCTCTATGCACGCGAGGTACTGGGCGGTTATCTCAGCCAGCGCGAGCTTCTCTATCGGGAGCTCGTTCATCTTCACGAGATGGAGCAAGAGGTCGATCGGGCCATCGAACATCTCGAGCTTCACCTCGAAGAAGTGTCCGAACTCGTCCGAACCTGAATCTTTGCAAGAACTTACGACATCCACCACGCGACCCCCATGATAAGCACCTACTCTGCTTTAACGCGCGGAGCGGGCGCCCTTTCGTCGAGTGTTTTAAGTTACTTTAAGTTAGCCCCGCTGTCCAGCGGAACGATTCGGCGAAGCCCGCAGGGCGCGAGCCCTATTTCCGCGGTGCCGCGCGATAGGCGTGCAGGAACACCGCGGTGGCCTGCGCCACGTTTAACGAATCGACCCGTCCAACCATCGGAATTCGCACCCGAAAGTCCGCGAGATCCCTAAGGAGCCGCTGAACCCCCCGCCCCTCAGATCCCATAATAATCGCCACTCGCTTCGGGAATTCGAAGCGACCGAGTGCATCCCCCCCCTCAACCGAATCCGCGGCCACGATCCAAAACCCCTTATCTTTAAGCTTTCGAACCGCATCTGCCACATTCGAAACCGGCACCACCTTAACTATCTCCGAGGCCCCCGCGCTCGCCTTGGTAACCACCGGAGTTATCCCTGCCCCCCTGTTTCGGGAGAGCACCACCCCTGCCACACCAAAACACTCCGCCGCACGGAGGATCGCTCCAAGATTCTGCGGATCGTTGATCTCGTCGAGCACGAGGACCACTGCCTCCGGGACCTCTGCGAGCTCTCCGAGAAAAGTCGGCAGGTCGGGCCGAACCCGTTCAACCACGAGTGCGACAAACCCCTGGTGGGAGTCGGTTTGAGCTAATCGGGTCAGCTCATCGAACGGACGGACCTCGACCTCGACTCTGCACTCTTCTACCAGGGCCACGAGCTCCCCCTTATCTCCACCGACCCCATCCGCCACGAACACCCGCAAGATCCGCTCCGGGGCGAAACGCACCAACTCGCGGAGGGCGTTTCGACCGACGACTATCCGCTCGTGCGGCGCCACCTGTGGAGCTCCCCCACCCCCTCGCCGGGGGGGCACGAAGCCCCGATTTTTCCCCCTCTTTTGCGGCTTTTTCATCGCACGACATCCCTTCGATACGAATGAGTATTCTACGGCGCACCCGTACGATCAAGCTCAGCCGCACAGCCGAAACGCCGTAAAATCGATTTTACGTCTAGCCCCTTCCGATCGGTTGCTTTAATTTGAACGAGGGGACCGGTCCGTGATCTACCCACGCATCGGTACGCCCCAACTTTGAATCGAAAGACGGCTGAATCAAAAGACAGCCACTGTGCTGGGGTTTTCGCTGGACGGGACGGATATGTCGGAAGCAACGCAACGAGTCGATGTCGAGGGAACCGCCGAGGGGAGACAGGTTCTCGTTCAGTGCCCCGGGTGTCAGACAAAGTTCCTCGTCGGCTCGGCAAGTTTAAAAGGGGTGGACTTTCCCCGGTTCCACTGCTCGAGATGTGACAACCTTTTTAGCCTCGACGCGAATCTCCTCGGGGCAGATGGTACACCCAAATCGACGGTGCCCCCACTAACTCACCCGACCGCCCCACTTCAAAACGACCTCTTCTCCGACCTCTTCTCCGACCATACTCCAGCGGTGGCCGTCGAGGAGATCCCGATGGGAACCGTCACCCGGGAGCTCGCCCCCCCACCAGCGATCGACGATTTCGCCCCCGTTGCAGAAAGTGCGGTGAAAGGCCTCCGTTTCGAGCCGCCGTCGCCGCCGAGCCCCCGAGTTGGCTCCACGCGGGGGATCGAGATCCCGAAAGGGATCGACGGCAGCCCCCGGGTAGCGCCTCCGGTAGAGACGCGGGGCGAACCAAGCCTCGAGAACCAGATCGAGTTCGATTTTATCGCGAGCAGCATCCCCGCCGATCGGCTCTTCGAAGAGAGCCCCCGATACACCGCGAACTCTGCCCCCCTTCAGCGAGAGTTAACCCCGGTTCGGCGCACCGTCGGATGGCGTGGGATAGCGCCGTTCGGGCTCTCGATGCTCGGATGCCTTGCACTTCTCGGCATCTTTGCCTTCTCTATCGGAAATAATCGCGCCTACGACACGCAGGTGCTGAACACCCTCTTCCCGAACGCCCCACAGGTCGCCTCCCCCGATTTGCGAATCATCGACACCTCGTTTGAAAAAGTTCCGCTTTCGAACGGCGAGACGATCCACCTCATCACCGGCACCGTAGTAAACGACTCTACTGAGGACGTCTCGAACGTCGTCCTCGAGGGACTCACCTTCGACGGAACGGGGAAGGTCGTCAGCTCCGCGAAGGTCACCTCCGGAGCAACCCTCGCGCATTCGAGGCTCCAATCACTCACCCCAGATATCATCGTGAAGCTTCAAAGCGGAAAAAACTCACGCCCCCTGAGAATCCGCGCAGGGGACTCCGAACGGATATCGCTCGCCCTAACCGATGCAGCCGCACGTGACGCCCGATTTTTCTCAGCGAGGGTATACTCGATTCGTTCGGCGGACTAAGCCAGCCCCGCCGAAAAGGCTCAGTCAAACAACGACGTAGAGGGATCTACTCCTTAGAGGAATCCTTTCCTCCCTCCTCCTTCGCCCCCTCCTTGTGCTGAGGGGTTACGTCGATGGCGCTATCACGATACGATTTCCGAAAATTGCTGATCGCTTTTCCAAGACCGCTCCCCAGCTCGGGGAGTCGCCGGGTGCCGAACAAGAGCACGATCACGAGGGCGCAAACGAAAAGTTCGAGCGGACTAAGACCCATCATAGCAACCTACCCCCGTTTTACTAAAAGGCACCGACACGAGGAGGGGACATCTCTTAGTTTGCCCCCTACGTCACCTCGGCGGTATGCTCAAGTTACTTAATTTTTTAGCTTCGGACAACACAACCGGTGCGATCTTTAGAGTCCTCAGCCCCGCTCCCCGTAAGGAGCACCTCCGACCGATGGCGGACCACCTATCTCTCCATTGGGATTGTCGGCTCCCTAGCGATCCACCTTTCCCTCCTCAAGATCCTCGCGCACCGACACCCCCCACCGATTACTCCGACCGCATTCAGCGTTGAGTTCGTACCCCCCTCCCCAACGCGAAACAAACAAGCGGAGGCGATCGTAGCCCCACCCGAGGTGCGCCCCGGCGAGCCCCCTAAAAAGGCGTATCGCTCCGATACCGACAACGTTGTAGTGCGGGAGGAGATAAAGCGGGGAGATGCTCCCGACGCAGCCCCGGTGATCGGAAAGGGGGTGATAGCTCCACCATCACCGGAGAGCGCCCCTCAGAAAGCATTGGAGCCCCGCCACGTCGTGCGGGCCCCGACCTCACCGTCCCGCCCACCTCCGTTAAAACACCTCGCACTCGATCCCCAGACCGTACTCCGCGACTTCTCCTCGAAAGAATCCCACACCGAGCCGCCGAGCAACGATCCCCTCGCCGCACCGGAGAGCGAGTATCGCGCCTTCTCGCGGCCACGTGGTTCCGGCGCAGCGATAGTGGGGCTTCGGGGCAACAACGACTATCTCCCGAATCTTCCCGACGGAGACCTCACCCTTCTCAACACTAAAGCGAACCGCTTCGCGGTTTTTGTCCGCCGAGTGGCCACCCAGGTATTCGGGCAGCTCCGTCGTTCAGGGTGGGAGCACCTCCAGCCCGGGGATATAAATCGGATCAACGACCACACCACCGTTCTCGCGACCCTCTCAGCTTCAGGGAAACTGCTTAAAGCTGAGCTCCTCGCTCCCTCCGGAAGCGCTCGGTTCGATGAGGTCGTACTCGATGCGGTAAAAAAAGGGGCCCAGGATCCCCACCCCCCCCCGGGAGCTGAGAGCTCCGACGGAACGATAAAGTTTATCTTTAAGTCGAAGAGCTGGGTAAGGCTCTCAGCCGATCCCCGTGGTCCCGGCTTCGGGGAACGCCGTTGGATCCTCCTTGGAACGGGGCTTGAGTAGAACACTATGGTCGAAAGGCGATTTTGGGAACTCTCCCTTAACGCGGAGGCGACGCTCCACACCCACGACGATCGGTGCTGCCCTCAACACGGGCTACGCAACAAACTCGCATCGGCAACAGACATGACGCGTCGGGAGCTTTCGTAGCGTTACTGCGAACTCCTCGGGGGCTTGTCGGAGGACGAGGAGGTCATTGCATTCACTCCCCCTTGTATTCCTGCTTTCACGACCGAGTGGTCCGCCGCATTTCCACCCACTCCACCCCATCCATTAAAACCACCTAGGTAAGAATTGTTCACCGCATCCGGTCCGTATCTACCGTTGAGAGCCGCAGTTGCATCAGACGTACCTTGCTTATGACCGCCCGCAGTATTCCAATCAAGATGCCAGGCGTGTTTACCAGCCTCGTTCGAGCCATCTCCCTTCATAAGCCGTCCACTCATCGCAAAACCCACCATATCTGTCGGCTTCGATCCAGGATCTACGTTTCCGGTTTGAATACCGAGCGCGGCAGACCACCCGCCCACCTGGTTTGCAAACGCGTTTCTCGTCTGCCACGCCGCCTCCTTGGCCGAGAAATCGGCGAAACTCCTCATATTCCCCTCAGCTTGTCGGAGCTGCGCCGAGTTTGCGTTCGCCTCGAATGCCCGGTTCTCGAGCCCCGCTTGTTGGGCGCTGATACCACGATTCGCCTGATTATAGTCGTCCGTCACGTCGGCCATATACCAGGCCTCACCGGCGCTAAACGCTCCCTTTGTTCCCGCCTGAGCCATTCCCATCCATCCCCCCGGAGCATCCTCGCCACCATTGCCCCGCTGCTGGCCCTGTGGACCCGGCAACTGTCCAGCCTTGGCCGCCTGTCTCGAAGCGTACGCTTTACCACCTGCCGCGCCGAAATCGGCCAAACCATTTCCAGAAATGGCCAACGCACGAGCATCCACCGACTTCGCATCCTTCGAGCTTTGAAGCTGTCCATTTATTCTGCTTAGACCGCTGATACCCGCTTGAGCCTCCTGCCCCGCCCGGCCCTCTTCAAGGCCCTTAACCGCATACCCCAACGCCTGCCCCGCGAATCCCTGCTTCGCCATCGCTAGAGCTTCACTTCCCTGCGCGATCGTCCCAGCGTTCGACCGGAGCTTCATCGAGGTATCGCCTTGATACGCCGACGAGGCGCCGCGGCCAGCGTCGGAGGCGACTCCGCCGATCATCGAGTTCACCATGCTCGCGGCGCCCGCACGCGCACCCAGCACGATCTGACCGGTGACCGCGGGGATCGACATATAGAGCCCCGCCATGATGTAGATGTAGTAGGAGTTCGCGAGATCGAGGTTAAGCGCCCTTGTCATTAAAAGCGCCTGATCGAAGAGGTACCACGTCTTATTCGAGATATCCTCGTAGGTCCCCGAGTTGATACTCTCTTCAATCAGAGTCACCAGCGGAACGGGGCACATCGGATCGCCGGAACATGCGGTCAACGGCCGTCCCACCCGCTCATCGACGTCAACTATCCGATCGGAGAGATACTTGACGTTTCCGCCGAAGCTCGTCATAGCCCAGATGCTGCGCTCAAGCGCCTTTACCAGGGCGAAACCGAGATCCCACATCTTCGCCCACGCCCAGAACGACATCCAGGTGAAGACCGCTTTGTGCCACCCTGGCACTACCACCAAGATACACGCAAACGGATACGCGATCGCCAAAAAGTACAGCAACGTCCCTTGGAGGTACGGGAGCATCAGCGACCAAGTATAAAGCTCGCTGAACTTGCTCTTCGCCGAGGTGGTCTTCAGCACGAGTTCGGTGTTCTGCTGGGTCTTCTCGGTATTGGATTGGCGGAGCGGCGCGATCTCCTTCACGAGCATATACTCGTTTCGAAAAAGATGCAGGAGGATGAGCTGATAGGCAAAGCGTCTTCGCTGTTCGAGATCCAAGAGGGTTCCCGCACTGCTCTCGGTATACGGATCGCTCCAATCCCGCCCCTCACGGATATCCCAACCGTAGAACAGGGTCGAAATTAACGTCGACTCGGGATCAACTGAGATACGATTCATCGGAAGCATATCGGGAACAGTCGACCGATAGAGCCCCTCGTATTTAAAAGCGGCTTCGAGTCGAAGCCCCTGCATCATAAAGAAGAGATAGTCCTCACACGAAAGGACGTCGCGGGACACAAAGTCTGCGGCGTAAGATCCGAACGACCCCTGAAGACTACTGAACGAATTTCCCAATATATTTTTAAGGCTGGATGGCTGCGACACCATGGTTTGCGCCAGACTCCCTCGAGCCCACTCGTAACTCCGCGAGCTCCCACCACAAGTCCCCGGGGCCATGCCATCACATTTGATCACCGTCTGAGGAATCTGCCGCCCCTTTGAGGCCGCCGCGATCATCATCGCTGAGTTATCATATTCCCCGCGAAGGGCATCTCCGCACACTGTGAAGAAATGGGCGAAGGCGTCGCGGAAGTCAGGGTTGTCGACGCTCGCTGCGGTTATCTCCTCGAGCGCTTGCCACTTCGTATCGGCATAGAGGCTCCAGATGACCCCCGAGGAGAGCCCTTCCGAACTCAAGTCAGGGAGCTCCGGAATGTTGGTGTTATCG
>JBJOHD010000187.1:0-3834 GCA_046047875.1 Pseudomonadota bacterium | reverse complement strand
TCGTTGTGAAACTTCATCGAGAGCGGGGTAAAAGCCAGCGACATAACCGCGGCTACACCGACAAACACACCGAGAACGATTACGTATTCGGGGATAACCGCCCCCCGGTCCACCCTTTTCGGGACCAACGAGTCTACAGAGGACGTGGGGTTTAGCCGATATGTATTCTGCGTGCGCATAGCTACCGTGTAAGTTATTATAAAGGGGCTGATTCGGCGAGCGTTTCTTTTATCGAGCGAACTCGATGCCAGGGGAAACGCTGTGAACTGTACTCCCAGGGTAATTTCGCTTTGAACGTCGACTACCAGACTTCATCCCCGATCTGTCGGTTTCTGACCCCGGCGTCTCAACGGGAGGCCGGGGTGTCGATGGTCACGACGGCGCTCCTGATGCCTGTAGTTCTGGCCGGCTTCGTTATATTGTTTGATCTTTCACGTCTTTATGTGAACGGTATTTTTGCTCAAGAGGTTGCTCTTCTCGCGGCGAAGATCGCTTCCTCCTCCGACCCAGATGGGTACGCCATGCCGGATGAGCAGGTGATCAATCTTGTGCGTGGGACGCCCGCGGAGGGAACTCAGCCGGGTATGGATATCGATCGACGGATGGATTTTTGGCGTTACCAACTCGACGTTACAAAACGCCCCTATATTGGGAAGCCCTATTTTACCCCTAAAGAAAAGAAGGTCCTGAATCTTGCCTACGGCTTTATGGCGGAGTTAAATCCCCGCATCTATTTCCCTATTCCGGTGACCCTTCAGTCCGAAGCGGACATCGCGCTCCTTGGGGGTAAGCCGAACTGTAGTATCTATTTTCGGTACGCAACTCCACTCGGAGCGCCCCCTGATCCTCAGGGCGATCAGACTGCGACCGCTTCGTATTACAACCAGGAACACGATCGGATCTTTTACGTCGATTGCGCAGTGCCCCTTATCGCCCTTTCCCTTGACGGGGTCTTTACCGGACCGGCCTATCGTATCGTGTCGCGGAATGCATATGCCTACCGCTCCGGGAATATCCACCGGGAGGGAACATGAGGAGAGGGGGGGCGGTAAGAGAGAGGGGGAGCCGTACGCGCTGGCGTGAGCGGGGGGAGGTACTCCTTGAGGCAGCGGTCGCACTCCCACTTATCGGCGTGGTCGTGTTTGGTTTGGGGCAACAATTCGCCGTGAGCTCAGCGAAGCTCGAGCACATAAAAATCGCTACCGAGGTTGCACTCGGTCCGCAGGAACCGGGCCTTGTTTTCGACTCGAGTACCACAGAGTTTGCGCAACTTAGCGACGGTTCTAATCCAACGTTACAAACATTCCTCAATACAATCGGGGAGTTTGCACGTCAACGTGCCGAGGACGCCACCTCGGTGTACGTTGCACTCGGCTATCTCCGGATCGACCGGACCACCGGCCATGCGACGGGGCAAACCAAGCCTCGAACGGTGGAAGGGTATCGTGGGAGTGCGGCAGCTGCTTGTGACGATTCCATGGCCGATGCCCTTTCCGCATACGCCGATAGTCAGCTCACTTCGATGCTCGCCTATTCTGCGGTTCCAACCCCCGCTCCAACCCCGACGCCGGGACGAGGACCCGCTCCCGCCCAGGCCCCAGCGCCAGCAACGGGGGGTGTTTCGGTTGGGGCGAAACTCTACGATGTGCGGATCGGCGCTTCGCGCTACCAGGGTTATGTTGATTACATGCCGTTTATATTTATGCTGGTGTGCTCTGAGCCTCCGGTCGGGGGGGTACTTTCCCCACCCACGAGCACATTTACCCTGGTTCCGCGGAGGTTAGTGGGATGACACAGCTTGGAGTAAGACGGGGACCCCCTGGGCGCCCGCGGAGTGGCGCAGAGGAGGGGTTTATCTTGGTGTGGTCTGCGCTTCTCTTGCTTCCGGTGCTTACCCTCGGGTTCATCCTTATCTCATACGGACAATCAAATCTCGCGAAACTGCGCGCGCAATTTATCGCGATGAACCTTGCTGCGATCGGAACGACGAGCGTTGAGTTTAATAACGGAGAATCTCTCCGGGCGATGGCGATGCTTGCGCGAGCGCAGGGCCTCGCGGGTGCTCAGCCGGTTGAGACGGTTCAAAACTTATCGAACGGACTTGTTATCTTTAACCACGACACCGAGGTGGCGGGGGAGAATAAGGTCGCGGTATTTGTGAAATACAACTTACCACCCCTGACCTCGCTCGTGTCGAGTCTGGGGGATGTAGCCACGAGCGGAGTCGCTCGGGCGAAGTCCTCAAAGTTGTTTGTTTCAGTCGCGCTCGATTACTCCCGAAGTCTCCTCGCCGACCAAAATGTGAGTGATGTATTGCGTGCCTTCGGGGTCATCGACGGATCGGGTACGGTCTCTACGAATGGGGAGTTACGTGACGGGCAGATCTATCCGATCCCCCCGGTTCAGAACGCCCTACCGTTCTCAATAGCAGCGACCCCCCGGTATTGGCACAGTTGGAACACCGTTGGGGTGGCGTGGCCTGATTTCTTTTTTACCGCACCAGCAAGTGAATGTATTCCGGGGCCGGAGAACGGTTGTGGCGGATCCAACCCGGCTCACATCGGGGTGCTGATGTTTAACGTCACGAACCACTTTATCATGTATAAGCGAGCCGCGACGATACTCCTCGGAGTGCTCGCGCAACACAGTCGTTACCTCGATGTGAATATCCTAGGCGCACCCCTCCCCTCACGAGCTTGGGAGAGATTTTTGAGGCTCACCCAACCGCCGTTGGGTGAGGAGCCCCCATCCGACGCGAATTTCGAGCCGATTTCGTCAACGGCGAATGATCTCGACGGTGAGGGGGGCGTATTTCCGGTCTGGCGATACGATGAGCCGACCGTGACCGATATCGGGCCCCGATCGGGAGGAACCTACGCAAATCCCCCGATGCTGAGCGCATCGGTCGAATATAAAAACTCATTTGATCGCCCCAAAAATCTCCTTACCGATGATATGAGCGTTTCCCCGACGCGGCTCCTTTTTCTAAACCTGATGACGGCGTATCGAAAAGCGCTCACCTATCTTCAGTTTCAGTACGAGAACGAGACGTACTCCTTTACGGTTGGTGATCAGCCGGTAGGTGCGACACAGCATTTCCCCAATGCTTTGCGCTACTTTTTGCCGGCGATCCCTTGGGGATTCGCCGATCCCGGGGATTCGCTCCCCCACGATCCTGGAGATCTCGACCTCTATGGCGGCCTTCAGAACGAGTTTCAGTTCCCCTTCGGATGGCCCGGTTATGCGTCGCCTCCGTTCTCGATTACCGGCCCCGCGTTCCCCGCTGCAAACCAGTTACCGGAGGAGATCCGGGAGGTGCGAGAGTATCGGGTGCGCTCAAACGGACAGGGCTCAGGGCCGTCGAAGAGTAATCTGGCGCTCCTGTCGAAAGACAAGTGGAAGACCGGATACGGACTCTGCCTGATGCTCGATAGGGAGGATAACGGTGTTCAGGATAATTCGGTTCCGTGTGACGGACCGACCCCATTCACCCATCAGCAGCGCGTCCACTATTATGACCGCCTTAACGACCCCGCTATCGATGCGATAATCAATGCACCTAGTTTCGACCCCGCGACGGCTAATCTCCCCACCTCTCCATCGTGTCTCTCAGGAAAGACCCCCCGTTGTAAGAACAGCGATGATACTCCGTTCGACGGGGGGTTTCCGTTCTGTGTCAGTGGGTGGGCGCGGTGCGCTCCGTTCTCCCAGATGCCGGTGCGGTGCTACGATGAGGGGAGTCAGCAGTGGGATAATACTGAGTTGATTAGTTGCACGGCCTCGCGCCCGGGGACGGCCTCGCGCCCGGGGAGGGTATACGCTGAGGGAGCGTAT
>JBJOHD010000186.1:0-5175 GCA_046047875.1 Pseudomonadota bacterium | reverse complement strand
TGAGCATGTTGAGCGGGGAGGAGAGCAGTTCGTCGAGATCTGTCTCGCTGACACGATGGGGTGGGCGACCCCGGTGATGCTGCGCGCTCGGATCGAAGCGGTACGGGAGCGGTTTCCCGGTTCGATCGTATCGCTGCACCTCCACGACACGCGGGGGAGCGGGATGGCGAACGTCTACGCGGGGCTCGAGGCGGGGGTCGATATCTTCGACTGCTCGATCGGCGGGCTCGGAGGATGTCCGTTTGCGAAGGGGGCGGCGGGGAACGTTCCGACCGAGGATGTCGCATTTCTCTGTGAGGAGCTCGGGATCTCCACCGGCCTCGATCTCGATAAGCTCGCCGCCGCCGCGGTCCTGGCGGAGGCGATCGTTGGAACCCCATTGCCGGGGAAGTTCTACAAGACCTGGCGAGCCCGATGCGGTGGATAGTCAGCGCTGATTGTCGAATATAAACAACCGGTTGAGTGCTCCGGCGAGGCGGAGCGCCGATCCGTTCCCCCTTGAAACGGGGGAGCGGAGTGCTTATCCTTCTTTTTATGGCGAAGTATTTTGCGCCGTTCGTTGGTAAAAAGCCCGCGGCGCTCTCCATCAACGGTCACAAGCTCCTCATCGTGGCGCGCGATCGGTCGTGTCTCGAGGATGCGCTCGAGCTCGTAGGGGCTGACCGGGTGAAGGGCTTCTCCGCTGGCCCCTCGAAAGCAACCCGGGAGGTCCTCTTTGAACGGCTCGCGAAGCAGATCAACGGCGGGGTGGTAATCGCCCCGGCGAACACCGAGGTGTCAGATATCATCCGTAACCTTGAGATCGAGCTCCCGTGGCTTCAGTAGCCTCGCCCCTGATGCGTCCGCTCGGGAGGATCGGCCTCGTGGCCGCCGCGGCTTTTCTTTTCTTCACACTCGGGTGTGCCGACGGGCGTAAACGCCCTCCGGGGTATCTAAGGCTGGGCCATGTTTCGGGGCTCCTCGGTCGGGCGCAGGAGTTGAAAAAATTCGATCTTATCTTGCGACGGGACGACGGAGGACTCTCGGCGATGAGCACGCAGTGCACCTACGATCTCTCCCGCCTGGTCTTGAGGAAAACCGATCGGGGTCTCATCCTCGTCTCGACGCTCTCGTCGAGCACCTACGACCTCGACGGCAAGGTGCTTTCGGGTCCCGCCAAAGTGAATCTTCCGTATTACGAGCTCCGGTTCGATGCCGGTGTATACGGAAGTCCCCGCGATACCCTTTATGTGTACGTAGGCCGCGAGGTTTCCTCCGATTGGCGTCTTCCGGTCACTCCGGAGATGGAGCGGGCAGCGCAGACTCCGGAGACGACCCCACCGGCGGAGCCATCCGCGCGCCCTTAAGGTCGAGCTTTTGAAGCTTGTTACCCCCGTACCACAGGTAGATATCTTCGAGTTTTTGCATATCAAGTGCGGGGCGATCGGTCTGAAACGTTACATTGAGCTCCGCATGCTCACCCTCGCGGGGAAAGCGCAGCCGCACATCTCTTCGATCGCCGGTTATTTCGGCATCGCGGGGGCGCCGGGCGATCGGAAATCCCCGTTCGGTTGCGAGGAAAAATGCGATCGGGCGGAATCCTCGAAAGCGGTTGGCTGGGTCGGTGACCTGGGTCGTGACCGTTATCCGGTCGTCGGCGAGGGTGATAGCCGAGATCGCGAGGTCGACCGGGGGCGGGGTCGCCGCGAGTCGGAGCGCATTGCCGACCGCGACGAGCGCCCCGAGGGTGAGGATGATGAAAGCGGTGCGGAATTTAAGCAACCGAGCGAGCCAGCCTCTTCCTTGGACTACGATCGTTGTAATCCGCGCGGTTCGATACGGATCGAGGCCGAGATCGCTCCATACCCGATCAGAGAGCTTGGTCGTAAGAGAGGCGATAGAGAGGTAGGCTACGAGGATCGGCACGATCCCCCCCACGAACGCTGCACCAAATACCACCGCACCCGCCCGACCATCGGGGGAGAATGCGTAGAGTACGGCGATGAGCAGGAATTTGAGGGCGACCGGGGGGAGGATAATCCGTAAGGGAAGGAGGGGATCCTCCCGTGTGAGGTTGCGTGCGAAGGTGAGCTGCGAGCGTAGTCCGTGGACACCGAGGAGGTAGGTAGCCGGAAGGAGGAGATAGCGCCACGCGATAATCACCGCTGGTACAGCGATCACGATCCCGAAAAAACGCGCCTCCGCCCGTGGGTCGAGGAGGGGAATGAGGGGCGGAATCGAGAAAAGGAGCCACAAGCCGAATCCGCTGCCGACCGCGCCCGCAAACGCGAGCGTGCGGGTTGGACGGGGCTCCCGTCGGAGGCGGTGAACCCAACGGGCGCCGATGATGCCCGCCGCCACAAGCCCGACAACTTGACGGAACGCAGCGAAGATAAAGGTTTCCTCGTCGCTCACCCACGGAAGGGACGCCTCGATGAGGCCGGGTACCCCGACGAGGAGCAGCAGAGGAATAAGCAACCCCCGATCGGAGAGGAGCAGTCCTGCTGCAACGGCGGTCGTCTCGGTGCGCGCCGAGGTGTTGGGGGATGATGTGGCGGTCGATTCCATCGTGGGAAGGGGGAGGTGATTGGTGGCCTCTCAGCGCCTGAGCGTTTAAAATCGAGATACGCCAGTCATAGCGCGGTTGAGGGAGGCTCACTAGAAGCCATTTTTCGAGCCGCCTTTTATCCCATTATGGCTTGGCGCAGAGAGGGTGGTCGGCGGGGGTGAAGCACGGGCCGCTACGAGTTCAGCCGACGCTTCGGACCGATCTGGCGTCGAACGCGTTCAACCGTCGGGATCGGGAGTTGGGCTTTTCTCCCCTCTTTAAGGGGCTTTTGTGTAACTATCCGGCCTCTCATAACACCCCCGCTCAAATTCGCGGAGGCCGGTGGATGGATCCCCCGCCGGGGCTGCCGCCGAGAGGATTATTTAACCCAAATGCCTGTTAAGTTTACAGCTTTTTGAGCCGATAGAACTGCGGGAAGTTTAAGTTTCGGTTTTAGCATGGATTCCCTGCTCGTTGTCGGAGGATGCGACGGTCGTCTCAGAGATCTCTTCGGGCGACTCGGCTACAAGCTTATCGAAGCGGGGGCTGATCGGGCGGTGCCCGAAGTCCTGCGCCAAGAGGTGGTCGATCTCATCGTGCTCGATGCCGCCGCCCTCAGTGATCCGTTTGAGCTCTGTGAGTTCCTCCGCACCGAGCCGTCAGCGCGGCAGATCCCTCTCGTCGTCCTCTCCGGCACGATAGAGGCGCACGACGCCATCGCCGCTGCGGCATTTCCCCTCCTCGAGTCGATCCCCCCTCCCCATTCGAGCGGTGGAGTCGTGAGCCGAATCGCCACGATGCTTCGGCTCCGTAAGATCGCCGGTGAGGAGAAAGGGGCGAGTGCGACCCTTCACGAAATGAACGCCCGGCTCCGCGATCTGACCGAGCATTTCACCCGGGAGATCGAGGAGGCCCGGGAGATTCAACAGAGTCTTCTCCCCGCAGCCTTGCCGAAAGATCCCCGTTTCACCGTGGCGGCGGCGTACGACCCCCTCGGGGAGGTCGGGGGAGATTGGTATTCGGTGCACCAAGAGCCGAGCGGCAGAATAACGCTGCAGATCGCCGATGTGTCGGGGCACGGCCTCTCCTCAGCGTTTCTCGGCAGCATGACGAAGCTCGCGCAGCGTGCGGTAGGGGAGGAGTCCCCATCCCGCCTTCTCCGGGGGATGAATCGGCTCATGGCCCCGTTGCTCCCGGCAGGCAAGTTCATTACAAGCGCGGTCGCTTCGTTCGACCCCGCGAGCGGAGCTCTCTCGTTCGCTCGTGCGGGCCATCCGCCGGCGCTGGTGTGTCGCTCCCGCACCGGTACCGTCGAAGAGCTTCGCGGCGAGGGGTTTGCGCTCGGATTTTTCGAGGATGGGGAGTATACCGAGGTGACGACTACCCTTGACGTGGGTGACCTGCTCTTTCTTTTCACCGATGGTCTTAGCGAGTCGCAAAATCGTGACCGTGCGATCTACGGAGTTGACGGTCTCACCCGGGCGCTCCTCACGGCCCCCCCGGGGGCGAGTGCGGCGGAATCGCTGAGACTTGTCCTCGACCATTTTGGAGCTTTCCTCGATGGTCGGGCGGTAAAGGACGATGTGACGGTAATTGCGCTCAAACGTCGAGCCGAGTAGCCTGACAACCGCTGGTATGGTAGGAGGAGAGTCGATGCCTAATCTCCACCCTCCGCTCACCGCTTTCCCCCTCGTTTTGCTGTTGTCGATCGCATGCCTCGAGGTGATCGCGTGGCGCCGGAAGCTCGATTGGAACAAACCGATCGAGGTGCTGCTCGTCTTTATGGTGGTCGCGGTCGTCGCTGCCTTTTTCTCCGGCTATCAAGCGAGTGAGATCGCCGATCGAACCTTTGCGGTCCCGAATGAGCCGATATCGTGGCACCACACCATCGGGCGCTTCCTCCTTTTTTTAAGTATACCGTGTGCGGCGCTCCGCTTTGTGGGTGCGCGGGCGCGGTTCAATCAGGAGCTTTTTCGGTACGGCTATCGATTGACGTTGGCGGGGTGCATCGGGCTGGCGATCTATACCGGATACCTCGGGGGTGAGCTGGTCTTTCGACACGGGGCAGGGGTGTACGCTTCGCCGGAATCGCTGGCGCTTCCACCAACGCCGAGATAGCGCGGGCGCACGATCTCACCACGATTTAACTCGATCAAACGCCGGTACGTGTTGGCGAAATCTTATCCCGGCGATCTTTTCTCGTTGCAAAACATCCCCGCCGTGGTAACCCTTAAGGAGACATGGATGTTTGGGTAGACGCACGCTTTTGGTGAGCTGGTGCGGCGATGGGAGCGGAGATCGGTGCGTTCCCCTCGCTGCAATAACGCTCTAAGGTTTCTTTCTCGTTCCACTCGTTCCGGGTGCTGTGATTCGGATAGATGTGGGGCAGAGTGCTGGTCTTCTCCCCCCCTGGCTCTCGTGAAGGGACACTTTCACGAGGGCTTTTCGGTGTGTTGGCTTCTCTCTCTCCTCCAGCCGCTCCTCGAAGGAAACTTCGGTAGCGGTGTTCGGTTCATCGTGCTGCTTCGTTGAAAGCTCGTCGATGAGCCCGTGATCATCTTTCTCCCCTCCGGCTGCTACGAATCTTTCGGGGTTCGTAGCGGCTTCCCTGCGCTCGTAACGTGTTCTCTTTTGAGATCGGTCTCGAT
>JBJOHD010000185.1:0-7521 GCA_046047875.1 Pseudomonadota bacterium | reverse complement strand
CTCTGGATCATTAAGGGTAATCTGCAGAACGATAAGATCCGCCTCTTCTTTGAGCGCTCGTTCCACAACAGCGATCTCATGAGAGGTCGAATATCGGGGCACTCCGTAATTAATAACCTCAACCTTCGGCTGCTTCTCGTTAAGGTTCAACCACCGTTCAAGTCTCTTCGCAAACGTATCATCGAACTGCATGTACGGGGCAAACGAGAAGGAATCGCCCACGACCGCGATACGCACCGTTCCGGGATTTTTCTTCGCCGGGTAGGCCCGGTCGGTCAAAACAACCGCATTCTCCGGGACAAAATAGGCTCTCGGACGGTCGTTCCATCGGATCGGCGGCTGATACAACGACCGGAAGAGCACCTCAATGACGATAAGGGCAGCCGCTATGCCTCCGACTATCAGGGCGGCCAGTGCGCCCAAGACAACAAAGATCGAAGGCCTCTCGGGAGCGACCGCACCGTCTTCAAGCTTCGCCGTTTGTGGCAGACCCATACTAATCCCTTCCCCGAACAACTCGCCGCATTCGCGCAAGAGAATCTCGCAGCCAAACCCGCAGACTGCGCCGCTGACTGTTCAGCCAAAACAGGTAATAACCTCCGCTCCCCAGAAAGAACCGGAGCAGCCGAGCCCGATATTTCGGCAGAAAGCAAAAAATATGAGTGAGCATGTGCAACTCGGTCTTGATGAACTGCCATCCCGAGTGACTCGGAAAACGACCGTGTGGATCTCCGTATGCCGGGATCGATTTACCCTGACGCCGATGGGTTTCGATGACTCGAAAAGCCCGCCAACGCTTCTCTTCCGCCATTAAAATATTGGACCTCTGCGCTTCCCGACGAGTTATCGGCACTGAGACCAACTTATTCGCATCAACAAGGCTATCGAAGACCTGTTTGCCTCGCTCCGTTCGAAGCAATGTAAAGCTCCAGCCCTGATACCAATCGACATGATCTTCCGGCGGTGACATCCAGGGATCCCCCACACTGATATCCGCAAAATCAGCCAGACCATCGAAACACGTCGTGCATCGCTCCGGCGTAAAAAGTCGATACAAAATGTTGATAACCTCGATCGAGGTGGGGCGATAGCCGCTCCGATCACCGAAATACACCGGATAGAGGGAACCGTCGTCGAGCTCAATATAGGGGGTCCCCGGATGTTTCCCGATTCGCGAGATGAAGCGCTTGGCTCGTTGAGCTTTGTCGCCCAGCGTACCCCAAATAATTTCAAACGCCTCATGCTCTATCGCTGCGTGGCAAAATAGTCCGATGGCGAGCGTGATGCGGGACTTGAGCCGCGGATCGAGCTCCGCCGCCTTCCGAAATCCATGAATCTGGCACGGGAGCCCCACAAGCGCATACCGCCCCTCAATCGCACGTACCTCCTGAAAAGCGGAGTTCGTCGGGCAAATCGCATACTTCGACTTCATCGCATTGAGCAATTCGACGCGGCTCCGCGCTACAATCGGCTTTCCCTTCCATAAACTCTTTTCGTCCGACGCGATGACGATCGCTCCATCGATCTCCCCCCGCTCAAGAAGCTCCACCAAGATCGCGGTTACGACGCCACCGCTCGTCGAGTGCTCGCGGATAACGGGATCAGTCGCGAACGCCACCGCACTATCAACGAAGTGCCCGTGAGTGTCGGTGACATCGCCCGGGGTCCCAAAAAGATCGGTGTGAAACCGCTTGAAATCAAATTCATCCCCAGGGCAGACCCGCATGCAAAGGTCGCAGTCGGTGCACGCCGAGAGGTTCTTAACGGTCGGATATTCGCGATCATCGAGCCCCAGAACCCCGGTCGGACAGATCCCGACACACGAGCCACACCGATGACAAAGCCCTCCATCAACGATCTGGGCGAGACCGCGCAGAGCCCGCGGTAGATCACTCCCTTCGGGGACCGGCCAGCGCATCCCCTCCACAAAGGGACCCGCCCCACGCAGCGGCGCGGACTCCGGCACAATCCGCAGCGAGCGCGGCGCCTTCCTCACCGCTGGCCCATCTAAGCTATTGTTATTGCTCATTTTTATGGCTCAAAGTCCATCTTTGTCTTACCACACCCCACCCCGAGGGCGCAAATAACGTGTTGAATCGAGTGGTACTTTCGCACGCCTCCTCTGGATGCGAACGCTTGTCCCAGCTATAACTTCTCTCTGAGTTTTTTTTGCACCGATGGATTCAAACCCTTCACCCACTTCTCCCCAATATGCGGATCTCCAGACCGCGTCGGATGATTACGCCTCCCGCTTTGCGGGTGGGACCGGGGCGTGGCTGCTCAAGATCCAGGAGCAGGCGCTCCTCAAACTTCTCGGTGGCTATTCCCCGTCACAGGACGAGATCTCCGTGCTCGACGTTGGGGGAGGTCACGGACAGGTCGCCCCCATCCTCGCATCCACCGGCTATAAAGTAACGGTCATCGGAAGCGGCGAGGCTCTTCAACCGGACCTCGCGGCGCTTGTTTCAAACGGGGACTGCCGATTCGAGGTCGGCGATCTGCTCAAGCTCCCGTTCGCGGATCAGTCCTTCGACATCGTTACCTGCTTTCGCCTCCTCCCGCATATCGAGGCGTGGGAGACGCTCATCAAAGAGCTGTGCCGGGTCGCAAAAAAGGGAGTTATTGTCGACTACCCAACCACACAGAGTTTCAATTTTCTAACTCCGCTCCTTTTCAACGCCAAAAAGAAAGCAGAGGGGAATACCCGTACGTACCGCCTTTTTCGTCATCACCAGATCATGCGGGAATTTGCTCGTAACGGCTTCCGCCGGGGAGGGCGCATCGGCGAATTTTTCTGGCCGATGGTAGTCCACCGACTTCTGCGGGTGCCGCTTCTTTCCGAGCTCATCGAGCTCCCTCCCCGAGTTGTCGGTCTTAACACCGCATTCGGCTCACCGTGCGTCTTTAATTTCTTCCGGAAATAAGGATGAGCCTCTACCTCGTAACCGGCGCCTCTGGAGAAATCGGTCTTGCCGTCATCAAACTCCTTCGCTCCCAAAATATCGCAGTCAGAGCTATGGTACGGAGCCAAGTAAAAGGTCGAGCAGCAGAGGAGCTCGGAGCGGAGATTATCATCGGCGATCTGACCGACCGCACGAGCCTCGATCGCGCCGTGAAAGGATGCTCCGGGGTCTACCATATCGGGGCCATCTACCGCGAGGCGGGCCTTCCGGAATCAGCTTATTTTTCCGTAAATGCCGAGGGAACCCGCCAACTCCTGGAGGCCTCAATCGCCGCGGGGGTGAAGCGCTTCGTCCATACCTCAACCGGAGGTGTCCTCGGTGATATTAAGAATCCCCCCGGAAGCCACGAAACCCCGTACGCTCCGGGGGACCTCTATCAACGGAGCAAAACCGAGGGAGAGAAGATAGCCCTCGAGTACTTCCGCTCCGGCAAAATTCCCGGAGTCGTCATCCGCCCGGCGATGGTGTACGGCCCGGGCGACACCCGGCACTTAAAACTGTTTCGTATGATCGCGCGGGGCAAATTCTTCTACGTCGGACCCGGAGACAAAAGCGTCCACTTCATCGATATTCGCGATCTCGCGAGAGCGTTCCACCTGGCGATGGAGCAAACCGAGCTTAATGGTGAGATTTATCACATCGCCGGAGAAGCTCCCCTCCCCCTGCGTGACGCGGTGAATCTGATCGCCGATCATCTCGGGGTAACACGTCCGTGGCTCCACCTCCCCATAAAGCTGACCCAGCTCATCGGCACGATCTGCGAGACACTGTGCGCCCCCTTCGGAATCTCCCCGCCGATCTATCGGCGTCGGGTCGACTTTTTTACAAAGGCTCGATTTTTTGATACCACGAAAGCGACCCGAGAACTCGGCTTCCGGCCCGCTCTCTCCTCGCGCGAAGAGATCATCGCGGTTACCGACTTCTTCCGAATCCACAAACTCCTGTAGTCAGCCGCGCTCTTACGACGACATCGTCAGAACGTTGGCAGACGGTCACTATACCGGAGCCTTGGGAATTCACATGAGCATCTCGCGGAGTTTCGCTCGATAGAGAGCGCTCTCGACAACTTCGATCGGCTGCGGCAGCACCTCATCCGCTTTCCCTGTTGCTGGCGCATAGCCCCTCACATCCGACCGAACTCGGGCGATAATACCCTGACGCTTGAGAATATCGCACATCAGCTGAGCGGCCTCTGCAGCGCAATCATGGTGAATCGACTCGATCACCTGAGGATTGAGCGGCGGTCGACCGGTCACCTCCTGCGGCAGATCTTTCTGAGCCCTCCACCGAAAGACAAGGTCGCGGGCCGAACTATATGGGTGCCGTCCACTCTCGAAAAGCCCGTAGATCATCTCTGCAATTCGGCTCTCATCGCGGAGCCTCTCCAGATACAGCTCCTCCTGGGCGAGCTGAAAATATGAATTCGCGCACAGCTCGAGGGCCCGACGGGGAAGCGCACGCTCGAACTCCCCCTCGCTCCCTAACCAGCCCAGGTTCGGCTCGGCGTAACTGAGCGGATCGGTGAGGTGCAGATCGTGAAAGCTACGATAATACTTCAGTAAACGCGCCGCCTCATGCAGATCTCGGGTTAACGGGATCGGCTCGCCCACCCCAGCTCGTTTAACAGCATCAAGGACCTCACTCATCCCCCGTAAGGCTCGGGCTGGATCACTCTCGAGAACGTGCTCCTGTATCTGAATAGCGTGACTTCTCTCGCCCCGTCGGTTACGCAGCAGATTTATATGAGTACCGATTCGAATATCTTCATCGACACCGTTTACTAAACGAAACGGCATCACTCCTCCGGCAGCACAATGAGCTCCCACCGAGGTAAGCGTGCACCGCCCGATCGTCCACGCTTGGTCGGTACGCATCGACAGATCGGAGATTAGATCGTTCCACATGAAATCAAACGAGTGAAGGAGCGGAAAGCGAGCTATCGCCTCTCGCGGGAAGCGATCTCGCTGCCGATAATAGTCCCCTTCGAAATTGGTCGAGCGCAATTGATCGAAGATAATACGAAAAAATTCCGAGTTTAGCTTCGTGGTATCGCCATCCATCGTCTGGATGAACATCGGATGTATCCTTTCCTCGAGTGGTCGTCGTGAACTCCAAGCGGCGGCGATGTCGTGGCCGACCATTCGGGCGAGACCCACCCCGGCAACCCCGCGTGGCGCCTCAACTACTACGGTATCGATATTGAAAGCGGGATAGCGCTGACGAAACGAATTTATCGTAGAGACAGTGGAGCGGAGATTTTCAGCGTCTCGCTGCTCCCGCTCCGAATCGGCCGGGTTGATCGGCCGATTCACCACGAGGAGCACCCCCCACTCTGAGGGCTTTACATCAGCCTCTGAATTCATCGCTGCCGCAACGATCGCAGCAAGCGTTGCTTCGATCGATTCGTGCTCATTATAGGCGGGGGCGACGATCTGCACCGTTCGTGCAGCTCCCATCGGCGGCAGCAAACGTGCTACACGAGCGATCTCATCTCGATAGGGCGGCGACTTTTGTTCAAAATACGCCGTTACTATTTTACTTTCAGCCTGAATCCTCTCAGCTCGTGAAAGCTGCCCCACAAGCGCCCGATCGAGCACGAGGTCTCCCAATCCGTCGGAGATCTTTCCCCATTGCTCCCGCTCAATTCCCGGAAGCATCTCCGGATTGACTCGTACTTCCATGACCTCTAGACTCCCGAACAACTCTAAGAATCGACACCAGAGTCTCCGAACCATCAATTCAAGGGAACTGTGATGATGCCTCTTAATTTCCCCCCGTCGTTCCGTTTCGGTGTCGCTGATTCCGATTTGCAGGTCATCGGAGAGTCGAAGACACGTGCACACGAGGGCTCCGAGCCAACGATGTGGGGGGAGTGTGCCTCAAAATCGGATAACGTTTACCAGCGTCAAACCCCCGCTGAGGGGATCGATCGATTTTCGAGATACGGCGAGGATATCGAGCTTCTGGCTGACCTCGGGGTGCGAGACTACCGAACCTCTATATCGATGGCTCGCCTCATCCGACGAGATGGCTCACCGAATCAAAACGCGGTCGACTGGTATCGACGCTACTTTGGCGCGATAAAAAGCCGTGGAATTCGTCTTCACGCAACGCTCTATCACTGGGAGCTTCCCGACTACCTCCATCAACAGGGGGGCTGGACGAATCGGCGCACGATCGACGCTTTCGTTCGGCACGCTGCTGTTGCCTTCGACCACCTCAATGAATTCATCGATGAATATCATCTCATCAACGAGCATGTGTGCGCGGCATTCTTTGGGTATCATTTAGGGATACACGCCCCGTTCGAGAAGGATTTTAGGGCGGCCCTTCTTGCGGGGCACCACCTCCTTCTTGCCCAAGGCCGAGCGTTCGAGACCTTAAAGGAGCGGGACCCTGCGGCAAAAATATCGACCGTTTGTAATCCCTGCCCTACCTACGCTCTCACCGCATCAGAAAACGATCTGCGCGCCCAAGCGCTGCAAATGGCCTACAATACGTACTGGTTCATCGATCCTCTCTTTACCGGAGAGTATCCCGCGGAGGCGTGCGCGGCGTGGGAGCGCTATCTCCCGCCCATCTCCAGCGACGAGATGCGAACTATCCGAATCGGCAAAGATCTCTCCGGCCTTGGAGTAAATTATTACTGCGGAATGACCGTAACCCACGATCCGAACGCGGTAACGGAGGCCAAGCCGCTGCGACCTGATTTCGCGATTAAGACCGGGCTTGGCTGGCCGGTCTATATCCCGCCGATATATCCTCCAGGACTCTACGATCTCCTCGTGACCCTTCATTCCCGATATGCCCCACTCGGGCTTAAGCGGTTGATGATCACCGAAAACGGTACATCATTGAGAAGCGAGCCGCTTCCCGATGGATCGGTCCCAGATGATTTTCGTATCGCGTTTATCCATGCTCATCTTGAGCAGCTTCACGCCGCTATTCGGGTCGGAGTTCCGGTGGACTCGTACTTCGTCTGGACGCTGATGGATAACTATGAGTGGGGGGACGGCTATCGTCCGGAAAGTGCTTTCGGGCTCGTACACATCGATCGGACAACGCTGCGCCGCACGCCCAAGCGAAGTTACTCATGGTATCGTGAGGTCGCGATTTCGAACACCGTCCCACCAAGGGATCTCCCCTTCTAAGTTCCGGCGGAGATTCAGCTGACCTGAACAACCTCTCGAAATGTCTGGGTATTAAGCCACTTTCACTCGCCGACAAGAGCGTATTTCGCGCTATTTTATCGGTGCGATTTCCGTTACTATCCTATGGATGTCGTTCGCGAGGAAGCCTTCCCCTGAATTTGCGCTGGCGCGCCGCGATATGCTCCTTACGGCGCTAACCGCCTGCGCCGAGCTCCTAAGCCGTCCTCAAGCGTGGGAGGCGGTCGTCCCCGGGGTCTTACGGATCCTCGGCGAGGCGATCGATATCTGATCTTCCCCCGAAAAAATTGACGACTTAAGCCACCTCTTTTCGAGTAAGTTTAAATCCCCGCTCGAACTGCTCTGGGGAGCAGTAGTTAAGAGCGGAATGCCGCCGCACCGGGTTATAG
>JBJOHD010000184.1:0-12115 GCA_046047875.1 Pseudomonadota bacterium | reverse complement strand
GGGGGTGCAGCGGGGTCGCAGTTGATTCGGCCGACGTCGAGCCGCGAGCCTCGCTCGGGGCCGCCGCCATACGCAGCGGAGTGACTCGCCCCGCTGAAGAGGGCTTAATCGCCGAAACGCTTCAAAGAGTGATCGCCCAGCGGTATCGGCTTCATCGACATCTTGCGGATAAGCCGATCCATATTGTCGTGGTGGGGGATACCGTTTTGCTACTGGGGGTCGTGCCCTCCGATATCGAAAAAAACCTTGCAGGGAGATTCGCCGTGGATACGGTCGGTATTGCGAGCGTCGATAATCAAATCTCGATAATTCCGAGTGAGCAGTCGGCTCCGATCGTTGTGGAGGCGCGGAGCGATGAAGCCGTTGCGCGCGACGCAGAGACCGCAATCCAACTATCACGCTCACTCGCCGACGTAGGGATCACCGTCGGGGTTCGCCGGGGTATCGCCCGGTTAAAGGGTGTCGTCGAGACCGAGGGCCAGCGAGTGTACGTCGAAGAGATCGTGGGGGGCGTTCCCGGCATCCGGTGGGTCAGAAACGGCTTGCTCGTTCAAACGGAACCCGCCGAGGAGGAATGACTCAACATCTCTATGATGTGGATCACTCGAGGTCTCTAAGTGGCTCCAAGAATTGACCCCAGCGTGTTTAGAAATCGAGTCACGTGAGTTCGTTATATCTCGGATTTAACGAGGCCAAGTTTTGGGGCTGTAATTCTTGAATGGCATCGATATGAATTCGGGGAATTTTTAGTGCATCCTCTTTATTTCGGGGGCGAGGTTTGCCATAAGTGGTGAGTGGTTCGAACGACCGGAGCGTGGGTCCCGAACCGATAAAAAAGCTTTTCATTCGGGCGTTTCATAAAGAGCGCACACAAAGATAGTTTGACGGCCGGGACAAGAGAGATGGGAGAGATGGAAAAGAAACCCCAAGATTTGAAGCGCTGGTATTCTCAACGCCTGAACGATCTCTATCTCCGGCTCGCTGAGGCTCAGGATCGTTCCCCGGAGGAGCTGCAGCGTATGATCGAAACCGAGGCGGGAACCCCGTTCGACTTTCTTCCCCGTGATATCGACTTCCGCAGCAAGGATATCGTCCACTAGTCCTTCGACAAATAAGTTTTTTCACTCCCGCGGAGTGAAAAAATAACTCAGGACTAGTGGTGAGCATAAATTCTATTACCTTGCAGGTGAAAGAATTTAATGGTCGAACCACGAGAAGATCGGCTCTTTGATCGGTCGTTCGCTCTTACTCTTTTTCGGTGGCTCGTTCAGGTCGGGATAGCCGCGGCCTGAGAGGGGAGCTGGGTCTTTCGGCTCACTGAGCACGATCAGATTCAAAAAATAGATTCTTGCGCCCGTCTAGGGTACAACATCTCGCTGATACGGGCGACGGGAACGCCGATCGCTCATCGAGAGATAGCTCTCATCGAAGGGATACAACGAATGACCGTTCACTCAATTCGTGACCGCTTTCACGTAGTGCTCGTTGAGCCGGGCGAGAGTCGTAATATCGGGTCGGTTGCGCGGGCGATGAAGAATTTGGGATTTGCCCATCTTCATTTAGTGGCGCCGCCCCATTACGATCGTGCCCGTGCTGCGATGACGGCGTGCTGGGCTGACGATATCCTTGATGCGGCAGCGATCCATCCAACCCTTGCTGACGCGCTCAGCAATTTCGAGCAGGTGATCGCTTTTTCCGGGCGAGAGGGTAAGAATCGGGGAGCGCCGCTCGATCTGCTCGAATGGGGGGAGTCCCTTGCAGCAGCACCGCCCGACCGCACAGCGCTCGTCTTCGGGCCGGAGGATAACGGACTTCGACAGGAGCATATCGAGCTCTGCCGGCTGGTGCTGCGTATCCCTTCCTCGGTGGAGTGCCCGTCATTCAACCTCGCCCAAGCGGTGATTTTGGCGCTGTTTGAGATAGCTCGGCGAGATCTTCCCGCAGCGCCGCCGTCCGGGGGCGAGCGGGTTCCAGCGGTGTGGAACGATTATTTTCAGCTCGATCGCCTCCTTGATAGGGTGATGGATCTGTCAGGATTTGTTCGGGTGGGAACCCCTGAGCCCGTACCGGGACTTGTAAAAAACCTCTTTCGCCGGGTCGATCTCGATAAACGCGAGATGGGGATCCTGCTCGGACTTTTCGGTCGACTCGATCGGGTGCTCACCCGTCAGGGGGGTGAGCCGTCGGGGGGCGATCCCTCAGAGCAGCGGTAAGCCGGACTGAGTCTCATCATAGATGCGTGCCGTTTACCCCGGTACTTTCTCATTTTTGGGAGAGCTATGGGAACGGAATCGACGAACTCGGGGCAGCCGCGATTTGAAGACTCTGCTGCGCGCGGGGACCGAAGCTTCGGAGAGGAGCTCACGGCGTGTCTCGGGGACTGGGTCGATCGGCGCCAGGGGAACCTCGCGTCTCAAGTCGATGCAGTGGCTATCGAGCTCACGCAAGCCTCGCGGAATCTCGCGGGGAGGCAGCCGGGAACGGCGGCGCTCCTGCGGCTCTTTGGATCGCGGCTCGGAGCGGTCGCTGCGACTCTCGATGAGCGTCCGATCGAGCAGCATCTTCGGGATGCGGTACGGGTGGTGCAAGTGAGCCCGGTGATGTTTCTGGGAGGACTGGTGGGGGGAGCTGTCATCGGCGCGTGGCTCGGGCGTACCGAGCGAGCGCGTAAATTATGAAATCGGGATCGCTTCGTTGTTTGATAGGGTACCTGCTACGGTATCCCGTGGGATATAGAATGAAGCAACGGTTGTGCGCTGGAAGCCTGGGGATCGTCGGGAGCGTTCTTGTTGCGGTGGGATTCGGCGTATGGCTGAGTTCCTTCCTCCCGGTGTGGGGGATCCTCGTCGGGCTTGGTTTAGCCGGGCTCGTTGCAGCATTTTGTGTGGAGCGAGACGCCCGATATCGTCAGAGGCGGTCTGCCGCTTCCCGGAAGGTGCCGGACGCTGTCGCGGCTCCACACGAGGGGGGAGAGATGAAGCTGGATGGTGCGGTGGAGAAAAAAGTGAGGGCGCATCGCATGGCCCTTGGTAGCCGTGTTTCTCAGTGGAACGGGGGGGAGCGCTCTCTCACCGAGCCGTCCCGAAACGAGCCGGGAACCGAAGGGGCTTCGCTTCTTGCGGTGATGGGATTTCTTTTCGGCGTTCTTATCGGTGGCGGTGTGGCCGGACGGCGGGGGAGTGCGCGTCCCCCTACTCGTTGACGGCTCGCGGCGCGACGGTCAGTTTCGGGGAAGGTCGCTCCACCGAGGCGCGGATCTCGGCGAGTTCCCGTCGAAAATACTCGATGTCTCCGGTGAGTTTCTTTGTATGGACGGCCCGCAGTGCCCCGTGCTCGCGGAGCATGCTCTCGATAATCACCAAGCGCTCCTCGAGGAGATCGAGCCCGGTGAGGAGGGGAGGCCGACGAAAAAATGCGGTGAGCGCCATCAAAAACGCACAGACCGAGAGTCCTGCAGCGAGGAGAAAGAGAGTGAGCATCGGGTCGTCGGAGAGACGGGTGATGAGCGATGCGGAGGTTGTCTGCCCCTGAGCGAGAGAGGCGTCCCCTACGATGCCGTTAATCGTCGAAGTGACGATATCTGAGATACTCATAAAAACCTTCGTTCGAGGGTGTTACCTGCGAAAACATCGCAGCTCACCTAAGAGATATGCTGGGTCCCGTCGAGCATGTGAGGTTCCCCCGCTCCGCCGCTGACTTCTGTTTCGCCCGTGAACGACAAGGTACTGATTCGGTTGTTATTCTCCGCGTGGGAGCCTCAGCTATCCCAGCCCCGGAGATGGAGCTCGTAGTAGCCGCGGTGAGTGGCGCACGCACCTCCGATCTCGGCCCCAAGCGGGGCGAGTGCACGCTGGAGGAGAGGGGGCGGCGACACGATACACACCCCGCTCCCGTTAAGCCGATTATGCCGCAGATCAAGCGGGGTGGTGATCAGTTCCCCCACGAGGCAATGAAGCCCGGCAGCACGCAGCTCCTTTATCATAGCGTTTACCCGAGTGTAGCTTTTAATCGGGTACCAAAGCGCTACGCAGCGGGAGCGAGAGTGCGCCGCCCCCTCGATGATCGCCCGCGGGATAGTTTGCCAGTCCGCTTTCACATTCCACGGCGGATCGATGAGGTAAAGCTGGTGTCGGTTCCCCTCGCCGCTATCGGCGCCGCTGCGAAGGGTGCTGAGTCCATCTCCTGCTCGGGCTGTGAAGCGATACGTCTCGGCTGTTTTCGCGAGATCGGCGTGCGCCGCGGGATCGATCTCGCAGCAGGTTAGGGTGTCCTCGGGCCGGAGAAGAGCGCTGAGAATTATCGGGGAGCCGGGATAGCGCTGGAGACGGATACGATCGTGGCCGAAGCGGGTGACAAGATCAAGGTACTCGCCCACCGCACCGACCTCCCCCGTCTGGTTCTTCTCGAGGAGAAGCCCGATACCAGCGGTCCACTCGCCGGTTGAACCGAGGTCGTAGGCGCCGTGTCCCCCGTGGCAATCTATAATGTCGACATGGGAGCTGGTGCGCTGCAGTTCGCGGACGAGGGCGATCCAGACGGCGTGCTTCCACACATCGCCGACGTTCCCGGCATGGAACCGATGGCTATAATCGGGCCGCTCAGCTGACGCGGCGTAACGCTCAGACATAGCGGGACGTTACCGTGAAAATTGCGAGCGCGCCACCGCCGTTGCTCCGCACCGTGCTTTCCGGCATACTTCCTCGACCTGCGCCGCCGTTCTAATTTTCAGCTCAACCGGCGAGCGCTCTTCATTTGCGGGGACCACTCCTATGACGACCGAATATGCCTTCTCAATGCACAAGGTGAACAAGGTTTATCCCGGAGGGAAACAGGTTATTCGGGATATAAGCCTTTCGTTCTTCTACGGCGCAAAGATCGGAGTTCTCGGTCTCAACGGGAGTGGTAAATCGACGCTGCTCAAGATAATCGCTGGCCTTGATACCGACTACCGCGGCGATATTACCCGGCAAGAGAAGTTGTCCTTCGGTTACCTCCCGCAGGAGCCGGAGCTCAATACCGCCAAAGATGTGCGGGGTAACGTCGAAGAGGGGCTCGCTGAAACGGTCAACGCCCTTAAGCGTTTCGAGGAGATCAGTAATCAGCTCGGCGATCCCGATCTTGACCCCAACAAGATGGAAAAGCTTATCGACGAGCAGGCAAAAGTTCAGGAAACGATCGAGGCGCTCAACGGATGGGAGCTCGACCGCACCATTGAGGTGGCGATGGACGCTCTCCGACTCCCTCCGGGTGATGCGGATGTGAAGGTCCTCTCGGGGGGAGAGAGGCGACGGGTGGCGCTGTGTCGTCTCCTCCTTCAAAAACCCGATGTGCTCCTCCTCGATGAGCCCACCAACCATCTTGATGCCGAGTCGGTATTATGGCTTGAGCAGTTCTTGCAGCGTTACGAAGGCACCGTTATCGCGGTGACCCACGACCGTTACTTTTTGGATAACAGTGCGCAGTGGATCCTGGAGCTCGACCGGGGGCATGGTATCCCGTGGAAGGGCAACTACTCCTCGTGGCTTGAGCAGAAGAAGGATCGCCTTGCGCTCGAAGAGAAGCAGGAGACGAAGCGCCAGAAAACACTTGAGCGCGAGCTTGAGTGGATTCGGATGAGTCCGCGG
The DNA here is from genome assembly GCA_046047875.1 of Pseudomonadota bacterium. Classification (GTDB taxonomy): domain Bacteria; phylum Bdellovibrionota_C; class UBA2361; order UBA2361; family UBA2361; genus JBILDU01. Next base: position 6,491 of record JBJOHD010000184.1, on the reverse strand, counting down.
GCGCGTCAGGCGAAGAATAAAGCGCGTATCACCGCCTATGAGGAGCTCGCCGCGCAGCAGGAAAACGAGAAGATCGAGGAGGTCGAGATATTTATTCCGACCGGCCAGCGACTCGGCGGAAAGGTCATCGAGTCGGAGAATCTTTCGAAGGGGTATGATGGCCGGGCGCTTATCGAGAACTTTTCATTCAGTATTCGTCCGGGGAGCATCGTCGGGATTATCGGCGCCAACGGCGCGGGTAAGTCGACCCTTTTTCGGATGATTACAGGGAAAGAGAAGCCGGATAGCGGCTCTATTTCTGTCGGCGATTCGGTGCAGCTCGCCTACGTGGATCAGAGCCGGGATGTGCTCAAAGACGACAACACCGTGTGGGAGGAGATCGCTGATGGTCCGAACGAGACCATTCTTGTCGGCAAAAAGGAGGTCTCGGCCCGAGCCTATTGCGCCCGTTTCAACTTCACGGGGACCGATCAGCAAAAAAAGATCAAGATGCTCTCCGGTGGAGAGCGGAACCGGGTCCACCTTGCGAAGCTCCTCAAGACCGGCTCAAACGTCCTGCTGCTCGATGAGCCGACGAACGATCTCGATGTGAATACGTTGCGAGCGCTCGAAGACGCGCTGCTTAAGTACGCCGGATGTATTCTCGTTATTAGCCACGATCGCTGGTTTCTCGATCGTATTTGCACCCATATCATGGCCTTCGAAGGAGATAGCCGCGTCGTGTTGTGCGAGGGTAATTTCCAAGACTATGAGGAGGATAAGAAGAAGCGGCTTGGTGCAGACGCGGTCCAACCAAAGCGAATTAAATTTAAGCCGCTGACCCACGCGTAACGGCGTCTCGACGCACCTTTCGAGTGAAAGGGAGCCAGGCTCTCGCGTGCTCTCACCTCGGTTCCTGTTGAATCGGCTGTGCCATTCGGTCGAGAGGTGCGGATGACCCTCCGCATACGAACGAGCGATTCCTCAAGCATACCCTTGCCCAGCGGCATTGAACGGAGGCGTTATGTTGAGGCATCAGGGGATCCTCTTGCTATTGATTGTAGTGTGGGGGTGTTCGCACGGATCCTCGACTGGGGCGCCCGTTGAGGCTCCGGCAGTCGCGAAGCACCGCGAAGTCCCCGAGCTCGCCCGGTGGGAGTCGCAAATGAAAAGTTTCGGACTCACAACCTGTCAAGCACTCAAGCGGGGGGACGCCTCCTTCGATGAAGCTCTTGCTGCTACGTATTACGATGCGGCCTGGGTGTTTTACCAGATAGGCGATTATCTGGGTGATCCCTCCTGGAATGACTGCGCGGAAGCGGCGGAGGCGACCTATCGGGATCGGTATGTCCTCCCGAATAACGGGGCGATACCGGGGTATTGGAATTTCAGCCGGGGTCTCGCCGAGGATTTCCTTCGTACCGGCGACGAGCGTTCACGTAAAGCGGTCGTTCTCCTTGCACGAAACGGGGCGTTCGCTCGCGACTCCACCCGCCTCGAAGAGACCGTCAGCAGCGAAATGAGTCGAGAAACCGCCTATGCGATCTCCGCCTATCTGAACGCCGAAGAGGTGGGGGAGCCCTCTCGCACGAGGCTCACGCTGCTCGTTGATCATGCTCTCGGTCACCTCGATCAGTGGTTCCAAAGCGGTACCGCGCCGTACATACGCCCGTTTATGGTCGCCCTCACCGCCCAAGCGCTGATACAATACTCGGAGCGTTACGAGGATGAACGGATCCTGCCCGCCCTGGTCCACGCCGCCGATGTTTTGTGGGAGAAAATGTGGATCCCCGGCGTCGGGGCTTTTATGTATACCGATCGCGTCGTCGTCTCAGGGGGGCGGGAGCCGAGCCCCGATCTTAATCTGCTCATCGCACCACTGTACGGGTGGCTCTATCGAAAGACGGGGGAGGACCGATTTCTTGAGCGGGGAGACGAGATATTCGCTGGAGGGGTGCGCGGCGCCTATCTATCGAATCCAAAACAGTTCAATCAGAGCTATCGCTGGAGTTTCCGTTACGTTGAGTGGCGGGGAGATTGAGGGGTCTTAACGCTCATAGAGGCGGATTCGACCTCGTTGAAGAAGCACCCGAATGAGGCTGGGTTCCACTATGTAAACGAGGAGCATCGGTCCGATCCCAAGGAGGGGGAGTTTGAGAGCCGCGCTCATCAGAGGGGCATCGCCCCACATCCCAGTCAGGGGATAGCCCAGGATGAGGAAACCCACGAGAGCGCCATACAGCCGTCCACCAAGGGGGAGGGGCAGCACCGCTCGACTCATCAGCATCGAACCACAACCCACTAATCCGAAGGCGAGGCATTGGGCGATCGCGGCGCCGACCCCTCCCCACCGGGGAATAAGCCAAAGGTTCAATATGACCGAAAACGCTCCCCCAGCTATCCACCACCCGATAACTCGGGTGGCGCGCTTACTGATCAGGAGACCTGCGTTGGCGAGATGGAAGAACCCGTAAAAGAACACCCCACCCGCGAGCCACGGTATCGCCGGCGCTCCAGCGTGAAACGGTGGGGCAGCAAGGATGTGGATCGCTTCGGTCCCGAGGCTCGCGACGAGAAGCCAAACCGAACCCAGCACGAGGATGATGCGACGCTGGAGGATGACGAGGTGGGGGAGCGCTGTGACGGGATCCCGTTCGTATTCTTTGAGCGCCTCGGGCAGCCATGCGCCGAATAGGGCGTGCGAAACGGTGAGCCCCGCGATTCCGATACTCGCTGAAACGGCGTATACTCCCGCAGCTTCAGATCCGGCGAGGGAGGAGAGAAACCACCGATCGGAGGAGCTTAAGAGCCAGTACGCCGGAGCTGTAATAACTCCGAACAATCCGATTCCCACTACCCCTCGCCGCTCTTGGCGGGTGAGTCCGCTCGGTTGAAATAGCAGCCGGGCCGGTGGGATCCCGAGACCACAGATACCTATGAAAGCGGTTATAATCATGGCGGCTACGAGGGGCCGCTCGTCGTGCATACCGTTCGAGGCGAGGAGGATGGCACCCACCGCTCCGCTTACCGCGGCGGTAAAGAGAACCGCAGCGAGGTGCTTAAAGCGTCCCTGAAGCCGGGCGCGGGTCTGGGTAATCGTCTGGACTGTTAACAGGAAAACGCCGAGCGCTACCACCGTCGCATACCCACTGGGAACCGATATCCAACGGGGAACGACGAGAAGCCAGAGTACGGCTGCAATAACTGCCCAGACGAGCCCACTCCCCAGGGCAAAGCGCCAGCAGAACGACTCTACCGAATCTCCACACGGGGGGGTCTTCGCGCTGTACAGTCGGGCGTACGACATATCGATCCCGACGAGAGCGAACACCGAGCCGAGCGAGAGCGCTGTCGTTATGAGCGCTGCCACACCGTATCCTTCAGGGGCGATAAGGTGTGAAAGGATCGGGACGGTAAGAATTGAGAGGAGGCGAGCTGCGCCCTGTCCCAGAAAGAGATAGCCCGCTCCACTAAAAACACGCCGTGATACGGTCACACGCCTCATACCGTCGATAGGGAGCCCCAGGCCCCATATATTCGAGCCCTTAGCTTACCGCGTGAGCTACTCCACGGTCGAGCGGTTGTTAGTTTACGGGGGTAAAATCCCGCGGGAGGGGATAACTGAGCGCGATTTTGCGGGGGATCTTCGGGGTGTACTCGCCCCGGTCGATTTTGATACAGTCCGTCCATAACAATTCGTCGCTTCGGCGTTGTTCCTCCACAGGGTAAGGCGGGTTACCGTTGATGCTCGGTAGTACATCTGTTGCATGAGCTTTTGGCTCTACATATTTTCTTTTGGGATAGGGTTCCTGACGAGTCTTGTCGGTGCCCGCCTCCTCATTGCAGGTTGCGATCGATTCGGTATCTTCCTCGATACCCCGGATGAGCGGCGCTTGCACCGGCGGCCGGTCGGGCGATGCGGTGGAATCGCGGTCTTTCTCGGGTATCTCCTCTCTACCGGTGCGCTCCTTTCCCTCCCCCTCTTTCAACTCCTGAACCTCCAGCTTGAGGAGCCTGTCTGGTCGCTCTCGATCCAGGTGGGGGGCTGGCTTCTCCTTGTAGGTCTCCTCGATGATGCCTGGGGTCTTCGCTGGTATTCGAAGCTCATCGCGCAGATAGCCGCCGGGGCTGTCATGTTTCTCGGTGGCCTCGGTGTGGATTCAATCGGCGGGGTGGCGCTTCCCGCGGGGGTAAATCTCCTCGTTACGATCGGTTGGTACGTGGTCTTCATCAATGCGATGAACCTCATCGACGGACTCGATGGATTAGCGAGCGGACTTGCGATCTCTGGGGCGCTGGGGCTCGGACTCCTCGCACTTTTTCTGCGCACTCCCGGGGATGCGGTACTTCTTGCGGGGTTCATTGGGGCGTGCGGGGGGTTCCTCTACTTTAATTTTCATCCCGCCCGGATCTTTCTCGGCGATTCCGGGAGTATGTTTCTCGGTTTTACCCTCGCCTCGTTTGGGCTTGGGATCGGGGGAAAGACCACCGCGGTCGCCGCGTTCATCGCTCCGATCGTTGCGGTGGGTGTTCCATTTTTCGATGCACTGCTCGCGGTATGGCGTCGCTCGGCGCGTGCTCTCCTCGGGCGGGTTGCCCGACACGGTGAGCGAGTCAGAATCTCCCAAGCCGACATGGATCATCTCCATCACCGCCTGGTGCGGCTCGGGTTAAGTCAGCGGCGGGTAGCCATCCTGCTGTATCTGGCGAGTCTTGCGTTAGTGATCGTCGGCGCTCTTAGCCTCGTTTTTCACGAGCGCGCCGGAGCGATTCTCTTTCTCGCGCTCATCGGGGGGATATATGTGGTGGTTCGTCATATCTGTCACACCGAACTTTGGGACAGCGGTGCACTTGTTGCAGCGGGCTTCGCCCGACCGAAGGGGAAGGTTGTCGCCACTATCGTGCTCCCTTTACTCGACGTGGTCGTCATGGTGTCTGCGCTTGCTTTCACCGATTTCCTCCTTTATCCGCATCTCGCGGTTCCCGATTTTAAGGTCTTGCTTTTCGGGCAGCTTCCGGTGTGGGTAGGGATCCCGTTTCTCGGGCTGATCGTCTCGCAAGCGTATGCGCGGGTATGGAGCCGCGCTCGTATCTCTGAATTCGTACTCCTCACGGTCGCCTTCTTGGGTGGCTGCTCGGTCGCTTTTGGGATCGAGCACCTCCAGGGGGCGAGCTCCCTTCGAGCGAGCTTCGTCCACGGGCTGATATATTCCGGTGTGGGATGTTTCTTCGTCCTAGGACTTCGATCCTTCCCCCGAGCGTTTCAAGATATCCTCGCCTTTGTGCGGGGTGGTACGGTGGTTCCCGAGCCCCAACGTGTGCTGCTCTACGGCGCAGGCTCGCGGTGTCAGCTTTTTATCCGCCGAAGTCTCGTCGAAATGTTTGATGGTCGGGTACGGCGGATCGTCGGGATCGTCGACGACGATCTAAACCTCCGGAAGCGGCTCGTTCTTGGGCACCGCGTGGTGGGTGTGGGGGGTGAGCTCGCCCGTCTTGTCGATGAACTACAGGTTTCCGCCGTTGTCCTGCTCTGCACCTTGCCGGAGGCAACCCTGGCAGCTACCACCGATGTATGCCGTGAAAAAGGGGTCGCTCTCTCGATATGGCGGGTGGACGAGGTTCCCCTCGTCGACCCGCACCACGAGCCGGGGCTAAACGCGCCACCGCAGCGCACCCCTGTTATCGCCGCCGGTATCCGCTGATCGCCCGAAAGAGTCCCCCGCTGATTAAGAGCCACTTGTGTCCGAGAGCCCCTGAAGCTCACGCCGATAGGTGGCAAGGTCGCTCGTTAGTTTCTCGCGGCGCGCCGGCCACGCGGCGTCATCGAGCTGCTGGGCTGAGGTTATCTCGCTCCGAAGAACCGCCACCTTGGCGCTCAAAGCGGTGAGCTCCTCTCGAACCGTGGGATTCGGGGGGGAGATGAGAGCCTTGTGTCGCGCCTCGAGCGCGGCGGTGTCGTGCTCTAGTTTCGAAAGATCGCGCTCGAGCGCGACGCTCTCCTCTCGACGCTGGGACGCAGGCGAGCGTTCGGCGGCAGCCGGAGCTTTTTCCGCCGCTGTTGTCGTTTTCGGCTCGAAACGGGCTTTCGGGGACTCGGAGCCTCGCTCCGCGGGTTTACAGCCAAAGAGGAGAAAGACCGTGCATAGACCGACGATTATTTTCATAAACTCTCCGTTACGAGTGAAAGAGGGTTACAGAGGATTGTAGTAGACTGACGTGGTGGCGCCATGATCGAGCGTCGCTTCGATCGCGCTCATGGCGACGAATCTTGGGGCAGGGTTAGATAACTGCGGAGTCGGGAAGCATGATGTTCCGCAATTCACTCATCTGGTTATTTTTCATCGTGTCGTCGGCGGGATGCAGCGTGGTATCGGAAACAGGTATCGCTGTTGAGGGGCTTCTCGATCCGAGTGGTGGGGAACAGGTCCATACCCGAGAATCGATTGAATCACCCCCGCCGTGTGGGCTTCGTCACGGGAGAGGCTGCCTCTATCGATGTTAAACGTGACGGA
>JBJOHD010000183.1:0-15372 GCA_046047875.1 Pseudomonadota bacterium | reverse complement strand
AAATCGCTGGGTGGATCTTTTATCCGCCGAGGGAGCCGAACTCCCACAGCACGTAGTGTTTCTTAGCCGCGCGCACTACCTCAAAGAGACCGGTGAATCCGGGGGGGATGATGCAGCTATCGCCGGGCGTGTACACGGTGCGGGTGCCGGCGGCGTCGGTGAGCGCGATCTCCCCCTCAAGGAGGTGAAAAAACTCCCCCCGATTTGCTGGATATTCGATCCGCCACGAACCCGCTTCGCTCGCCCAGACCCCGGTGTGCACCGAGTCGGTCGGATCGGAGTAGTGGTTCCAGGTGGTACGTACGGGGTTTCCGGTCACCAAGCGCTCCGGTTTCGGATAGTCGGTGGTGGGTTGGGTAGGGCAGTCTTTAAATCGTATCGAGCGCATATATCTAGGAGTTTGATTCCACTTTATAAGGCTCCGGTATCGTCGCACGTTCGACCCCTCTTTCGCAGGGGAATTCACCACTCCGATCCCCTAAAACCGCAGTACTTCTCGGCGGTTGCCGAAAGCAGTGGGGGGTAGGAAAAATTCCTAAGAAAATAGAGCACACCGGTTACCGAACGAGCATAAAAATCGATGGGAGGATCCGCGTGCGGATCAAGGGAGTCAGGTTCTTCTAAGAACGGCGAAAACCGCCTTTTTGAGGGAACCATCATGTCGGCACACCGTATATCTCGCGCCGTGCTTTTGCCGTGCGCTTTCCTTGTCGGGCTTGGAGCGCTATCCCCGATGGCGGATATCGCCTCGGCGGATGTCGTTTGCTCGCGGGATCCGATCAGCGCCCGGGCGGGTCGGCGGTTTAGCCTCTATCACGTAAAGGGGGTCGATGTTTGTCCCCCGAGGTATCCGAAGCAGCACCTCGTCGATCCCGGCTCCGGGGGCTCGCAAGGTCCGGTCGGTCCACAAGGCCCCCCCGGTCCCCAAGGTCCCGCAGGTCCGCAAGGTCTTTTGGGGCCCGCAGGTCCCGCGGGGCCCGCTGGCGCTGAAGGCCCCCCCGGGCCGATGGGCCCTCCGGGCCTGATCGGCGCGGCTGGTCTCCCCGGCCCTGAAGGTGCACAAGGTCCCCCCGGCCCCCCCGGCCCCCCAGGGGGGGAGGTGAGCTCGCAGGTCTTTATCGCAAGCGGTACCCCGGCGACCCCCGGATGCTTCGAAGTGACTTTACCGGAGGATCTCTGCGGGGACTTCGATGGATGCCGGCTCGTCGTGAACTTGGTTGATCTCAATCCCGCCGCAGGTGGTCGGGTACGGGGCTTCTCCTCGCTCCTATTCTTTGAGCCCCCCGGAGTGCGGGCATCGACCGACACGACGACCCACTTCCATGCGTCGAGCCAGGTGTTTAACGACATCTCCGGTGAGCTTGGCACCGCGGCGAAGTTTACCCTCGCCGAGTACAACCTCGATCGCACCGGGCCCCGATGGTTCTCGATGACGAACTACCGCCCTGCGACCTGCCCCGGAGCGACAGGGGAGGGGCCGAGCTACTCAGGGGCCGACTTCTTTAAGGTAAATCTCTGGGTGCCGGCGAACGTGTTCGCTTCGGTAACGGTGCTGCATCACTGATGCGCCGATCCGGGGGCGGGGGGATCCCCCGCCCCCGGAGAGCTCCCCGTCATATCAACTCGGTCATGCGGCGGTCGCTTTGACCGCCGAGCGGCGGCGTTCCAGTCTCCGCTGAAGGGTGCGACGAGCCTTCTCTGCTGCGGCGTGGAGCGCGGCGAGAAAGGTTTTGCCAACACCGTCGACCACCACCGTACCCCGCGGGACGAGCGATAGCCGGGCGCGGCACCGCTTATCCACCCCGCCTCGCGGCCCGTTCAGATCGACCAGCGCGAGCTCGATCTCGCGTATCGCCCCTTCGAACCTGTCGAGCGCGAGATGGAATATCCGCTGCGCGGTCGCACTTTCAGAGTTTCCGTCGGCGAGGGCTAAACTGCGTAGTTTAATCTTTCGCATCGTAACCTCCGTTTCACTGACCTCCCAATTATTGACGAAACCAACGAAATAGATCTAATTGAATAATCCGGTTTATCGTATCGATGAAAACTATGCGTTGGCTCAACTATCAACACCTCTATTATTTCTGGCATGTGGCGAAGGCGGGCAGCGTTACCGTTGCGGCGCGGCAGTTAAAGCTCGCCCAGCCGACGGTGAGCGCTCAGTTGAAAGCGTTCGAGCACGTTCTGGGGGAGAAGCTCCTCGAGCGTCACGGGCGGGGCATTAAGCTGACCGAGACGGGGCATCTGGCGTTTCGCTACGCTGAGCAGATCTTCGCGCTGGGGCAGGAGTTTATCGACACCCTCGATGGCAAGGCGGTTCCTGCTTCTCGGGAGCTCCGCATCGGGATCGCCGACGTGGTGCCGAAGATCCTCGCCTTTAAGCTTATTGAGCCGGCGTTCGAGCGCCCCGACGAGACGGTGGTGGTATGCTCTGAGGATAAGACGGAGCGGCTCTTGGGGGAGCTCGCCATCGGAGAGATCGACCTCGTCGTGGCCGATCGGCCGATTCCGCCGAGCGTTAAAGTGAAGGCGTTTAATCACTTCATCGGTGAGAGCCCGTTATCCTTCCTCGGGGTGAAGAGCCTCGCCCGGCGCTTCCGTCCGGGGTTCCCGAAGAGCTTGGCGGAGGCCCCGTTGCTTCTCCCCACCGCGGAGTCGGCGGTGCGGGGGGAGCTCGATCGGTGGTTTGAGAGTATCGGTGTTACGCCGCGAACCCACGGGGTGTTCCAAGATCGCGCCCTGATGAAGCTCGCGGCACGCGAGGGCCGGGGGCTGCTCGCGGTCCCGTCCTCGATCGAACGTGAGGTGGCCGCCGAATTTGGGCTCGAAGCGGTCGGTCGGGTCGCTGAGGTTCGTGAGCAGCTTTATCTCATTTCGACCGAGCGGCGGCTTAAGAACCCCCTCGTGGCGCGTTTATGCGCGGAGGGGCAGCGGCGACTTACCGCAGTGAAACGCAGCCCCTCGAAATAGGCTGCATCTATAAAAAATATATTTAAGATATATTCGACCGATAGGAGGGGTTCAGGCATACTGCCCGAATTGAGGTTTCCCCTCCTGCTTTGATTCCCCTGTAAGGAGCTTCGTGTGAGTCCAGCGATTTTTCCGTTCGCCGAATATTGGTGGTTCTACCTCGCCTTCACCGGATTCGTTCTCCTTCTCCTCGCGCTTGACCTCGGGGTTTTTCATCGCACCGCTCACAAGGTCTCGTTTAAGGAGGCGGGGATCTGGAGCGTCGTCTGGATAACCCTGGCGCTGATCTTTAACTACGCGCTCTATAAGTACGCCGTGTGGAAGTTTCCCCTCGACCCGCGGCTCGCGGGGCTCGACCACGGCGCGCTTGCGAATCAGGTCGGCCTCGAATTTCTCACGGGGTATATTATCGAGAAGAGCCTCTCGGTCGATAACCTGTTCGTCTTCGTCGTCGTGTTCTCGTTTTTTGGGATCGCTGAGATCTATCAGCACCGGATCTTGTTCTACGGTATCATCGGGGCGCTCATATTTCGGGCGATATTTATCGCACTTGGTGCGGTGCTGATGCAGTACGAATGGGTCGTTATCGTGTTCGGAATATTCCTCGTCCTGACCGGGGTGAAGCTCTTTTTCGCTCCGGAGGCGGGGATCGATCCATCCAAGAATATTTTGGTTCGGATCTTGAAGCGGTATCTGCCGATTACCGATAAGATCGAAGGCCCGAAGTTCCTCATCAAGGAGGGTGGGCGGTGGGTTGGTACCCCGCTCCTGCTCGCACTTGTGTTTATCGAAGCGACCGACATTATCTTCGCGGTCGACTCGGTGCCGGCTATCTTCGCCATCACCAAGGAGCCCCTCCTCGTTTTCACGTCGAACGTCTTTGCGATCTTGGGTCTTCGCTCCCTCTATTTCCTGCTTGCCGGGGTGTACGATAAGTTTCATCTCCTTAAATACGGACTCGGCATCGTCCTTATCTTTGTGGGCCTCAAGATGGCGTGGCTCAACGAGCATTTCGGCGGGAAGTTTCCGATCTCGTGGTCGCTGGCGATTATATGCGGTGTGATTGCAGCGTCGATCGTGTTGTCGCTCCTTCGACCCCCCCGCCATCAAGTTGCCAAGGGGTAACGGCGCTTTCCCCTTGAACTCGGGGGAGCGGTAGACTACGGTGGGCGACGATTCGCCGAGTGACGGCGAGCTGGGTTTCGCCGTGGGCGGATGTCGATCCTCGAACTTAACGATATTACCAAATCGTACGGCCCCGTAGAGGCACTTCGGGGGGTGTCGCTGACCCTCCAATCGGGCGAGGTGCTCGGGCTCATGGGGGATAACGGGGCGGGGAAATCGACCCTTGTAAAGATCTTAAGTGGAAACTTCGGCCCAACCTCCGGTACGGTGCGGGTGCGGGGGCGGGCAGCGGCTTTCCAGCATCCCCGCGAGGCGCGCGCGGCGGGGATAGAGACCGTGTATCAAGATCTGGCGCTGTGCCCAAACCTCACCGCGGCTGAGAATATCTTCCTCGGGCGGGAACCTACCCGATGGGGATGGTTGATCGACCGGCCGAAGCTCCTTGCCGGGGCGGGGGAGCTCTTTGCCCGATTAAAATCGGATACCCCCCCGGAGGCGCTCGTAAAAAACCTCTCCGGTGGGCAGCGCCAAGCGGTGGCGATAGCACGGGCGGTATCGACCGCGGCTAAGGTAGTAATCATGGACGAGCCCACCGCCGCGATCAGTGTGCGTCAGGTCGCTGAGGTTCTGCGGTTGATCGCGACACTTAAAGAGAACGGCATCGCCGTGATCCTGATAAGCCACCGTATGCCCGACATCTTTGAAACGTGTTCGCGGGTGGTGGTTCTTCGGCGTGGGCTCAAGGTGTGCGACAAACCGACCGCCCAAACGTCGGGGGAGGAGTTGACCGGACTTATCACGGGGGCGATCGATGCCGCGTAGTGCGTTCGTTCGATCGGTCACCGGGGCCCACTCGTTTTGGGTGGGGCTAAGTCTCTTGGGGGCGATCCTCCTTTTCTCAGCGACCGTTGAGGGGTTCGCCTCTGCGGAGAACCTCCTCACCTCGGCTCGAAATCTCTCATTTGTAGCGCTTATCGCGCTTGGTGCGACCATCGTCATCATTTCTGGAGGAATCGACCTCTCGGTAGGCTCCGTGATGGGGCTCGCCGGGGTCGTGACCGCATTAGTGATGCAGAGCGGGGGCTCAGCGCTCGTCGGGGTCGGGGCGGGGCTCGGCGCGGGTGTTGTGTGCGGAGCGGTGAACGGAGTCCTAATTACGAGCCTCCGGCTCTCACCGTTTGTCGTGACGCTCGGCATGCTCAGCATCGCCCGAAGCCTTGCGGTGGTGCTCTCGAACAACCGCACCCTCTTCGAGCTTGGCCCCGATCAAGCGCTCTTTCTCGCGGTGGGCTCAGCCAAGAGCGCAGCGCTCATCGCTGTGGTTGTGTGCGGCGGGGTGCTCGCGCTTCTTATGCACCGCACCCCATGGGGGCGCCATGTTCACGCGCTTGGGGGGAACGAGGAGGCGGCGCACCGCACCGGAGTCGCGGTGGGGCTGGTAAAAGTGTCGGTGTACATCGTTTCGGGGTTCCTCGCAGCGCTCTCCGGAATATTGATGGTAGCGTGGCTCGGCTCGGTCTCAAGCGCGCTCGGCACCGGGTACGAACTTACCGTGGTCGCTGCCACCGTTATCGGCGGGACCCACCTCGCCGGCGGGGTGGGGAGCCTCTTCGGTGCCGTGGTGGGGGCGGCGCTTCTCGAGGTGATCCGTAACGGCCTTACGTTGTCGGGGATAAATCCATACTGGCAAGGCGCATTCGTTGGTTCCGCGATCATCCTTGCTGTTGTGCTCGATGCGCTGAAGCGCGGGATAGAGCTCACCCCCCAGCGCAAGCGACAGATGCAGCGCCTCGCGTTTGCGGGGAGCGCCGTCGTGGTCGCGGGGCTCCTCTGGCTATCGCTCGATGGGGGCGATACCTCCAAAAAGCGGGTCTTCGCGGTGGTGCCGAAATTTATGAATCACCCCTTTTTTGAGCAGGCGAAGCAGGGGTGCGAGCGTGCGGCGAAAGAGCTCGGTGACACGGAGTGCCTCTTTATCGGCCCCAGCGAGCCGAGCGAACAGGTGCAGATTCAGATCCTCCAAGACCTCATCACCCGTAAAGTTGAGGGAATCGCTCTCGCTCCCGCGAACTCCGCAGCGGCGGGGAGAGCGTTGAAAGCCGCGTTCGAGGCCGGGATACCGGTCGTGACATGGGACTCCGATATCCTGCCGGGTGAGAGGGGATTTCGGACGGCATACATCGGCACCGAGAACTATCGACTGGGGTTCGAGCTCGGAAAGCAGCTTTTAAGTTACAAGACCGCGGGAACCCTCGCGCTGATAAGCGGTGGCGCAGCGGCGGAGAACCTTAACGAACGGATGCAGGGGGTGCGCGATGCGCTAAAGGATTTTCCGTTTACCGAGGTGGATGGAACTCCGCTCTACTGCAACGACGACTCTACGCTTGCAGTGCAGCAGCTCGAAGACATCCTCGGGAAATACCCCCGCCTCGACGCAGTCGTGAGCCTTGGCGCTTGGCCGCTCTCGGTGCAGCAGGCGTATCGATTGGTGGCCGACAAATACAAGGAACGGATAGCCAAAAACGAACTTGTTATCCTCTCAGCCGACACGCTGCCGATGCAGCTCGATATTTTACGCGATAGGCTCGCCCATGGGCTTGTGGGTCAGCGCCCTTTTGCGATGGGTTATCGCGTCATGCTGGCGCTCCGCGATATAAAAGCGGGGAAGAAAGTCGAGGATCCGCTCTATACCGGACTCGATGTTTGCACCCCGGAGAGCGTCGCTGCGTGTATCGCGCGCTAATGTACGGGGAGCTCCTGACCCCGGATATGCGGCTTTTCGGGGAGGGCTGTCTCATCATTGCGGGGCACAGAGGACCTGAAGATGGGCACCTTAATCAGGTGTATTCTCTGTGCGGTCATCAGCTCTGCCAGCTCGATAGCGGCCGTAGAGGTGAGAGGCCGCTATCTCGGGGGTGTATCGGTAGCGGTGCCCTCGCGCAGGAGACGCTTCCCCTTCTATGTTTTAGGCGTAACGGGGGCCGCAGATCCTCAATTTTCGGGGCACGCCTCCTCCCAATCCCTCAGCTGCGAAAGGCTATACGCTGGGTTTGAATCGCCCGGATACGGCCCACCCGGAGGTCATTTAGTGAGGTGCATTTGAATTGAGTTACTCTGGAGGGCTCTATATGCTTGGAATGGATCTGCTGCAGTTGTGAGTTTTCGATTGAGTGCGCCTCAAAACAATCGTGTGCCATCGTCCGAAGGTCTCCCGAGCGATGGCGACGGCGAGGCGACCGAACCGGTTCGGGCTGGGCGTGTAGCTCAGCTCGGAAAGACCGTGGCACTTTACTCTTCACTCGGTGCGGCCGCGCTCTTTGGTGTCGCGAAGTTCACTGAGCTGAGGATACGGAACGAGATCTCCGGTGTCTACGGTTCGATCGAGGAGCCGAGGTTTCGGCTTCTTCAGGGAAACAGCCCTGATGTGGTTCGTTCCCTCGATGCACTGATCGCTGAGCGGGTCAGCGCGCCGCAGCGTATCCCGTTCGATAGCGCGGTGGGGGAGGCGTTGCTCTCCGACTTTAAGTCAACGCTCACTGAGCTTGAGGAGATCGTAAAGCGATACGCTCCCTCAGAGGCGGAGCGCCATCGCTTACGCGCTCGGTGCCACGCCGATAAGAGCGACGTGCCCCTTCAAAGGCTTGAGTTCGAGGAGCGCTACGGCGAGTTCGCGGCCGGGTGTGAAGCGCTTGAAGCGCTCTGCGAGGCCGCGGAATTGAATGCGATAAAGCTCGAGCGCGTTGCGCTCTCCCACGATATCGATGACTCGATCGCCGTCGCGGGGCTGCCGACCACTCTCGAGTCGCCGGAGTCGGGGGTCGGGGCGCCCGGACCAATCTCCTCGGTCGAGTACGCAAAAGCGATATTTCGCGAGGTCACCGGCCGGGAGCTTCCCCCCGCGGTGACGATCGAACGGTGCGATATCGAAGATTTCGGTGTGGCGGGGACAGCCGAGACTATCGGTCAGAGGATCGTCGTTGAGCCGGCAAGCTTCGCGCAGGAGGTCTCGACCTTGTGTCACGAGATGGGGCATCTTGTGGCTCGCCCCGGAGAGGATGCGGTCGTGAAGTATGGATTGACCGGGGTGCTTCTACGTGGGGCTCGGGATTCCCGCGTGGCGGAGGTGCTTGAGGAAGCCTCAGCGTACGCCTTCGAGCGGGTGTGTCTCGCCGCGATCCCCGACGAGCAGGTGCGAAGTGCGGCGGTGCGTTCGTTCGAAGGGCAGCTTCTAACCCAAGCAAAGCTCTTCTTTAGGGGGAATGAGGATATCCACTTCGAAGCGACCGTCGTTGCCGATGCGGCGGTGCTAGTATTGGGCGATCCGAAGCGGGCGTACGATTACCTCTCAACGACCCGTGAGTTTTCTCCGGAGATCGTACGCGAGGTCGAGCGGATGCGCGGGCTCTGTGAAAGCCTTCCTGCGTCGCGTTATCGTCGAGCCGCCAAAGAATTTTTGGAGGCCGGCTCCCGAGCTGAGGCGCTTCGCACCGACTACGACCCGTTCGTCGAGCGTTGAGAGCAGCTAATACCCCTAGGGAAGATTTCCGCTAAACCGCACCTTCTGCCCCCCCCGAACGATCTCTCCGATCGGGTAAGCCGGAAAAAAACGATTTAAGTGAGTGAGGATCTCCGCGGCGCTCCCCGGGGCGGCGACGAGGGTGAGCCCCACTCCGAGGTTAAACGTGCGAAGCATGTCCTCGGGCGGAACGTTGCCCCGGCGCTGAATCTCGCGAAAGACGTTGTGAATCTTGATAGTCGAGAGATCTACCACGGCGTCGATATCCGCCGGCAGCACCCGGTCGAGGTTCCCGCCGATCCCGCCCCCGGTGATGTGTGCCATGCCATGGAGACCGGGGTGATTAAAGAGCGCCTTCACTGCATGGTAGTAGCACCGGTGGGGCTCAAGGATAAGTTCGAGAAACGGTTTGCCGTCGATCTTCGCACCCGCGAGATCGTGGTTTCTCGCAAGGAGCGCCCGTACCAGGGAGTACCCGTTGGTGTGAAGCCCGCTCGATTCCACCGCGATAACGATGTCCCCCGGGGTGATCTTCGAGCCATCGATAATTCGATCCTTTTCAACCACTCCGATGATGCTCGATGAAAGGATATACGTTCCCGGTTCGATGACCCCCGGCTGCTCCGAGGTTTCACCACCCGTGAGCACACACTCCTGCGCTTTACACGCCTCTGCTATCGCCGCCACGATCTCGCTCACGACCGGTTTTTCGAGCTTTCCGCAGATCACCGCGTCTTGCACTGAGAGGGGGGTCGCCCCCATCACGATGATGTCGTTTACGAGGTGGTTAATCATATCGAAGCAGATCGAGCGCACCCGACCGTGCTGGAACGCGAGCTTCTGTTTCGAACCGGGCTCCTCGGTTTTGAGCACCAAAACCGGGTGTTTCATCTCCGGAAACGACGCGTCGAAGAGTGAGGCAAACGCGCCGATCTTGTTTAAGACCCGCTTATTGGTGGTCTCAAGCGCCGCCGCCATCGCACGCTTCGTCGCGTCGGCGTTATCGATATCGACCCCGGCATCCTTGTATGAGAGAGATTCAGTCATCGTTGAGCTACGCCTTTAATAAAGAGAGGCCGGTCATCGCGGCGCTCTGCGGTAAGTGCATGAGTTCCAAAACCGTTGGGGCGACATCGCACAGAGCGCCGTCATCTCGAAGCGCTGTCTCCGTTGGAACCCCCACCACGATACACGGCACCGGATTCGTGGTGTGGGCGGTGTGAGGGGTGCCGTCGGTGAGATTTATCATCTGCTCGGCGTTCCCATGGTCGGCGATGATGATCCCGTTGCCGCCGGTAGCGGTGAGCGCCGCGACCATCTGACCTAAACACGTATCGACCGTTTCGACCGCTTTCACCGCGGCGTCCATCACCCCGGTGTGTCCAACCATGTCGCCGTTGGCGAGATTCACAACGATAAGAGCGTAGTCGCCGGAGCGGATCGCCTCGACCACCTTTTCGGTTACCGCGAACGCGCTCATCTCCGGCTTTTGATCGTACGTTTTGACGTCGCGCGGTGAGGGGACGAGGACCCGCTCTTCACCGGCGTACGGCTTTTCGATTCCGCCGTTAAGGAAATAAGTAACGTGCGGGTACTTCTCGGTCTCAGCGGCGCGCAGCTGCTTAAGCCCCGCGCGGGCGACGATCTCGCCTAAGTGATCGTTAATTGAAAGCGCCTCAAAGATATAGGGAAGCCCGAACGAGTGGTCGTATTCGGTAAAGCACAGCACGCGCTCTCCTGCTATCGGCGGGGCTGGGCGGTCAAAATCTTTGAAGTCGGGCGCGGTGAGGGCGCGTACGATCTGCCGCGCACGGTCTTCCCGGAAATTCCAAAAGATAAATCCGTCTGTTGGCGCGAGGGGGGCCGGGGTGATGATGGCGGGCTCGATAAATTCATCGGTGATCCCGGCGGCGTACTGAGCTTTGAGCCACGCTGCGCCGCTCTCCGCGCGGGTCCCGATTCCACCCGCGATGCAATCGTACGCTTTTTTAGTCCGCTCCCACCGCTTGTCTCGATCCATCGCGAAGAACCGTCCACACACGGTGGCGATTCGGACATCGTTCAACCCCGCGATGGAGCGCTCAAGCGCTGCAACCGTCTCAGCGCCGGTCGTGGGTCCTGTATCGCGCCCATCGGTGATGACGTGGAGGTAGATAGGGCCGTGAAAGTCCCGCCGCACCTCTTTTAAGAGAAGCTCCAGATGCTCCACATGAGAGTGCACCCCGCCGTCTGATGTAAGCCCGATGAGGTGGAGCGCCGGGGTGCTCCGCATCACTTTCATAAAGTTGGTGTAAGGCGCGGAGGTTTTAAGACACCCCGCCGCGAGGTCTTGGCTTATCCGGAGGAGCCATTGGCGCACAACGCGGCCTGCTCCGATATTTAAGTGGCCTACCTCCGAGTTCCCCATCTGTCCCGCGGGAAGCCCCACTCGTTCGCCGTGGGTGGTCAGAGTGGTGTGAGGACTCGTGCCCCACAACGCATCGAAATGAGGTTTTTTCGCGGCCGCGACCGCGTTTCCCCGTGACTCAGAGGAGAGCCCCACACCGTCGAGTACACACAGGAGGGTAGTTTTCATCGGATTTTTTAAGGGGTCGACAGACGAGCCGCTGGGGCATCCCCGTTGAGATTTTGGAGCGCCTCGAAGGGACGGATAAGTGAGAGGTCGTTATCGGCGAGTCGTCGCCAGATCTCACCCGCTTCGGAATGTTTGCCGAGCCGACTTAAACACAGCCCTTCAAGGCTCAACACCTGGTGGCTCATCTGCTGGGTGAGGGTGACCTCCTCAGCCGCGGCGAGTGTCGTAAATCCCCGGATAGCGGCTTTCGCCTCTTCGAACATGTCGAGGGCGAGATACGTTTTAATAAGCAGCACCTCCGCTTCGAGTCGCGCGGTTCCACGGGTCTCCTTCGTCGCGTTTCGAGCCGCCGCGAGCGCTTTGTCCGGGTGATTCCGGTTCTTCCATAACTTCATGGCGGAATGCCAGAAGCAGCTCTGTCCGCTCGATTTCCCGGCCTTGACCAGCAATTGCGCCGCCTCCTCGTGGTTGCCGAGCGCCTCCTCTATGGCGGCGAGCTTTTCAAGCGCAGGCACGAAACCGGGGCGGCGCTTCACAAACCCTTTAAGATCCTCGCGGAGCTTTATCTGATCGGTCGCGCCGTCCCGAACGATCTTTTTAAACTCTAAGCGGTAGAGCGCCTCACGGTGGCCTTCGTCGCCAGGACTAAGCCCCTCAAGCTTCGCTTGATATTCGAGCGCGTCCTCGATGCGGCCGAGCTCCTCAGAGAGGTCGCGCGCGAGTGCAAGCGCCTTCTTATTCGGCCGCTGCGCGGTGATGAGTGCGAGGTTGTCGACCGCGGCGGTACGGTTATTGAGCGCGATGTTGAGCTCCGCAGCCCGAAAAAGGACCTCGATATTGTTCGGGTCGCTTGCGCGGATGCTGTCGAGCACCCGGAGCGCCTCGCGGGGATCGCCCATCCCCTCAAGGGAGCGTGAGAGCTCCACCCGGGCCACGACGTTAGCGGGATCTTTACTCGCGAGCTTTTCCCACTCCGCCCGAGCTCGCTGAAACTCCCCGGTGGACAGAAAGCCCCGCGCCTTCATCATCGACTCGTAAAAAGCGGTGCGTTGGCGGTCTTTAACCCTCAGGGCCCGTTCGCGCAGATACGATTTAAAGCCGAAGTAAATCGAAACGAGTCCCGCACAGATAATTCCAAGAGCAAAGGTGCCGATAAGGATCACCCCGGTGTTGGCGGTCACGTTCAAGGTTCGCCCGAGGTATACGGTGGTAGTTTCCCGGTTCAGCATCACCACGGCGAGCGCGATCGCCACGATAATGAAGACGATTACGATTCGATTGATTCGGCTTATCATAGACCTCGTGGGATAACCGTTCGGCGTAGCTCCCTTCGCTTACACCGTTCGAGCCGGAGTGCACATGACCGGACACGCCGGGGCGGGCGGGGGACGATTCCGTGGAGGTGCCCCGCCAGACGCGCGATATTCTCCCCGAGCGAATCGGAAAAGTAAAGGGAATTAGGGGGTTGGAATTTAGCAGGGCATGACCCATCGCCCTGCAGGGGAGCTCGATTACGCGCTAATTTCGAGTTTATAGAACCCTCAGCCGGCCGGCGAACGGCACGCGTCTGCTGGGGGGAACCTGGGGCGGGGCCCCGACCTACCCTGAACCGGGAACTGAGCGCCCCGGTGTTACGCGGCGTGTTTCGCGCGACGGGGTTTCTTGAGCTCTACCTTCTGCGCGTTCATCCACAGCGACTCGAGGTCATAGTGCTCGCGCACCGGCTCGTAGAACACATGGACGACGACATCTGCGCAGTCGATGAGCACCCACTGGCCCTCTTCGAACCCTTCCACGGAGATCGGCTTTTGACCTGATTTCTCTACCGCATCGATGATGCGGTTCGTGATGCCTTGTACCTGTCTATCGGAGCGGCCACTCACGATGATGAAATTGTCGACGAGGCCGAAAGCTTTCGATACATCGAGCACGGTGAGGTCTTTGCCCTTCGCCTCCTCGCACGCTGCGATGATCTCTTTGGCAAGTTTGCTGAGCTTTATCGTTTCCTTGAGCGCCTTCGCCACGTTTTCTTTCATGAGTGTGTGTGTCTCTCCTTAAAGTGGTACAGCCAAAACAACGAACCTTCGACCGATCGAAGCTTCCAAGATCGTGGTTGCAAAATCAAGCGAACGGGGGCGGTGACAGGGGGGTGAAATCTGGGGCGCGTACGCCGTCGAGTCCGTGGGCCGACTGAGCGGGGCCAGGTAAGTGGGGAGGGGAGTAAACGTTGACCGGGGTGCCGTACTAACTCTCCTTAAAAGAATCGACGTTAACCGGGGAAATCGCGTCTACCATTAAGATGAGGGTCTCCTTTGAAAAGCCTCTATAAACCTTATTATATCGCCGCTGAGCTCGATTCAGCAAGTTAGAGAATCGTTTGGTGGAGCTAAGGGGTCGAAAAAAGGGGTTAGTATAACCGTTCTCTTACGATCGGGGAAAACCGTGGGCTGGGGTGTTTTTAGCCTTCCGCGGGGGGCGGCGATTCGGCCCACAACCGCTCAGCGAGGTAATCGATCAGCTCCTGTATCCCGGTGCCGACGACCGCTGAGATAACCCGCACCGGGAGTCCCCGTGCGTTAAACTCCGCCCTCGTCGTCTCGAGCTCGCTCAGCTCGGTGATCGTATCCGCCTTGGTTATTACGACGACCTGAGGCTTCTTAGCGAGCTCGGGGGAGAACTCGCGGAGTTCGTGGTTGATCGCATCGAACGCGGCGAGGGGAGAGATGCGCTCACCGTTTCCGTCGTACTGATTCGGGTCGATGAGGTGGGCGATCACCCGGGTCCGCTCGATATGTTTTAAGAAGGTGGTGCCGAGTCCCCGCCCTTCGTGAGCGCCGGGGATGAGCCCGGGGATATCGGCGACGACGAAGGAGCGTTGACGCGCCTGCACCACGCCGAGGTTCGGAATAAGGGTCGTAAATGGGTAGTCCGCGATCTTAGGCCGGGCCGCCGAGATGCGGGAGATCAGGGTCGATTTACCGGCGTTTGGAAATCCCACAAGCCCAACATCGGCGACAAGTTTCAGCGATAAGACGAACGAGCCCCCTTCGCCCTCCTCGCCCGGTTGGAAGTGCTCGGGGGCGCGGTTCGTTGGCGATTTAAAAAACGCGTTCCCTTTCCCTCCGCGACCCCCCTTGGCGAGGATGAACTCTTGGCCGTCGTGGTCGAGATCGGCGACGAGCTCACGTGACTCATCCTCCCTTAATATCTGAGTGCCGACCGGGACGAATATCTTTAGATCTTCCCCGGAGCGCCCATCTTTGTTCGCGCCCTCACCTTGAGCGCCGCTCTGCGCCTTCCAGATCGGGCGGTGCTTGAAGTCGAGCAAGGTCAGTTTGTTTCGATCGGCAACGATAATGACATCGCCCCCAGCGCCGCCGTTGCCGCCGTCGGGTCCGCCGAGCGGAACGTACTTTTCGCGCCAAAAGCTCCGCGCTCCGGGTCCGCCCCGGCCCGCTTGAACCTTGATAATCGCCTCGTCGATAAACTTCACACCGTCTCCTGCTCCGCCTCCGGCGGAACTTCCGATACGACAAGAGAGGCCTGCTCCGGGGAGCAACGGCCTCTCTTACCGTGCGAGCCTCTTTTAGCTCGGGCTAACTACGCCGCCGCGGCTGCGGGGACGACATGCACCGTTTGGCGCTTGCCCTGCTTGAACTCTACGATTCCGTCGACGAGGGCGAAGAGGGTGAAATCGCTCCCCTCACCAACGTTTGCTCCGGGGTGATAGGTCGAGCCCCGCTGCCGTACGAGGATATTCCCCGCGCGCACGGTCTGACCACCGAACTTCTTGATTCCGAGGCGCTTGCCCCGACTGTCCCGTCCGTTCTTAGAACTACCACCAGCTTTCTTATGTGCCATACGTCACCTAAAACAAAGAACGACCGACCTTCTTAGAGGTTGATGCTCTCGATAACCACGTGGCTCATCGTTTGACGATGACCCTGCTTCTTGTGAAATCCGGTCCGGCGGTTTTTCTTATAGGTAACCACCTTATCCGCCTTTTCGTGCGCGACGATCTTCGCCTTTACCGACGCGCCCGCGATAACGGGGGTGCCGATCGTGGCTTTATCGCCAACTGTTGCCATCAGCACCGGTCCGAGCTCCACGGTCGCGCCAACATCGGCGGCGAGGAGATCAACGGCGAGCTTTTGGCCCTTACAAACTCTGTACTGCTTTCCACCGG
>JBJOHD010000182.1:0-6875 GCA_046047875.1 Pseudomonadota bacterium | reverse complement strand
TTTTGGCCGTGAACACGTGAAGGCCCTGTTCAGCTGTGCTGTCACCCGGGATTATTTCGAGCCCTCGACGGCATGCCTCCTCCACAAAAATCTGAAGATGGATGAGAGCGCGATTGTGATGGACATCTCGAACGCGTGCCTCGGGTTCTCTGACGGGCTCATGATGTTGGGAAGCCTTATCGAAGCGGGGGTCGTGCCCGCCGGCGTTGTCGTTTCCGCTGAGACGATCGCGCGGTGCTCGGAAGCTCTCATGCGACACCTCCTGACCAATCCCAATCTGGGGCGAGATGATCTCTTGAAACTGCTGCCCTCCCTCACCCTCGGCTCGGGTGCGGTGGCGTACGTGCTGTGTCACGACTCGATCGCCACAAAGAAGCATAAGCTCCTCGGCGGTGTGAGTCGTGCTGCGACCGATTGCTGCGATCTATGTATCGGCAACGGTGATTACTACCTCCGTCAGACCGAGGATTTCAATCCGATTATGGAGACCGAGTCCTCGAAGCTTATCGCCGCCGCTGCGCGGCTGGGGGGGCGTACCTGGAAGGACGCCTCAGAGCACTTCGGCTGGAAGGCTGAGGATATCGATCACATCGTCTGCCATCAGGTCGGAAAACAGGTGAATGACGCCTTTTACAAGGAGATGGGTCTCCAGCGGGAGAAGGAGTTTACGATCTACCAACAGTACGGAAATCTTGTGTCCGCGGCGCTGCCGACTGCATTTGTCATGGCGGTTGAGCAGAAAGGAATTAAGAAGGGGGATAAGATCCTTCTGACCGGCTTTGGTAGCGGTTTGAACTCGATGTTCTCCGCGATCGAGTGGTAGTCTCCTGTGCTCGATAGGTCCTCGCTCGACGCGCTCCTTCCGTACCAATCGAAGTACCTTTCGATCGATGGTCAACGGCTACATTACCTCGACGAAGGGTCGGGACCGGTCGTTCTGCTGCTTCATGGCAATCCGACCTGGTGCTTCTATTATCGGAATCTGATTGGAGAGCTGCGGCCCCATATGCGGGTGATCGCTCCGGACTACATCGGGTGTGGTCTCTCCGATCATCCGAAAGATCGCCACTATCGCGCCAAAGATAGAATCGACCACCTTGAACTCCTCCTCGATCACCTCGGCATCAAGAACTTCTCTCTCCTGATGCACGACTGGGGGGGGCCGATCGGGACGGGGCTTGCGATTCGGCGGATTGAGAGGGTCGAGCGGCTGGTATATCTGAACACGACGCTGACCGAGACCGAGTGCTTGCCGCTGATTATAAAAAAAGCGGCATCCCCGCTCATTGGGAGATTTCTAACGAAATATACGAATCATTTCGTGCGGCTCACGACCGACTTCGGTGTTCGAAAGACCCTCTCGCCGGAGGTTCGTGCTGGGTACCACTTCCCGTATCAGACCGCTGAGCGTCGCACCGCTATATGGGATTTCGTTGATGATATCCCGTTCGACAGCGACCACCCGAGCTATGCGTCGATGATGGAGATCGCGCGGGGGCTCCCCGAGGTTGCGAAGAAACCGGTGCAGATAATTTGGGGGCTGAAAGACCCGTGTTTCCACCGTGAGATGCTTAGTCGTGTAGCGGCTCATTTCCCCGCGGCACGTGTCTTGGAGATCCCTGATGCTTCGCATCTCGTGTTAGAGGACGCTTTTGAGCAGGTATCGCGGGTTGCGAGTGCCTTCCTTCGGGGAGAAGGGGGGCGGGACATCGCTGACGCGACCGCGGAGAATCACACCCCGAATCGCCCCCCGAATGCGTTATACGCCGGCTTCATGGAGCAGGTGGCGACGCAGCCGCAGGCCGATGCGGCGATCGTTCCTAGTTTTTGGGGTGGCCAGGTGCGCTACGAGCACATCAGCTTCAAGGAGCTCAGTCTTCTTATCCACAAGTATCAACGCGGGCTTACCGAGCTTGGAGTGATTCCGGGTGATAAAGTTTTAATGCTTGTTCCCGCTGGAATCGAGTTTCTGGCGCTCAGCTACGCCGTGATAGGGCGGGGAGCGATTCCGATCTTCATCGACCCAGGGATCGGACGGGAGAATCTCTTTAAATGTATCGCCGATGCGGCACCCACCGTGATGATCGGGTCGGCGAAAGCTCAGCTGCTAAGGTGGCTCAATAAAGCGGCCCTCAAATCGGTGCGGCTTAACATCCTTGCTGCCGATCCGTTCGTGGGGCCCGGTCCGAACCTCGGTTATCTCAAGAAATTCTCGGCTGCTCCGATGTCCCCGGTTCCAGCAGGCGATGTGGGCTTTATCGCTTTCACTTCCGGGGCAACCGGAATTCCAAAAGGGGTGATCTTCTCAGACGAGATGCTGGCTGATCAGCGTCGGATCTTTCTGGGGCCGCTCGGGCTCAAACCGGGGGCGAAAGATCTCCCGCTTCTCCCGATCTTCTCCCTTTTTAATCTTTCGGTCGGAGTGACGAGCGTTTTTTTCCCGATCGACTCAAGTAAGCCCCTGACCCTTGAGCCGGATCGGGTGACGAAGGTGATCAGCGATCTCCGTATTAACTATTCCTTCGGGTCACCAACGTTGTGGCGAAAGATCTCAGAGTATTGCTTCCGTAGGCGTACCGACCTTCCAACGATAGAGAAGGTCTTCATGGCCGGAGCCCCGGTCCCTGTGCCGACCCTTGAGCGCGTGCAGGGGGTCATCCCGAACGGAGCGGCGTATACCCCGTACGGTGCGACCGAGGCGCTCCCGGTCACGCTCGTCGGTTCGTCTGAGATTTTTGGTCGCAGCCCCCTCGCCGCATCGAGTGGAGAGGAGGGCACCTACGTAGGCGCCCCAATTCCGGGGGTTGATATTCGGGTAATCAAATCGGTCCCCGGAGCGATCGACTCAATGGCGCACGCGACTATCCTCCCTCCGCGTGAGATCGGGGAGGTGGTGGTGCGGGGCAGGAACGTAAGCCGCACTTACCTCAATCGCCCGATAGAAACGTCCAACGGCAAGATTCCAGAGGGTGATAGCTTCTGGCATCGCATGGGTGACATGGGCTATCTCGACGAGGCGGGGCACCTCTATTTCTGCGGCCGCAAGGCCCATGTGGTAGGTGCGCAGGAGCGCACCTACTTTAGTATTCCTACAGAGGCGATTTTTAATCGCTCTGAGAGGGTGCGCAGGAGCGCGCTTGTCGACTTAGGGCAGGGGAGGGTCGGGATCGTGGTTGAGCCGGAGCCGCACCATTGGCCTGAATCGGTTGGGGCACGCGCGAATTTTCTGGAGGAGTTAAGGAGTTTGGCGGCGGGAAGTCCCCTTACTAAACACATCGAGGCGTTTTTCTTCCATCCCTCATTCCCGGTCGACGCTCGCCACAACGCCAAGATCTATCGTGATCAGTTGGGCGTCTGGGCGCGTGAGCAGGAAGCGCTCCTGTCGGTCAGCGGAAAGGCAGCCAACGGTTAGTGCCCGTATGACCCGCACCTATGTCATCTCAGGGGGAGGGGGTTTCGTCGGCAAGGCGCTCGCCCTCAGGCTTCGCCGGGAGAACCATCGGGTGATAACCCTCGCTCGTTCCGATTATCCGGAGCTTCGCGCTGCCGGAATCGAGCACCATCAAGTTGATCTATCGAGCCCGCCGCAGGGTTGGGGGGAGTTATGTCGAGGCGCCGACGGTTTCTTTCATGTCGCAGCCAAAGTTGACATGTGGGGGCGCTACGAGGATTTTTTTCGGATTAACGTCACGGGAACGCGAAACGTAATCGCGGTATGTCGGGCCGAAGGGATTCGCAAGCTCGTCTACACTAGTTCGCCGAGCGTTGTCGCCGATGGCACCGATCTGAACGGAGTAGATGAGGGATATCCGTATCCCCGTCACCATGAGGCTTACTATCCTGCAACGAAGGCGATCGCCGAGCGTGAGGTCTTGGGGGCTCCCGACCTTTGGACGGCAGCGCTTCGACCCCACCTTATCTGGGGCCCCGGAGATACGAATCTACTGCCAACGATTATCGAGCGGGCGAAGGCGGGCCGTCTCGTCCGTATCGGCGATGGGCGAAATCGGGTCGATACCACCTACATCGAGGACTGTGTAGAAGCGCATGTCTGCGCGATGTCTGCACTGGAGGGTAATCCGGCGGCGCGGGGCCGGGCCTATTTTATCAGCCAGGGGAAGCCGGTAGAGCTGTGGCGGTGGGTTGATGAGATTCTGGCGGCGAGCGGGCTTCCTCCCTTACAGAAAACCGTGTCGCGGCGGGTTGCTCACGGTCTGGCGATGGTGAGCGAGCTCCTCGCTCGCCTCGACCCGCGGGGTCGGGAGCCTTTCTTAACCAAGTTTCTCGTGTCCGAGATGGCGACGAGCCATTACTTTGATATCTCAGCGGCGCGAAAATTTCTCGGGTTTATCCCCCGTTTTACGGTGGCGGAAGGCATGGCTCAAACCTTTGGGACAATCTCGCCGCTCAGCCGCGTCGCGCCCTAGAAAGATGGTGTTTTTAAAGCGTTAGCGTGGAAGCACTGAGCCTCTCCGCTCCAGTTTGAGTAGGATGGGGTGATTTGCGATACTTGCGCCAAGGTCAGGCATTCTTTTCCTTTCTTATTTGGGTAGTCGATTTTCCAGCTGATCTCTTTTCAGAGGGTGTTCTGAAAAGAGAAATGACAGCTGGGGGTATTTCCCTCTCGATGCGGGTGAGCGGGAACGGTTGAGGGCCGCGGAGGGCTTCAACCGTTCTCGTTTACGGTAAAGTTCTCAGGACCCAGAGAATTTTACATCAAGCATCCGGGGGTCGAGGTTTCTAATGGACAAGTTGGTTCGTATCGTGCGGGAGCCCGGAAACTGGCTCTTGCTTGGCTGGCTCGTTGCGGCGGTCGTTGCGGGGATCCTGATGGCTCTTCGCGTACAGGGGCTGATGTCGGAGAAGGTGGCGGGGGCGTTGTCGGTGGGTGCGTTTGCGGCGCCGCTCGTGTTCACCCCGTTCGTGATGAGCCTCCTCGCTCGTCGGCACGGGAAGAGTCTTCTGGAGGATCCTGGTGCGTGGTTGATGATCGCAGGTTCCCTCTCGATGGTGGTGCTTGCAGCTCTGTCCATCTGCCGCACCTTCGGTTGGATTCCTCCAGAGGCTGCTCTCGCGCTCTCCTGGCTCATCTTGATCGGTTTGGTTGGGTTGACTCCTTTGACCATGGTGTTGGCAAGGCGTCAGCACAGAATCGCGATGGCCAAGATCCGTGATCAGGGTGTGTGAGTAGCGGCTGATGGATGGCACACGGGGCGGGTTAGACTCATCATCTAACCCGCCCCCGGGTTTTTTAAATGTTTTGATAGCTGTTGTTTCTCTATCCTCGTATTGTTTCCGGCCTATTTTCACTCGCCGAGACTGATCTGAGCCTCTCGAAGCCCACAAATTCGTATGGCGCGCTCGATCGTTGTTGTAGCTTTATTTGAGGCATGCTCGATTGTCGCTCCTTGGGGCTAAATAATTGAAGTTACGGTCTTTATTCCGTGCTCCCACTTGCATATAACTAACGAACTCTTAACAGTCCTTTCGTTGCTTGAGCTCCGGTTTAAGCTCATCGTGGTGGTGCAAATGCACCGTTGTTGATTGGTAGGATCAATGTCGCTGACACCGAATAAGTTGACCGAAGATTCCTCCGCCCCCCGTGGGCAGAGGGATCCCCGTGCTGAAAATTTAAGCGAGAATCCCCTCGAGAGGGGAGACCTGCCGAAGATTCCGGGAGCTGAGCCAAACAAATCTGCTGCATTCCCCCCGTTTTATCCCCCCCCTCAAGCGGTGACGAACACCTGCCTCTCATCCCAGTGGGGGAACAAAGTCTTGATGCTCGGCGGGGGGAGCTACGGGAGCGCCATCGCCCATCGGCTTGCCGGGGACAATATCGATGTTTTGTTGTGGGATCGAAACGGTGAGACCGTTCATTCGATCAACACTCAGCACACGAACCCTAAGTACCTTAGGAATTTCGTCCTCTCTGAAACACTTCGTGCAACTCAGAGCCTCGAGATGGGGATGCTCGATCGCGGTATCATCGTGATCGGTCTACCCTCCCAGGCGCTGCCGAGCGTACTGCCGCATCTTCGCCCCCATCCCGAGTCGCTCGTGATTAGCCTCACAAAGGGCTTCATCATCGATGGTTGGGATCCGCAAAAAGACCCGCGCCAGCTCCTGTCCGGCCCACCGGAGGGCTCGCGGGTCCTTACCCCGATTGAGTATCTGAAAACTCTCGAGGGATGGCGCGATGTCAAGAACGTTGTCGCGGTTGCTGGGCCGGCCTTTGCGAAGAATATAATCAACGGATGCCGCTTTGGGCTCACCGCTGCGGCGTACTCAGAGGAGGCGGCGCGGCGAGCCTCGTACCTCCTTACGAGTGATCGTTTGCGGGTCCAGACATCGCTGGATCCGGTCGGGGTCGAGATAGCTGCCGCGATGAAGAACGTCATCGCGATCGCGGTTGGGGTTGTTCAGGGGCTCAAGAATCAAGACGGGACGCCCCGTTACGGCGTTGAAGAGATCGAGTTCGTCAAAGCCAAAGGAATTGAGGAGATGGCGCGTCTCTCGAAGCACCTTGGGGGCCGATATCGTACCTTGCACACCTTTGCTGGGTGGGCAGACCTCAATCTAACGACCGCCAGCACCGATAGCCGGAATAATCGGCTCGGCCGCGAGCTTGCGGATGGGGGCAAACTCCTCGATATTATCTCCCAGCTCGGACAAACCGCTGAGGGCGTGTACGCCGCCTGGGGAGCGAAGCGGCTCACCGATCCCCAGAAAGTTTGCGACGGGTGGATCCCCGGTATTCGGATGGACTTGACGAACGCCCTCATCGACATTCTCCAAGGGGTGCAGACGCCGAGTCGGATTATCGATGTGTACTTTAAACAAACTGAGAATCGCTCGGACGATCCATTTGAGGATCA
>JBJOHD010000181.1:0-17570 GCA_046047875.1 Pseudomonadota bacterium | reverse complement strand
TGGCCGCATCGGCATTCATCTTTACATCGTCGATGAACAAGATCCGCTCCGGAGCTACACCAAGAGCAGCTGCCGCGTGGTGATAGATCCGGGGTTCAGGCTTTCGCATCCCGACAAGATGGGAATAGAGCGGAACATGAAATAGGGAGCCGATATCCCCTATCCCGTAGCTTCGCGCTAAATAAGAATTCACGAACGTCACGTGTCGCTCGTTCGTGTTACTCAGGAGCCCAACCCGGTAACTATTCTTTAAATCCCGCAAGAGATCGATCCGCTCCTGAGGTATATCAAGGATCATCGCGTTCCAAGCCTCCAGAAATCGCTCCTCGGAAGCAACGATCCCCGCCGCTGCACTGATTCGCGCCCGAAAGCTCTCCCATGGGATCTCCCCCCGCTCGTATTCGTGCAACGCAGAGTTTTGAAATATCTCGCCTAACACCCGGTCGGCCGCTGCGCCGCTCTGGTCAGAAACTAATGAACGAAACGCGCGGGTCGTGCGCGACCAATCGAGATCGATGATGACCCCGCCCAGATCGAAGAGAATCGCCTCGAGCTTCCTCATAGACCGATCTTACAGCAGAAAATAACCAACCGCGAGGAGGATCCCGAGGATATCGAAGATCACTCCGGTACGCATGAGCTCACGGGCCGAAACGAAACCGGTTCCGTATATAATCGCATTCGGCGGGGTTGAGACCGGAAGCATAAAGCCGAAGCTCGCTCCTACCGTAGCTGCCAAGATAAACTCCTGCTCGCTCCCCTGAAGGGCGGGCAGGCTTTCCGAAAGTCCTACGATCAGAGGAAGGATTATCGCCGCCGCTGCGGTGTTCGAAGCGAACTCGGAAAGCGCCACGCTCAACACAACCACAGCGAGAAGGAGTATGGCGGGCTCAGTGAACCCAAGACCAACTACGAATGCCCCCACCGCTTTTGCCGCACCGGTGCGCTCAAGCATCTCGCCGAGAGCGAGGCCCCCTCCGAAGAGGAGGATCGTGCCCCACTCTATCCCCCGAGCCTCGTTCCACCGCAGGGTCGGATGCCATGCCCCGTCGGCTCGATACGGCAGGACAAAGAGAAGGGTGCCAGCGATAAGGCCCACCGTCCCGAGGGTCAAACGGCTTTTCGCCAGAGCCGCGCTGCTGCTCCCAGGGAAAACGGCGGAGAGGATATCCGGCAGAAGCCACGCGAGCACCGCGACGACAAACACTACCGCGACCACTCGCTCCGCCCCGACGAGCGCACCCCGACGCCCGAGCGCCGCTCGGAACTCTTCTTTCGCCCACCCCAGTTCAAGCGCCGGGAGCGGGAAACGGAGCTCAAACACGAGGAAGAGGAGCCCGAGGGCAAGGAACGCCAGCGGCGCTACCGCGATAAGCCACCCCAAAAACGAAATCTCAATCCCGATCGCACTCAGCTGCTCTACCGCAATCAAGTTCGGCGGCGAACCGATCGGCGTCGCAATGCCCCCCATACTCGCGCCGAAAGCAGCTCCAAGGAGCAGTCGCAAACGGAGATTCCGCACCGCTTTTTTATCGTGAACCCGTTCGACCACCTCATTCATGAAACCAGCGATAATCGCCACAACAATCACGGTCCCTGCGGTATTTGAGATCCACATACTGATAAAGAACGTCGTCGCAGTCATCACAATTGCAAGCGATCGTCCGGTAAGGCTCCACGGGAACCGGCCGATGAGCGTATAGGCAAGCCGTTTGTCAAAGCCGTGGCGCTGCATCGCCTCACTCAGGAGGAAACAGCCGAGAAAGAGCGCCAAGATCTCGTTGCCAAACGGTGCGAAAGCCTGCTTTACCGTCGAAACCCCGAAGAGGATCGAGAGAAGCGGTACGAGAAGCGCGGTGACCGGCAGGGGTAAAAGCTCAAAGACCCAAAGAAGGATCGTCGAAACCGCCACCCCGAACGGGCCTGCCAAGGGGACGCCTAGAAACGAAAGAAGCGCAAATGGAGCTCCAATGATCGCGAGCACCGCGACAAGTCGCCGCGGTGTCAGTCCCGGCCCATCGTTTATCTCACCGGTCGGAACGCTTGTAGGAGTCACCATGAGAGGAGGAGCTTATGATTGGCCCGCCGCGCGGCGTTTCGATTCTCCCGCCTCGACCTCGAGATGAGCACTACCCCGGAGTTCAAGCCGCCGTATACGGCCGAGAAGATCCTCGATGAGTGTTCGATTTGCTGAGAGGAGATCTGCAAGGATTCCCAGCACGAACATCTGCACCGCGATGACGAGCAGGACTCCGCCCACCACGACCGATTGCACCAGTCCGGTTCCAACGCCGCTCAGAATTATATAAAAGAAGAAAAACCGGGCGAGAAGAAAAAGTCCCGGGATTGCGAAAACGAGCGAGAACCAGAGAAACGTTCGAAACGGATCATAGAGGGTCACTAACCGCAAAATCGTCGCCCCCGATTTGCGGACCTTCGAAAAGAGGCTCTTAATCAGCCGCGACTCGCGTGTTTTTGCGTTTGTTGTTATCGGCACCCATACGATATCGAGACCCTTCTTCTGCGCTTGGATCAGGGTATCAACGGTGTAGGTGTAGTTCGTCAGCACGTGGATCTTCAAAAGTGCTTCGCGGCTATAAGCCCGAAAGCCACTCACCGCATCGCGTACCTCTGAGCCGGTAAGGAACTGGATCACGCCGCTCCCGAGCACCTGGAGTCGCCGCTTTATCCACGAGAACTCTTTTACCTTTCCCGGTGAACGATCTCCGATGACGATATCAGCGCGGCGCTCGAGGAGCGGCCGCACCAACGATTCGATCAAGTGGGAAGGGTACTGATTATCCCCATCGGTGTTGACCACGATATCAGCACCGTGCGCGAGCGCGTTATCTATCCCCATCCGAAAGGCCCGACCGAGCCATCGTCGGTTACGCCGCCCTGCGGTAACCACATGGTGCACCCCGAGCGTCCGGGCTACTTCCACTGTACGATCGGTCGAACCGTCATCGATAATCTGATACTCGATAATATCGACCCCCGGGATCGAACGGGGCATTCCCTCGAAGACCGCCGGAAGGGTCTTCTCTTCATTAAAGCACGGTATCTGGATAATCAGCTTCACAAACCGTTCTCCACTCGGGGGCGTTGCCCCTGTTCATCGGCAACCACCCGCCGAAAGATCTCCCGACTGGCTCGCAAGGAGAAATGACGCTCCGCGACTCCGTGGAGCGATGAGAATCTCTCGAGCTCCTGCGGCCGCTTGATTACCTCATCGACTATACCGAGGAACTCCGTCGGCTCAGAAACGACGTAACCTATACCACGTTCTCGCACAAATTGCGCCATTATCCCGGTATCGTTGCAAATAGCGGGGATATTCATCGCCGTATACTCGAATAGGCAGACCGGGATCGACTGATCGACACCCTTTTCCCGAAAAATAAATCCTATGTCCATCTGGGCAAGCAATGCCGGCAAATCGTCGTGCGGCACACTCCCGTGAGCGACGACATTGACCCCTTCAATGCTCCTCACTACCCGCTCACGATTCCGTCCCTCCCCGATGAGATGCACCTCGACATCAGCTCGGCCACGTAAAGCTTCGATCCACTCGAAGCGATCCTTCTCGGCGAAGTTTCCAAGATACACGAGGCGAAGCGGACGCCCACCACCGAACCAACCCTTGCCCTTTGGATTAAAAAGATCGGTGTCCACACCATTGGGGACTACGATCACCCGAGGATGGTCGACCGTCGCTTTGATCCCCTCGTTCGCCACTGTAATCATATCGGCTGCGGAGATAGCCCGTTTCTGCAGACGTCGATTCACCCCGGAAAAAAAATTCCCGAGTGGTCGCGCGAGAAATCTCGGCAGAAAATGCGCTAGATACGCACCGTAATCAAGGAACGCGAGCGAATCCCGAAAATCGAGGATGAGGGTTTGGGTAAAATTTTTTAAGCGGGGCGCCGCCGCCAGCATCTCATATTTCGGCACCGACACAACGACGACATCGGGGCGCTCAGCCCGCACTATCCTTACTGCCAACGCCCCGAGGCGACGAAGAAAGAGAAGGAAAGAAAGCGGCTGCCGCTCAGCGGGACGCTCGATCAGCGTAAAATGCACCGGGGACTCCCCTTCTGAGAGCCGCCCCCCAACCCCCTGGGTCTCCCAATCGGGAAGCGCGGCGATGAGGTTGTGAATCCGTACCTGGGGTGCTCCCCGCACCGGGAAGAGCTCATCGAGAACAAACACTATTCGGCGCATCAGGTTCCTTGGCCCTCGAGCGGGACACCCCCCGCCTCAAATCGGCGACATACTACATCGGAAGGGGCTCTTGGCGCAAAAAAGCCACTCCGAGTGCTTGCCGCTTGACTCCAGCTATCCCCCGGGAAACACTACGGGAAACGTCGAATCGACCCCGCCGTTTTGCGCGCCCCTCGCAAAAACGACACGGCTCGGCCCTTTCAGTTAAAAAAAATGTTTGCGCCCCTTTTTACCCTTTTAACGCTCCTCAGCGGTTTTATCCTCGCCCGTTTAGTGAGGCCCGAGGTCGGAATACGCTCTCCTCGAGGGCTCATTGAAGCTCTCGCATTGAGTCTCATAGTGCCTTCGTTGGTGGGGCTCGTCCTCGTCGAAGGAAGTTTCTTTACCAGGGAAGCTATCCTCTCAGGACTCGGTCTCGTTGATGCGCTCCTTGCAGCCGTGCTGTTCCGCACCCAGCGACCGGCGATGCTCCCATCTCAAAGCGACCTCAGACGAAAAATCTGGGTGTTTCCCATTCTTGCAGCTCTCCTTATCGGAGCCGCCCTGCGCTATCCCTCCCTCAACTACGTCCGTGGCGGCCAAGACCCAGGTGTTTACGTCAATATCGCCAACTCCTTGGCGCTTCGCGGAACACTGACTATCGTCGACCCGATCGCTGCTCCGCTATCGAAGCGAGATACACCGTTGGGGAAGATCTATTTCAAAAATTCTTATCGGGCGATGGCCTGCAAGCCAGACGGCGGCTGCAGGGGATCTTTTCAACCCGGCTTTTATCTGCGAGGGATCGCCCCATCAGAGATTATCCCCCAGTTCTATCACCTTCACCCGATATGGATGAGTTATAGCAGCCTCGCTTTCGGGGGAAACTACACCACAACGATCCTTTTCGTATTTGGCCTCCTCTGTCTCGTGATTTTCTTCCTCATCGCAAATGACATCACGCGAACCCGATCTGGCGCCGTGTATGGAACCTTGATTCTCGCCTGCAGCCCAGCCTACGCCTACTTCGCCCGGTTCCCGGTATCGGAAGTTACCGCGTCGCTCTTCTTTCTCTGCTCACTCTATTTTCTGTCGGCAGGTAAGCTGACCCGCCTGCGTGAACTTCTCGCTGGAGCGATCTTCGCTGGACTCTTTTTCTTCACACACATAACCGGTTTCATGTTCTTAGCGCTCCTCTACCCGGCGCTTCTCCTCGCGAGTTACCGCTCGAAATCGCTTGCCCCCGCGGCAGGCTGGGCTGCGGCGCTCGGACTTTTTGTGTGGAGCTTTCACCACGGTACGAGCTTTAGCCGACCGTATTCGATGACCATCTGGGACAAGATCGGACTCCCCGAGTCGCTGATCGACTTTGCGGATGACCACACGGTGATGTTCGGCGTGATCGTTCTCTTTCTGTCCGCACCTCCATTGATGCTGGCCGCTCGGGTAGCGAAAGTGAGGGAGCTCCTCTCTCGCATCACTCCGAGCAAAAGACTCCTCGGATGGGGTGCTGCGCTCGCCCTCCTCGTCTTTGGCGCTTATGTGGCGCTGAAAGGGTGGCGACTCGGGTTCACTGATTACTACGCCTCGAACCGGTGGATCGGGCGACGATGGAACCTGTCGGGCCACGGCTGGTGGTCGGTAAAACATCTTACCGCCGCGGTTTTAACGTTCTTCGTCTCCCCAGTGGTGGTGCTCCTCGCCGGCTGGGGCTGGATAACCGCGATGCGTCGGTCCTGCACCTCACCCCGGATCGCTCTTTTTTCTTTCGCTGCCGGTGGGCTAGCCCTCGCATTGGTGGGTAAGCAAACTACTGCCCCGTACCTCTACTATTTCGGGCGCTACCTCGTGCCCACCCTGGTCCCACTAACGATCCTCTTCGGAGTTCTCGGGCTCGAGGCCATACGGCTCCGTAGTGCCCGCCTCACGACCGGAATTCGCGCCGTTCTGGTAACCGGCGCCCTTCTCTGTATGCTCCCATTTACGATCGCCCAAGCGCGCTCGGTTGAAGCCGGGGATCTGTACGCTGAACTTGATCGGCTCGCCGCACTGGTCGGCTTGAAAGCGCTCATCTTTGTCGATGAGGTCAACTTCGCACGGGTCGAGCTCACAACTCCGCTTAACATATCGTTTGGGATACCCACCATCGCATACTCCCGCCGCGATTTCACCGGAGAGCCGCTGCGGGAGCTCATGGCGGAGGCTCACGCCCTGGGATATACGGTGTATCTTTTAAGCGAAAAGGATCGGGGGGACTCCCTCCCCTTTCTAAAGCGCCTCGATTCATTCGAGTTCTTTCTCGGCTCACTCGTGGCGAAAGAGGGAGCGGTGATGCCGACCGTCTTTCGCGCGGGTAGACAACGGGCAACGCTTCACCGCTTTGAATCGACGGTCCCGGAGGGGGCGCGTTAATCGATGAGGGATTGAGCCCTCACGCCCCTGTTTATATTGCACTTGAGTTCGAGGCGGGATAATAATCGAAGGGCGCGCACCCCGGCAAAGACATCTCGGTGCGGTAGATTTATTTTTTAAAGGATCTTTATGGCCTTCGAACTGGCACCTCTGCCCTACGCCCCAAACGCACTCGAGCCCCACATCGATGCGCGCACGATGGAGATTCATCATGGGAAACACCACGCCACCTATGTGACGAATCTCAACAACGCTCTTAAAGACCACGCCGCGTTTGCGGATCGGCCCCTTGAGGCGCTCCTCAAGGATCTGAACACCCTTCCCGAGGGCATTCGCACCGCGGTGCGCAACAACGGCGGCGGTCACTGGAACCACGACCTCTTCTGGAAGCTGATGACCCCCGGTGGCAGCACTACCCCGACGGGCGAACTGGGGAAGGCGATCGACGCAGCCTTCGGCAACTTCGCTGAGTTCAAAGCAAAGTTTAAAGCAGCTGGACTCGGTCGATTCGGCTCCGGATGGGCGTGGCTCATCGCGAAACCGGACGGTGCCGTGGAGATCGCTTCGACTCCGAATCAGGACAATCCTCTCATGGAGGGCAGGTGCGCAGTTCTCGGATGCGATGTGTGGGAGCACGCCTACTATCTTAATTATCAGAACCGCCGCGCCTATTACCTCGATGCATGGTGGAACGTTGTGAACTGGGATGTCGTTGCGGGGCTGTACAAAGCGCGGAGGTAATCACGGCACCCGTTGCTCAAGACGCCCGCCCTCATCCGGCGGGCGTTTTTTTTGCTATCGAGATCGTGGCGGAACCACACCCCCGCGGCACCAAATAAGGGGTGCGTTAAGAGCCAACCATTCCTTCCGGCCAACAGTTGCCCGTATCGACCTCGCATCCGGAGGAACCTTCAATGCTCTCAAGGCAGCGATGATTAACCGGTAGAGGCCTAAGAGATACGGGGGCGAGAGAACAGCCTCTTCTAAAAAAAAATCAGGGATTTCGCCCCTCGGTGACTCCCCCGCGGCTTCCCACGCGGGTGACGCTCATGAGCATGCGCGCTGCTCCTCTTGCCCAAGACCAACTCATGCAGGGCATCGAGGCATCGTATTCGATGCCTTTCGGGGCATAAGCCTCGCTTCGCTCGCCTATGGACTCGACACATACCTTGTCCACATACCTTGTCATGCCACAGCGGCCGGAGCCTCCACATGGAGAGAGAACGACTTTGCCACCCTCTCCCCTCCCAAGAAAAGAAGTCTACACCCTTCAGTCAGGCGGAACACATACACCGCCGCAGCGCAGAGTGAGATCTCGAAGCTCTGCTTGTGAAACAGAGAAGAGCTTTCGACTCGTCTAGGTAAGACTCCTCATCGCCTGCGACAACTCTCAGAAGACGATTTAAAATAAAATGCGGGTACGGATACTGGTGTCGAGCGACTCGATTTTATCCTTTACCGCCCCCGATATCGAGCGATCAACGTCGGTGATGAGATACCCTATATCGTTCGTGGTGCTGAGATACTGGGATTTTATGTTCCCCCCCATCTCGGCGATGAGCCGGTTGATATCGCGCAGCACACCGGGAACGTTCCGGTGGATATTTAAGATTCGATGACTATCCGTCAAGATCGGGAGCTCGACCTGGGGGAAATTGACCGCTCCGGTGGTGCTTCCCGTGTCCGAGTATTTTATGAGCGCATTCGCGACCTCGAGCCCGATGTTCCGCTGCGCCTCAAACGTGCTGCCCCCGATATGCGGGGTCAAAATAACGTTGTCGAGGCCTCGCAACGGACTCTCGAAGAGCTCCTCGTTCGATTTCGGCTCCTTCGGAAAGACATCGATCGCCGCACCGGCGAGGTGACCTGTGGTCAGGGCCCCATGAAGCGCCCCGATATCAACCACCGAGCCTCGGCTTAAATTCAAGAGGAAGCTCCCGGGTCGCATCGAGGCGAGCTCGGCTTGCCCGATCATATTTCTCGTCTGCGGGGTCTCCGGCACATGGAGAGTCACCACATCGACTTTTGCGAGTAACTCTCTCAGCGAGCCGACCGATTCGGCGTTTCCCAGCGGAAGCTTCGGAACGATATCGTAAAAGTATACCTTCATCCCGAACGCCTCGGCGAGGAGCCCGACCTGAGGGCCGATGTGGCCATATCCGATGATACCGATCGTCTTATGGCGCACCTCGAAGCATCCCTTCGCCGACTTGTCCCACGTGCCGGCGTGCACCTCCATACTCTTCTGCGCCGCACGTCGGGCAAGCATCACGATCTCCGCCATCGCGAGTTCGGCGACGCTTCGGGTATTGCTAAACGGGGCGTTGAAGACCGCAACCCCACCCCGGGCAGCATCCTCGAGCGCCACCTGATTCGTACCGATGCAGAAGCAGCCGAGTGCAATCAGGTTTTTCGCCGCGGTAAGAACTTGAGGAGTGACCTGCGTGGCGGATCGAATCCCGAGGAGGTGGACCGAGCGTACCGCCTCAACAAGCTCCCGTTCGTTCAAAGCGTGGGGGAGAGACTCCGCGGTGTAGCCCGCCTCCTTGAACCGCTCGATCGCTGCCGGATGAACCCCCTCAAGGAGCAGGATTTTGATCTTTTCTTTCGGAAACGAGAGGGCCGCCATAAAAAACCTCGGATTATTTAGCAACTTTGTACCGCTTACCCCGATACGTATCAAGGGACGGTTTAGCCGTTCGAGGAAACATCAACTTTACGGAAATTCATATGTCTTTATCCATAACACGCCGCTCAGCGCCTGAGCCGCCTCACGGCACCGGAACGCCTCGCGGAACTGCACGGCGATGCCGCAGTGAACGACGGGGGGCGACCCCCTCACTGCGGAATTCGACCGAGGTCATCGGGGAGATACGACGCGCCTGCGAGCGCCCTCTCGCCCGCCTCACTCGGTTATCTCGGGGGGAGCGGTATGCAGCCATCGTTCATAAGGAGCTGAGCCGGCTCTCGCCTTCATTGGGAGAGGAGCTCCGTTGCCGGCTTCTTCAGAGGCTCAGCCACCGCCGCCGACCGGACATCGGTACTGAGTTCATGCGAGGGGCGCACGGGGTCCTGTGGGAGCTTCAGCGAGAAGGACTGATCTCCCCCCGAAATAGAATCGCTATAGAGCGTACTGCACGGAGTGAACCCGGGGCGGGGGGGATTGAGCGAGAGGCATCTATCCGCACGCCAGCATCGATTCCCCCACCCATGCCGACCTCTCCAATGAGCAAAGGCCCCACGGCAGCGCTCGATGCACCGAGCGGGTTCCTGTGGAAGCCGATCTCAGACTCAACCGGGCTCCTCGTCATCCTCCTTCCAGAGAGCTGGAGCGACAACGCGGCGACGGTAACGATCCTCTCATCCGACCGCCAGACGCTCCTCGCAGAGGGGCGCCCCGCCGGAATCGGAAACGGTGGCAGAGCGCATTTCAGATTCGATCGACCCGGCGGGGACTTCCCGCCCGGTGTCTTGATTCAGGTGAAATTTAGCGATGGTTCGATTCGGGAGATCACCGTGCCGTCTCCGCTGATGCGGGGAGAAGGGCGGTAGAGCGCGTTGAGAGCATCCACGCTGCCAAGCTTGTAGTGAACCGCTCACCGTCTTCGGATCAGATAGTTCTCGACGCCCGAGCACGGGGGAGGCCGAGGCTGGTCGGAAGGGTAGAAGAACACGACGACCTCGTGCTATACTTTGGCGAAGGCCGAAATATGAATCAGAGAATTCAGCAGCTTCATTCTTTTTTAGCGAATCGCCCCAACGACCCGTTCATGTACTACGCTCTCGCCATCGAGTTCAAAAACGAGGGGAACACCGCTGAAGCCCACCGTTATTTTGAAGAGGTCTACACACGATTTCCGGAATATGTGGCGACATACCTGCATTTTGGGACGCTCCTCCAAGAACAAGGCTCCTTTACGGAAGCACGCAAGATCTTTCTGGAAGGAATTGAAAAGGCGCGAGATTCTGGGGATAACCACGCGCTTTCCGAGCTGAGCGACGCGCTCGCGCTTCTTGAGTCAGAGGTATAATCGATGAGTAAGGCTTTTACGAGAGAAACCGACGCTGACGAGGGTCTCGACGAGGTCGAGGACTCCGCTCCGGCGGCGCCAAGCGGCAAAAATTATATGACCCCAGCCGGAGCGAAGCGTCTTCAAGACGAGCTTCGAGAACTCCGCTACAAGATTCGCCCGGAGGTCACTCAAACGGTAGCATGGGCTGCCGGAAACGGTGACCGCTCCGAAAATGGTGATTATATCTACGGGAAGAAGCGACTTCGAGAGATCGACAAACGAATTCGCTTCCTATCGAAGCGGCTCGATGCGGTCGAAGTGGTTGACCCGCTCAAAGTGAACTCAGACCAGATCCTCTTTGGAGCCACGGTGACGATCCGTGACGAGGAGGACCGCGAGAAAACCTACTCGATCGTCGGTATCGACGAGACCGACATTTCAATGGGCCGGATCAGTTGGATATCTCCCCTCGCCGCCGCGCTTTTTAAGGCCCGTGAGGGAGACGTCGTAACGTTCCGATCCCCTAAGGGCCCCCAGGAGATCGAGATCGTGCGAATCACGTACGTTGAGCTTCTTTAATCAGCTCTGTGCGATAGCGGCGTACGTTGGTGGCGCACGAGAGTGGCTCTGTACGGTAGAGGTCATTCATTTACCGGGCTCATTGGCTGGGCTCATTGGCTGGGCTCATTGGCTGGGCTCGTGGGTCGGGCTCATACGCCGACACCCTCCCTCCAGAGGCTCCCCTCGGAGGACCCAGTGACGAGACCTGCACCGCGGGGGCACGTGAGGGGAATCGCACCTATTCATCGATAGCATCTATGGATTGTAACCTAATTAGCTATTTTCTAAATATTTTGCCCCTCCCGTATAATGCTGATTATCGTCTGCAGCTCCCCGTACGGGGGTCCTTGAATTAGCCCGAAGTAAGACTTATCGACTAAGGGCGTTGGGGCCTACGAGTGACCGGCCTCAGGCGAATGTTAGGTGGGTTTGTATGAATCAACAGATTAAAACTCTTCTTCTGCTCGGGGTTCTCTCCTCTTTTCTGATCGCTTTCGGCGGCATGATGGGGCCTGGATACCTGTGGGCGTTCACTATTTTCGCCCTCGTCATGAACGTCGGGGCATATTTCTTCTCTCACAAGATCGTCCTCGCGATGCATCACGCTCGTGAATTGAGCCCGCAAGAGGCACCCCAAATTTTCTCGATGACTCGCGAGCTCGCTCAAGCGGCCGAGATCCCGATGCCGAAGCTCTATCTTATTGAAAGCCCCGAGGCGAATGCTTTTGCGACCGGGCGCAACCCGCAGAACGGAGTGGTCGCCATTACCTCTGGTATCGCGCGAATCCTCTCCCCAGCCGAACTTCGCGGGGTCATCGCCCACGAGATAGCCCACATCAAGAACCGCGACATCCTCATCACCACGATCGCATCTATCATCGGTGCGGCGATCACGAACATCGCGAACGTCCTACAATTTTCAGCTATCTTCGGCGGTCGCTCGGATGAGGACGGCACAAGTCCGCTCAGCGGACTTGCGATGGCGATCCTCGCCCCGATCGCTGCGATGATAATTCAGATGAGTATCTCTCGCACTCGGGAGTACCTCGCTGACGAGGTTGGTGCGCGGATCGCCGGCGACCCCCTCGCGCTCGCAAATGCGCTGCGAAAACTCTCCCGGGGGTACGAACACGCTCATGCAACAGCGCTCCAACCTGCGACCTCAAGTATGTATATCGTAACCCCTTTTCACGGGGGATTGATGAATCTCCTCTCTACCCATCCCCCGATGGAGAAGCGTATCACGCTGCTTGAAGGGATGGTGTTGAGCGGTCGGCGCGCTTTCGCCTGAGAATTTAAGCGTACGAGGAGCTCCGCTGTGTTCGCGCTAGATAGGCCAGCGCACCGTACACCCCAGCGATACAAACGATGGCGTAGATCGCCAAGAAGCCGACCTTAACCCCGAACGGCTCGTCAGCGAGCAACTGAGTAAGTTGACGAGATTTCGGCATAACTTCTTTGGAGGTGCTCGAGGTGTGTCGGAGTCGCTCAATCTTCCCGCCACCGATCCTTTTGGCTTTGCGCAGCAACGCGCCGAGCCCTCGGGTTGGGTGTCCGACGACCGCGCTCGGCTCGAATACGAGGGAAAATCCAGCATCGGTTGCTGCCTTACAGAAAGCGAAGTCTCCTCCCGAGGTGAGCGCCTCCGAGAAGCCTCCGACCTGCTCGATCACCCGACGGTGAACAAAGAGGTTTGCAGTAGCTCCCGCCTTCTTCTCCGCTACCCACCGCTCCTGCTGAAGAAAAAATTTCTGGTCAAAACGGTGATCGATGGAGGGCTTCGATAGTTCGAATCGAATCGCTCCGGCGACGAGATCCGCGCCGGCAGTAACTCGCGATACACCCGCACGCAGCCACCCGACTGCAGGAGTGCAGTCACCATCGGTAAACGCGATTACCTCGCCCCGGGCGGCACGCAGGCCAGCATTCCGCGCCGCGTACGAGCCACCCTTGGGCTCAACACACACCAGTACCCCGGGAATCGTCCGCGCAAGTTCTACCGTTCGATCGGTCGAGCCGTTATCTGCAACGATGATCTCGTAACGATCGCGGGGATAGTCGACAGAGACGAGAGCATCGAGGAGCGTGGAGATACGCTCCTCCTCGTTTTTTATCGGCACGATAATCGATACGAACGGATCCATGACCTCGCCTTGGTAGCTCTCATTCCCTACTACCCCTTGTAGCACGCCGCTCTTGTTTTTTCTAACCGAAGAGGGCGCCCCTCCAAATCCCTCCGTGAGGCCGATCTTCCCGATGGGATACCTCCTCTCAAAAGGAATTTTAGCCCCTATTGGCGGTCTTTTCTTCGGATTTACTCTAGAGGCAGGGATCGGTAGGATAGCCGAGTCTTTACCGTTTGAGCGCCGCCGATGACAGTCGAACACGCCGGAATCTACGATCGCAACCGACACCTTATCCCCGCCGAGCTCCGGAGATGGGGACGGATCGCCTATTCCCTTTTTATGCAGCGGGTGGTGGGCTTCCCGGTGCCAAGCACCCCCCACTTCGATGAGGTGAGTACTCCATTCTTTGTTGAGCGCCTCCGAAACGCCCGTACCTATCTTGAGTTCGGCTCGGGGGGATCGACTTTCCTCGCAGCGGAGCTTGGAAAAAATTTCACGACGATCGAATCTGATCGGTTTTTTCTCCGTTCCGTAGAGAGAAAAATCGTATCAGCCGGATATTCGATAAAGGCTCCCTCTCAGCGACTCCTCGCGGTCGATATCGGTCTTACCGAAGCCTGGGGGGTGCCGGTATGCCGTAAGGCCACTCCGGCCCGACTCCCCCTATGGCGCCGCTACTTTACCGCTCCGTGGAAGGGAGACCCTAGCTTCTTCCCTGACCTCATTTTGGTTGATGGACGTTTTCGGGTCGCCTGCTCCCTGTCGACAGCGCTGCAACTCGCTGACCGCTCCGACTGGACCCTGCTCTTCGATGACTACGCTGGGCGCCCCCACTACCAAGCTGTTGAGGAATTCCTTACCCTCTCAGAGATGGTGGGTCGTATGGCTGTCTTTACCCCGAAACCGGGTGTCAGCCCCGATGCTCTTAAGTGCGCCCTCGAAACCTTCGGTAGCGATTGGCGTTAATAGATTCAGCATGGAGCGCAGAATCCCTTGGATCAAACGCAGCCCAAAGAGTTAGCGCCGGCGGAGCCCACGCGAAACCGCTCCCCCCGTTGGCTGAAGGCGCTGCAGGGTGCGATCGCGATACTCAGCGTAATCTTCATCCTCGGATCGCTCGCCAAAGATAAGGACGTATTCCTCCAAGCGAAAGAGATCGCTTGGCACGATATCGCCATTATCATCGGGATATTGCTCGTCTACTTCGTTCTCCACGCCTACCGTTTCGTTCTCCTTATTGAGCACCACTGCCGATGCCGTATCCCCCTCCTTGAGTGGATCCGAATGCTCGTGGTCGTAAGGCTCCTAAACAACCTTGTACCTCAGATGGGGACTATCCATCGCGGCATCTCTTTGAAGCGGGATTTTGGAGTAAGCTACACCGACTATATCGCTGCCAACCTCTTCTTTATATGGACCGATACCCTCCTTAATTTCGCCATCGCCTTTATCCTTTTCGCCCTTGGCGCTGCCCAGCTTCAACTCTTCGGTCTCTCCGCAGGTAACTTCCTTGGGCTCTCTTTAATCGTGATCATCATCGCGCCGTTTCTAGCGCAACGGGTCCTCGGTTCTTTCAAAAAGCCGCTGAAGATAGTCCAAAAACTAGCTGAGGTCGCTGACCAACTCACTCGGGGACTCGGAAACCTCCGCTACATGCTCACAACCACCACCATCGCAGTGGCGTCGTTCCTCATCATGACTCACGTATTTCGGATCCTCCTGGGCGCCGTCGGAGCTGAGGTCGATATGGCTACCCTCGCGGTTTTTTACGCCCTCTATCGACTCACTTTTCACATCAACATCACCCCAGGAAACGTCGGGGTACGGGAGATCGCGTACGGCCTCCTCTGCGCTCAAGCTCATATCGGCATGTCGAAAGGGCTCCTCATCTCCGCAGAATTGCGGGTCCTTTCGATGATCGTGCTGGTTACCGTCGGTGTCTCGGTTGCGGGAAGACAGCTCGTTGGAGCTTGGCGCCTCGCCCGAGCGGCTCGGCGCGGCTCCTCCTCTTAAGATAACTTCATGGCGGGAGCTTTATCCAAACTCCCCGCCATGCCGTTCTGAGGCTACTTGGCTATACCGCTCAAGACCGTTGCTCCATCGATCTGGATAGCTGCCGTACC
Source organism: Pseudomonadota bacterium (assembly GCA_046047875.1). Taxonomy (GTDB): domain Bacteria; phylum Bdellovibrionota_C; class UBA2361; order UBA2361; family UBA2361; genus JBILDU01. Next base: position 2,132 of record JBJOHD010000181.1, on the reverse strand, counting down.
TCCCTGTGTGAAGACCGGTACGACATCTGCAGCACACGAGCCCTTCGACGCTTTATAGATCTCGGTCGGCTGCCCGTTCACCGTCTTTTTTCGGGCTATAATTTTTAAGAGTGCGTTAACTAGATGCTTGCCGCTGCCTCTATCTTTTCGACCGACCTTAGCGGCAAGGATACACTTTACCGAGCTTCCATCAGCTTGCGGCACAAGGATGCTCACCTCTGGAGTCTGAAGCGGAGCTGCGGGATCGGCCGGGGGAGCGATCTGCGTGAGGAGACGGGCACTGATCGAAAGCTGCCTTATTCGAATGGTATCCTTCGAGCTCAAACTCCCCCGACTATATTTATCGGCGGGATCTGCGCTATCAGGTTTTTGGAGCTTCGCTTTAAGTATCGTGCGAACGGGGGGAGTCCCTCCCTTCGGAGAGGGTGGAACAGCCCACGCTGGTGTCGCTAGTAATACAACAAGGCCAATGATAACAGCGCTCCTTAACGACGAGCTCTTCCCCACAACCATCGCTCTACCTCCCACCTGGTTTAACTTCACATCACACGGCGGCCTTCGAAATTGAGAAACAGAGCGGAATCCGCTGTTGGATCATTACGATCGAAGGACGGCCCACTTCCGCCATTTCGAGGCATCCCATATATGGGATCTTTGAACTGCATAAACCGCGCCGCTCGAAACCGTATCGACCAAAGCAGAAGTTATCGGTTTCTCTGCTCATGGGGCGGCGTCCGCCCCCTGCCCCGCAACTCGCGCTTGAGGAACCCCGATGAGGGTGAGGGGCTCATAAAAAAACTACCCCCGGGCGGCTGCTTTCACACAACCTACCGGAGGTAGTCTTTACCGTGAGTCGGGGCCGCCGACTCGCGGAGCGAGCGGCGACCCTCCGATTCTTTTTTTACGGCGTCGGAGTAGGTGTCGGAGTCGCACGAAGGGCCGGGACTCCGGAGAGAACCGCCGAGCCGTTGAGCTTCACCACTACCTCTTGACCGGCCACGATAGCGATCGGGCCGCTCGCGCAGGCACCCTTCTTGATTTTCACCCTCGGGGCGCCATTCTTCGTCCTTGACTCGATCTTTAGATCGGCTTGAATCTTCGCCGAGCGTATCGACCCTCGACGGGAGCGTCGAGTACCTTTCACCTTCATATCGCAGCTTACACCACCACTCTCGATCGAAACGATCGCGTCTCCGGTGAGGTCGGTCGGCCGCGGGATCTTGATGCTCGCCTCGAACGCAGACTTAGTTCCGCGTTTCTCGGCCTTCACCTTACCGCTGCCACCCGCCGAGCCTCCCGCAACCGGGGCTAGCTTTGCACTGAGCCTCTCCTTCGAGCCCTTATTCGAACTACTCGAGCCACCCGATTGGTCATCAGAGCCATGATTCGAACCGCTCGAGCCGCCATTTTGATTCTCCGGTCCCTCGTTCTCAAGCTCGAGACAGATACCGTCGAGATGCTTGAGTTCGACGAGCTCCCCTACTGCGAACGCGGCGGCAGTAACGTGTTGGTCGTTCTTCTCGTATTTCGTCTGGGCATTCGCCTGACACGTGATACCTCCAACGGTAATGCTCTCAGCAGAGATCGCCGCGAGGGCTCCCTTGACCTCTAACGCGCCCGGCGGACTCGCAGCTGCGCCCGACACTGCGACAAGTGTCGACAGCCCTACTACGAATCCCTTCAAACATCTCTTCCGCATACAAGTCTCACCCTTTTCTACAACGTTTCTTAATAAACACCTCTAAACCCTTTTGTGGCGCTCCGTGCGCCGGGCATGATCTCTTAATCTCGGCGCCCTCGCCTAATCCTCCTCGCTTTCGAGTCTCTCGAGGGAGAGTGTCCCTCCGATCTCTCGACCACGAGCTTTCACCTCCATCCCGACCGAGAAATAAGCGACGGTCACCGCCGCCCCGTTCTCATCTCGGTACTCAGTCGAGGAATTCGTTACAAACCTCACTCCGCCCACTACCACCTCATTTCCGCCAATGGCGCTGATAACACCCCGAATCTCGCGCTCAGAACCACCGCCGCTGCCGGAACCACTGTTACCAGAGCCGCTGTTGCCGGAATTCCCATCTTCTGAGCCTTCGCCATCATCATCTCCGTCCGGTGAATCATCGAATTCATCGTCG
>JBJOHD010000180.1:0-4695 GCA_046047875.1 Pseudomonadota bacterium | reverse complement strand
TCGACCCCACCCTTGGTGTGGTGACGAGCGACCTCGCCCGAATTTTAGGGGACCTTGCAGTGGTCGTCTTCCTGCTCGTGGGGGGGCACCATGTGGCGATTCAGGCGGTAGCGGGACTCGGTGGTGCTATCGTGCCGGGCCAGTTTTCGGTTGGCCCCCAAGCTGCTGAGCTCCTTATCGATCGAAGCGCCGATATTTTTAGGGTGGGGGTGCTCCTCTCAGCGCCGCTGCTGGTGGCGATGCTTCTCACGAACGCGGTGTTGGGCCTGATATCGAAGGCTGTTCCGTCGGTTAATATATTCATCGTGAGTTTCCCCCTCACGATCGGCATCGGTCTTATCCTCACCGTATTGGCGCTCCCCGACGTGGTTCGTTTCGTAAACCGGGAGTTTACCGGTATGGAGAACTCGATCCTCGCCGTTACCCGCGACGCGCAAGCTCCGAACATCGGTGGGACGAGTCGGTCTTTTGACGCCGCGGGTCAAGCCCCGAGCACCGGGGTAGGCAGGCCAGCTTTAGATTCATAGTCATATCGATGCGTTAGACGGCAGAGCGCAGGTGCCGACAAGGCACAGCTCTTGCTCCTCTCGGGCTAAGGGATTCCACACCTAGCGCTATGTCAGAGAACTCGACACCTGAACAAAGGACAGAGCTCCCCACCGACAAACGGATGGGGCAACTTCGTAAAGAGGGGGCGCTGTTCTTTTCCCAAGATATCGTTGTCCTCGTGACCCTCATCTCGGGCTTTCTCGTGGTCTCTTCGACCGCATCGACCCTGGTGACGAACCTCAAGATCATCCTCGCACACTCGTATAGCCTTATCGGACAGCGCGAGATTATGTCGCTGAAGGATATCGAAGAGGGGGTTCTCGGTACCGCCGCGCTTATCGTTCCACAGCTTCTAATTATCTCCGGAATCATCGGCGGGGTCGCCGCGTTGGCGGTGCTTCTCCAGACCGGGTGGAATATTAGGGAGAAGCTTATCAGATTTCGCTGGGACATGCTGAACCCGTTTGAAGGTGTCAAGCGGATCTTCTCGATAATGGGTTTTGTGACGACCGGCAAAGCTATCGTGAAGCTCCTCCTCATCTTGCCGGTCGGCTATTTCGCGCTGAAGGGTTTTGCTCCGGAGATGGTCAACCTCATGCACCTCTCGACCGGTGAGATCCTGCCGTATACCGCCAACGCGATCTCCGCCGTCTTCTGGAAGATAGTTTATATCCTTATCGCCCTCGCGATCTTCGATTGGGCGTACGGCAAGCATCACTGGCTCTCCAAGAACAAGATGACCAAAGAAGAGGTCAAAGACGAGCGGAAGTCGGTGGAAGGTGACGAGGAAACGAAACGTAAGATCGCAGCGAAGGGTATTCAGCGGATTATGCAGCGCTTAAAGAGCGCTGTACCGAAGGCGGATGTGGTGGTAACGAACCCGACCCACTATGCGGTTGCGCTCAAGTACGATCGCGACTCGATGGTCGCTCCGATCGTGGTGGCGAAGGGGCAGGGGCACGTCGCCCTCCGCATCCGGCAGCTCGCTCGAGAAGCAGGGGTGCCGGTGCTTGAGCGGAAACCGCTCGCCCGCGCTCTCTTCGCCTCGACCGAGGTGGGGGCGACGATCCCGCACGAGCTGTTCCGCGCGGTCGCAGAGGTCTTAGCGTATGTGTTTAGGTTGCGTAATCCGCACGGACAACCGGTCCGGACGAAGTAAGGGATAGACTATGGCGAAAGGCGCTCCCCGCGCAGCGGCTGCTCCGGCAGCTTCAAGCGGCAAGAAGAAGAACGATCCGAAGCTTCTGGTGAGTCTCGCGATTCCGATCGCCCTCATCGCCATCATCGCGATCATGCTCTTCCCCCTCCCCACGGAGGTGTTAGATATCTGTATCGCGCTCAATATCGTCATCTCACTCATCGTGCTCTTCGCCTCTCTTTACATGGATCGCCCGCTTGCGTTCTCGGCGTTCCCGGCGGTTCTCCTTATTACGACCCTTTTCCGCCTCGGCATGAATATCGCCTCGACCCGTTTGATCCTCATCAACGGGAAGCAGGGGCTCGATGCGGCGGGTGAGGTGATCCAGGCGTTCGGCGAGTTCGTGGTCGGGGGTAACTTCGCGGTCGGAATAGTCATCTTCATCGCGATCAGTATCGTGAATTTGAAAGTTATCACCAAGGGTTCAGGCCGTATCGCTGAGGTTGCGGCGCGCTTTACGTTGGATGCCTTGCCCGGTAAGCAGATGGCGATCGACTCTGATCTCAATACCGGTCTTATCAATGAGACGGAGGCGAAGGAGCGGCGTAAAGATCTCGCCCGTGAGGCTGAGTTCTACGGGGCGATGGACGGTGCGGCGAAGTTCGTCTCGGGAGATGCGGTGGCGGGTCTCTTTATCACCGGGATCAACGTCGTCGGTGGCTTCTTTATCGGTATCGTACAGCTCGATATGCATTGGCTCGATGCAGCGCAGATTTTCACCCTCCTCACCATCGGCGACGGACTCGTCTCGCAGGTACCCTCGATTATCGTCTCGACCGCGGCTGGTCTTATCGTCGCCCGCGCTGCGTCGGGCGAGGACCTCGGACAAGATGTCCTTGGCCAACTTGGGCAATCGGCGCGACCGCTCTTTTTGACGTCGATAGTTTCCTTCGGCTTTGCGGTCGTTCCGGGGCTGCCGTTCCTCCCATTTATGATCCTTGCATTGCTTACCGGCGGGGTGGCAGTGGCGAGGCAGCGGGCAGTCAAGAAGCCCTCGATCATCGATGAGCAGAAAGCCGAGGAGGCGAAGAAAGCGGAGAATACTCCGACCCCGGGAAGCCGCGAGGAGGTCACGGGCCTCCTCGGTATGGATACCCTTGAGCTCGAGGTGGGCTACGAGTTGGTCTCACTCGTGGAAGGGGGGGACCTCGTTGAACGTATTCGCTCGATCCGCCGCCAATTCGCCCTCGATTACGGATTTATCGTCCCACCGATTCATATTCGCGATAACGTGCGGATTAAGCCGGGTCAATACCGACTTATGCTGCGGGGTGGCGCGATTGGAACCGGGGAGCTTCGCTCGAACCACCTCTTGGCGATGGATCCCGGTAATATTACCACCCCGGTAGAGGGGATCCCGACGAAGGAGCCGGCGTTCGGGCTCGATGCATTGTGGATCAGCTCAATCGACAAAGAGCGGGCGCAGTTTGCAGGCTACACCGTGGTGGATCAATCGACCGTGATCACCACTCACCTGACCGAGCTTGTCCGCAGCCACATGCACGAGCTACTCGGTCGCCAAGAAACTCAATACCTCATCGATACGGTGGCGAAGGACGCGCCGAAGGTCGTGGAGGAGCTGATACCCACCCTGCTTACGGTAGGCCAGGTGCAGCAGGTTTTGGGGCACCTCCTGCGTGAGCAGGTGAGCATCCGCGATCTCAAGACGATCCTTGAGACGATGGCCGACTGGGCTCCCCATGTGAAGCATCCGGAGAAGCTCGCCGAGTTTGTGCGCCGTAAGCTCTCGCGGACGATCACCGCGAAGTTCATCAACACCGATGGGGTGCTGCCGCTGGCGAGTATCAACCCGAGCCTGGAGCGGGCCCTCGCCGATGCGGTGCAGCAAACCGACGAAGGGTCGTATTTAGCGCTCGACCCCGGTGTGGCGCAGCTCCTGATCACCCGCTTGAGCAAGATCTCCGAGAAATTTGCCGAGATAGGCCAAACCCCGCTCATCTTGGCGCCATCTCACCTCCGTGCCGCGCTCTTTCACTTCGTTGAGCGGTTTGTTCCGGGGATGGCGGTGATTACCCACCACGAGATCGCCTCGAATACAAAGGTGCACTCGCTGGGGGTGGTCTCGGTTGAGGGGTAACGGGAGGTTTGAGGGAGCGAGATTATGCAACGGATGAACACCAAGACGTTTCGTGGCTCTGACATGAGCGCTCTTTTAGCGCTTGTTCGTGAGGAGTTCGGTGAGGACGCAATTATCGTCGGGAGCCGCACGATCGGGGACGATGGGCTCGAGCTCGATGTCGCCCTCGAGGATCCGAGTCCGATGCACGCCGCCCTGGCTGCGTCAACCGAGGTGCTGAGTGAGGTGATTACCCTCGACACCCCGTACGAGCCGATCGCCCGTGGCGAGCGGCGAAACGGGGTCGAGGAGGAGCTTCTCGGGCAGGGTATTTCACCCGCGCTTGCGCGGGTGTTAAGTGAGCGGGTCGATGCCCGTGATGCGGAGCGTTCCCTCGCCGCGGCGCTCGAGGGTGTGCTGGAATTCGAGGTACGCCTTCCCCTCAAAAAGCGGGTGATCGGATTTTTCGGTGCTACCGGGGTGGGGAAGACGACGACCATAGCCAAGTTGGCGGCGCAGCTTCAACGGGTCTGTCACCTGAAAGTAGGGCTTATCTGCGCCGACACCTACCGGGTCGGTGCATCGTTCCAACTGAAGTCGTATGCCTCGCTCCTCCAGAGCCCCTTTCGATGCCTCTTCGGCACCGGAAAACATCTCGTCGAGCTTGAGGATGCGATAGCTGATCTCGCGCACTGCGATGTGGTTTTAGTCGATTTTCCGGGGGTGAGTGTACGCGATACCACGCGTATCGATGCGCTCGCGCGCCAGTGCGCCGACTCTACGGAGATGGAGCGGCTTCTCGTCCTTCCGGCACCGGGAAACGGGCCCGATCTCGTCCGGGTGGTGGAGGCGTTCTCCCCCCTTGGCATCG
>JBJOHD010000179.1:0-19938 GCA_046047875.1 Pseudomonadota bacterium | reverse complement strand
GTCCGTTCGGTGATGCCGACCTATGTCTGGAGGGTGAATCGAAGGGGTGCGAGATCGAATGTCGTGATAGCACCAACACGAATCAGCCGCGGTGTCGGCTTGACTGCCTGTTTCGGCGCTGTCCATCGTCGCGGAGGTCGGAGATCTCCGAGGAGGCGGCGAAACCGGGGGCAGCGCGGTGTCGGCGATGCCGCGAGCGGAACGAGCGGGACTGTCGCCGGTCTTGCGGGGTGGGCTTCTCAACTCGCCCGGGCTCGAGCTTCAACGGGCTCGGCTCGTTCGGTTGCGAGAAGGCGTGCCTCGTAGGAGCCTGCGGAGCGGAGTGCGCCTGGTAGTGAGACGTGCCGTTACGCGGCGCCGAGTCGCTTCTTAAGCCGTTCAATGCCCAGCACCTGCATCGTCTCGTGCAGGTCGGGGCTTTGACGCGAGCCCGCGATCGCCACCCGGAGCACCATCGTCAGATCTCCGATGCTGCCCTTGAAGTTCTGTGGGGCGGCTTTGAACTCCTTCATCTCTGCGGCGAACCCGAGGACTTTCGCAGCGTCTTTGCATTTGGCGAACCAGGTATCGCGGTCATCGCTCGGGTTGTAGCTCTTTAAGAATTCACTCACGATCGCTTTTCGATCGTCGGCGGAAATCGACTCAGGATATTCAAATGAGGTGATTTCACCGAACACCGGGTCGAAAAGCCACGCGATTTGGGGCCGCAGATCCCTCCAGGTAGAGATACGCTTGCTCGGTTTCTTGCCGCCCCGTTCGATGTTGAGGCATCGCCGGGTGTAATCGGGATCAAGCTCCATGAGATGGGCCAACGGCTCATCGTAGCGCTTCGCCCAGGCGAGCGCTTCGGTATGCAGTTGTTCGATGGCCATCCGGCCGATCACCTCTTTACTTATACTGGTGAGCTTAACGGTATCAGCGAGCGCGCCCGCCGGTGACAGCTTCTCGAGCTTAATCTTGAAATCGGCCTCAGCGGTGTCGGGGTTCGCGCGGCGCCAATCTTCGAAATCGGAGTTGGCGATGTTCAGCAGGTACTCGATCACCGCGCCCGGAGGAAAGCCCATCTCGGCATAAAAAGCTGCGTTGGCCTCAGGGTCTTTCCGTTTTGAGAGCTTCCGCTTGGATTGGCGCTCAACCTCCTTTCCCGATTCTTCGTCGATCACCCGTACCATCTCCAGCTTCTGGATGGTCGAGAGGTGGGAATAATGGGGGTGGTGCCACCCGAACGCTTTAAAGATCTGGATGTGGGTTGGTACCGAGGAAACCCATTCATCCCCCCGGATAACGTGGGTTATCCGCATAAAGTGGTCGTCGATCGCATGGGCGAGGTGGTAAAGCGATTGGCCGTCGGATTTTAGAACGACGATATCGAGATCGCTCTCCGGCATCGACATCTCGCCCTTCACTCCGTCGCTCCAGGTCGTTCGTTTGGTGGGGTCGCCGAAAGAACGGAGGCGCACAACAAACGGCTTTCCCTCTCCGAGCGCGGCCTTGATCTTCGGCAGAGGTGCGTCTCGCCAAACAGCCCACTTTCCGTAATATCCCGGGCGGACTTTTTGCAGGGTCTGAAGTTCGTTCGCTTTGGTGAGCTCCTCTTCGGTGGAGAAGCACGGATAGGCGAAGCCGGTGCGGATAAGGTGGTGGGTCATCGAACGGTAGATGTCCCGCCGAGTCGACTGGAGGTAGGGTCCGTAATCCCCGATCTCCTCGAACTGCAGGCTCTTCCCCCGAACAAACCCCTCGTCGGGGTCGAGACCGAACGAGGCGAGTGTGTTGATGATCGTTTCGAACGCCCCGGAGACCTCCCGCTTTGAGTCGGTGTCCTCGATCCTAAGGAGGAATCGTCCCCCGGTTTGGTTGGCGAAGCGTCTGTTAATCAAGCTCATGTACACAAACCCGATATGCGCAAACCCGGTGGGGCTCGGGGCGACTCGGGTCACCATGGCGCCGGTGGGGAGGTTCCGGGCGGGATAGCGTTGCTCGAGCGTTTCAAGCGGGGGAAGCCGCGAGGCGTCGGAAAACAGAAGATCTGCAAGCTCGGCACGCTCGGCATCGGTGAGGGGGGAGGTTGTTTCCATAGTTGGGGGCGATTTGGTGTTGACGGTGACTCTAAATGCGTTGAAATCTCGCAGGTTTATAGCACCTTCCGAGGAAAAATCAAATACGTGCTGCCCGCTTCGCGAGCTCTTCTTTAGGGGTTGAATCTGCTGGTATAATTAAGCATATGTCGTCCCCATCGTTGCCGGATCCGGCCCGCGCGGCTCCCGTCGCTTCGGATCCCTCCCCGTCGACCCCGTCGCAGCTGAAGATTTCAGAGGGGCCGTCGTACCTAGACGTAAACCTCGTCGGCAAGCTCCTCGGCGACCTCGAACGCTTGGACGGAGCCCGCCCCAAAGAGGTGTTTGACCGGGCCGGGATAGAGGCAGCGATCGAGATCCGGGCGGCGAAGGGGGCTCAACGTGCGATCGAAGCGGCCCGGGGCCGCGAGGTGATCCCAGCTACTCCGAAAGCGCCCGAGTCTATCCTCGCGCTCGACGTCGACCACGGGATCCTGTGTATCCGGGGCTCGGCGCATTACCGCGACGGGGAGGTATGCCAAGATTCGTTTGCGGTGCGAAAGCACGCGCCGAGCGGGAGTTTCTTCGGGGTAGTAGCGGATGGGGTGAGCGGAGCGAAGCTCTCCCAGCACGCCGCGGCGATCTTCTCAGCTGCGCTGGCTACGATCGCAGAGGAGCTTGTGTCGGACGAGTCGGGGGCCTACCGAGAGAACGGTAGTTTTATGAACCAGCGCTTCCTCGCCGAATTGTATCGGCGCACCGCTCGATGCTATCTCGACCTGTGTGAGGAGACCGGTTACCACCCGCGTTCTGCCCATGAACGCTTCCTTGCAACCACCCTTCAACTCGTTATCGTCACCCCGAGCGAAAGCGCCATCCTCGGGCTTTCTGATGGGGTTTATCGGTTTGGCGGGGGGCATGAGTCGGTGGAATCAGCGATCGACCGGTTTGATCCGGGCTTTAATACCCCGCCCCTTCTTGAGCGAGTTATCGTCGATGAATGTGATCGCCAGGAGAAGGGGCTCGGCACACTGTCGGTGATGATCGATCCGATCGAATACCGGTTGATCCGGGAGGCCGAGAGTTTTCATATCATCGCATACGGTGCGACCGCTGCGGCGCTGCCTGAGGTTATAGAGATGGCGACCGATGGTGCGGAGTACACCGATATGTCCCCGGGGAGGGGGGGCGCTTTCCCGTTGATTCGATTGGCCGTCGACGAGGGGCGTGACTTCAGCGAGATCGAGGGGGCGGTGTTACTGACCCATCTCGCGGTGTTCGCCGATGAGGTGGAGCGGTGCACCCGCCTCCTCAAATCGTTTGCAGCGCTCCGGGAGCGCCACGGGGAGGAGGCCCTCGGGGAGGCGGCGCTTCTCTCCCGTTGGGTCTCACAGCTTGAACCTGCAGATCTCGGGGATGGGGTGATACTGGTGCGGGATCTAATCCGATCGGGCCCGCTCGGATTCTTTCGTTCGGTGGGGGTGAATCGAGATACTACCGTTGAGGGTATCCAAGCGGTTCTGGATAAGTACCAAAGGGAGCTTGAATTTGAGCATTTTGAATCGTACCTGGTGGATCGGAGGGTGAGGGAGCTCGGCGCTGCGGTGGCGGTGCTCCGCGATCTGTGTGGGCGCATAGAGGGAGGGGAGCCGATCGGGAGGTTCAAGGGTGAGGTCGATAGCTTTCTTAAAGGGGGGATCTCCCCCGGTTCCCTCGAGCAGTTCGAACTTGAGAGCGTCGGGGGGGTATCGAGCAGCACCGATCGGGAGGTGCTCCTTAGAATGATGGTCGAATCGCCCGAACCTTTTACGGCGTTACGCCGTGAGATGGTGGGGGCGCTTGGGGTTACCGCTTCGAATATATTGAGGGATTGGTTTGGGGTAGACCCCCAGCGGTTGGATGTCCCGGTCTTCGATGATCTCACCTGGCTGGTTGTTGGTCCCCGCCAGGGCGGGGAACCTGCGAAGGATGAAACCTAAAAACACCATCTATTCTCAAAGTGGTGTTTTCTCTGATATAACTCTCCGGCGGTACGTCCATTCATTTGTTGTTGAGCTGTGGCATGACACAAGACCCCTCGATGCCGACCCCGGAGAAGGAGCCGGGCCGGGACCAACCGGATCTTTCGCCCCTTGACGGCGCTGTTCTCGGCGGAACAGCGGGGGCTCGCTTCGAAAGGGTGTCCTCGTTGCAGTGTTCGGGGATGGGCAAAGAGGACCTCCGTTTTCTGATTGAGACGTTCGGGGAACGTGTGGTTCCTGACGAAGGATTTGAAGAGCTTTGGGCGTGGGTGACGACCGCGCCTCACGATACCTTGTTCGCCCGGGCCCCACTCGACGAGACCCTCTTGGGGCTGGCGTCCCCGACCGCGGGTTGGGAGGTGGGGCGGCGCACCGTAGAGGGTATGGTGGAGTATTTTGCGACGCTCCGGGTGGAGCGGGGCGTATGGAGCGGGCTTTCGATAACGGTGAGTCACTTCGAGGGGACGAGCGACGGGGATCGGGTGCTGTTTTCAGCCTCGGTCGGAAGGCTCGTGGACGGCTCCCCTGAGTGCCGTCAGGCCCGAGTTGAAAGGCTCCTGAGGCTATGCGGGCTGACCGACTGTAAAGCGGGGGGCGGAGGGAGCGACTTGATCGGTCGTTCCTCGACCCTCGCTGATTCGGGTGAGTTTTGCCTGTTTTGTGGTTAGATTTTTGTTGGGTCCTTTCGCTGGTAGGTAAAGAATTAGGTTCGATTTCCTCAGCGGTTCCGATCGAACAGCCGATGCATCCTATAGTAAACGGACCAGGAGAGGGGATTGCCCCTTAAGGTGCGATGACTATTCGGAAATCCGATACCGCCACCCCGCGCGATTACTGCATGGTGGGCTCGAAGCCGGAGCACCGCCTGAGCCAGTTCGAGCGATTGACCCTAACCGGGGGACGGGAGCTCGACCGGGCCCTTCTTCATGTTGGGCGTCAGATGACCCTTTTCTCGGCGGAGTCCGGTTTGACCCCCTTCTCCGCGAACTCCTTCCAAGAGGCTGTGCGTTTCTACGGCGAGAGCGCCCCGGATCTTCGGGAGCAGCTCCGCAGTGGAGGGGCGAGGGCTCGATATGAGCTTTATCCGGTGCATGGACTTTACGACGGTGTCGTGACCGACGTTCGATTCGAGAGCGCTTTTCAGACCTCTCATCCCCTCGCGCGTGAGCTCTACGATCGACATCCCGAGAACGCCACGGTAAACGCCCGGTGGTGGCGGCATCGGGAGCCCCCAACCGCCACGGTCGTCGCGGTGCACGGGTGGACAATGGGTGACCAGCGGCTCAACTCCCTCGCTTTTCTTCCGGGTGTGCTCTACCGGCTCGGCCTCGATGTCGTCTTGTTTGAGCTCCCTTTTCATGGTCGGCGGCGACGGGGCGAGGAGCCGGTGGTTTTTCCGAGCACCGACATCGTTGCGACAAACGAGGCGATGGTTCAGTCGATGTTCGATTTAAGGTCGCTGCATTCGATACTTGAGGCGGAGGGTGCTCGGGAGGTCGGCGCGATTGGGATGAGTCTGGGAGCTTACGTCGCTGCGGTGTGGGCGAGTGTCGAACGGCTCGCCTTTTGCGTCCCGGTTGTCCCCCTTGTGTCGATGAGTGATCTCGCGTGGCGGGTTGTGGAGGCGAATCCCCGCCTCAACGCGAACGGCGCGGGAGTGACCCGAGATGTGCTTGAGGATCTTTTCCGGCACCACGCCCCGCTTGCGCTTCATCCCGAGACCCCGGGAGATAGAGCGCTCATCGTCGCTTCACGCAACGATGCAGTAGTCCCCGTGGATCAGCCTGAACGACTGCACGCCCATTGGAACGGGGCTCGCCTTGTCTGGGTCGAGGGGGGGCACGAGGCGCTCTTTCAGCGCTCCAGCGCCTTTCGTGAGGTGGTCGGGTTTCTTACCGGCCGAGGCTTTATAAAACCCCCGAATTCCGCAGACTTGCACCCAACCTCGTAATCAAGTATCTCTCTGGGCGGGGATCTGCCGATCGCTCGCCAAGGTGTCGAGCCTTGAGGCGGGTCGACGACGAAGGCGTAGGGTGCCGAACTTCAGCTTCTCAAAGAAAATCGCCGTTCGCTACCTTTGGTCGAAGAGGTCCGAAGCGTTCGTGACGATCATCACCGTAATCTCGATCCTCGGTGTGGCGCTCGGGGTGATGGTTCTTAATATCGTTATGGCGGTTATGACCGGGTTCGAACACGAGCTCCGGGAGAAGATCGTCGGGGCGAATTCGCATATCGTGGTAAAGCCTCTCGGCGGAAAGCTCGAGCGGTGGCCCGAGACCGCGGCGTCGATCGAGAAGGTGCCGGGGGTGGTATCTATCTCTCCGTTTACCTACCACCAAGCTTTGATACGCACCGAGACCGGTTCAGCCGGGCTCCTTATTCGAGGGGTGGCGCAGGGGTCCGCGGGGGAGGCGCAGGTGGCTGGATATGTCCCCGACGGACGGATCGATGAGCTTTTTTCACCCCCCGCTATCACGGTAAGCGACGAGGGAGGGGGCGAACGCCCGGTGGTGCTCCCTGGGATACTCGTCGGACGGGAGCTCGCGCAAAGTATGGGGCTTTTCGCGGGGAGTCCGGTATCGGTGCTTTCCTCCGGGCTTACGTCCTCTCCGTTCGGACTCGTGCCCCGCTACAAGCGGTTCGTGGTGGTTGGCGCGTATCGCTCGGGGCTCGTTGAATACGAGAGTGGACTCGCCTACATGGCGCTCCCGGAGGCGCAGCGTTTTTTTAAGATGGGGGAGGCGATATCGGGGCTCGAGATCCGGGTGAACGATATCGACGATTCGCCGAAGGTGGCGGCTCAGATCGGGGATATCCTCGGTGGAATCGGCGCGGGATTTTCGGTACAGGACTGGACACAGACGAACAAACCGCTCTGGGATGCGATCCGCCTCGAGAAGAAGGTGTACTTCATCGTTCTCCTCCTTATCGTTGTAATGGCCAGTTTTTCGATTATCTCCACCCTCATCATGATAGTCCTTGAGAAGCGTAAGGACATCGCGGTGCTCCGAACTCTCGGCGCGAACGAGCGGAGTATCGGGGCGATATTTAAGATTCAAGGGGCGGTTATCGGAGGGATCGGCACGGTGACGGGGCTCGCCCTGGGTCTTATCGGATGCTTAGCCCTCCGTCGGTACGGGTTTCCCCTCGATGAGCGGATCTTTCAGATGTCGACCCTGCCGGTGCGAATTGAGCCGATAAACTTCGGCGTTGTTGGAGTGGTGGCGTTCGCGATCTGCGCTCTCGCCACGATTTATCCGGCTAAGAGGGCGAGCGCTCTGCAGCCGAGTGATGTCTTACGGTACGAGTAGGAAGTTGATGCGCATTCGGACCGAAAGATTGACGAAGCGGTATCGGGATGCCGACCACGATCTCACGATACTCGATGGGGTGAGCGTTGAGTTTCCGGAGCGAGGTAGCGTCGCTATTGTGGGGCGCTCCGGGATCGGAAAATCGACCCTGCTTCACCTCCTCGGGGGGCTCGATGTGCCCACCAGTGGGGGGATTTGGTACGGGGATACCGAACTGGGCTCGCTCGGAAACGACGAGTTGAGTGCGTTTCGAGGGCGCTACGTCGGCTTCATCTTTCAGTTCCACCATCTCCTGCCCGAGTTCACAGCGCTTGAGAACGTAGCGATGCCCCTTCTCATAAGCGGTGAGGGGGAGATCCAGGCGGAGCGGCGCGCGGGGGAGATGCTCGAGCGGGTGGCGTTGTCGAGTCGGGCCGATCATCGGCCGGGCGCGTTGTCGGGGGGGGAGCAGCAGCGGGTGGCGATCGCTCGGGCGCTGGTCGGTAGGCCGGCGGTGGTCTTGGCGGACGAGCCCACCGGCAACCTTGATGTCGAGACCGCGAACGGGGTGCAGGAGCTCCTTCTCACGATGAATCGGGAGCTCGGGAATCTTCTCGTGGTGGTGACCCACAGCCGGGAGCTGGCGGCTGCGATGGATCGAACCGCTGAGATGGAGCCGGGTGGCAAGTTGAGTTTTCGTTAAATATGGAAGCGTCTATGAGAATCGGGTTGTATCGAGCTGTGGTCGCCGCTTTGGTTTTTTGGGGGCTGTGTTCTGGGGGATCGGCCGCCGCTCTGGATGTTCCGAGCCTCAGCGGAGTCACGGCGATCATGGTCGAGGGGAACCAACGGATCGATACTGCGGCTGTTCGGGCTCAGATAAAGAGCGTTCCGGGGAAGGTGACCCCCGAGGGGGTGAGCGCCGACATCAAATCGATCTACAACACCGGATTTTTCTCTCAGGTGACTGCGAGTCTTGCGGCGGGCGATCGTGGGGGGGACGTCCTCAAATTTGCGGTGGTGGAGAAGCCGGTCGTCCGCAAGGTTTTCATCAAGGGCAACGAGGAGGTCTCGGAGAAAGATCTCGCCGATGTGTTGAAGTTCGGAACGAATCGCTTTCTCGATAAAGCTCGGATCGAGGCGCTGATGCGCAGCGCCACCGTTTTCTACCAGGGAAAGGGGTTCTACGACGCCTCATTTGATTACGTCGTGGTCCCGGTGAGCGATAATCAGGTCGACCTGACGTTCAACGTCAGTGAGGGGCAGAAATTCAAGATTACCTCAATTGAATTCCGCGGTCTCCGCGAGGTCGATGAGGATGAGCTCCACGATACGATGCAGACTCGGGAGCATAGCTGGTATAAGTCGTGGCTCCTCGGCACGGGACGGCTGAACAAAGAGATGCTTGAGAACGACCGGGCGCTCCTCCGACAATGGATGCTCGACCACGGCTATCTCGATGGGGTCGTGAGCGAACCACAAATCGAGGTGGGTGAGGGAACCATAAAGATCACGTTCGATGTTCAGGAGGGGCAGCGGTATTCAATCGGTGCCGTGACCGCGTCGGGTGACCTCCTCGATGCCGATATCGTGAAGACCCTCGAGGGTATTAAGACCGAAAGCGGCGAGGTGTTTAGTGCGTCATCGGTGCGTGAGGACTCGTTTAAGATTAGCGATAAGTTCTCCGATCGTGGTTACGCGTTTGCCAACGTGGTCCCGGGGACCTCGGTCGATAAATTAAATGGGACGGTAGCGATCGATTTCGCGGTGAGTCAGGGTAATCCGGTATCGATAAATCGGATAAAGATTCGGGGAAACGATAAGACGTACGACAACGTCATCCGACGCGAGCTGCGGGTCGAGGAGCAGAGGCTGTATTCGGGGGTTAAGGTACGGCGCAGCCAACAGCTCCTCGAGCGCACAGGATTTTTTGAGGAAGTCAGTATCACCTCGGAGCCGACCGGCGTCGGCGACACGGTAGACCTTCTGGTGAACGTCCGGGAGGGCTCAACCGGTTCGTTCAGCGTCGGGGCGGGGTATTCGAGCGCCGATGGAGCGCTTTTTAATGCCCGCCTCACCGAGAATAACTTTTTCGGGCGGGGACGGAGCGCCACGATCAACGCTGACATCGGTACTGAGCGTAACAACCTAGTTCTCGCGGTTAAGGATCCCCGCTTCCACGACTCTTTCTGGGCGGTCGGTGCTGATATCCTGAAGAGCGAACGTGAATACGACGATTTTGACCGGGATCTCGCGGGAGGAGGGGTTGAGGTAGGATACCCGCTCGGTGAAGTTTTCGGAGAGTGGGCTGAAGATATCTCGTTTTCACTTCAATACGAGTATCTCGATGTGGAGATTTCGAATGTCGACGAGGAGGATGCGGCGCAGCTCGTCATCGACTCTGAGGGGAAATCGACCTCTTCAGCGTTTACGCCGAGGCTCGTTCGTAACACTATCAACAATCCCCTCAATCCGACGAGCGGTTCGAAGCAGGTGCTATCGCTTGAGCTCGCGGGAGTAGGCGGCAACCAAGAGTATTACCTACTTGAGGCGCGCAACGTTCTGTATCATCCGCTGCTTGCAACCTCGTTCGGTGAGTTCGTATTTTCGTGGCGTACCTCGTTCGGATACGGGGAGAGCTACGACGATGAGCCGTTCCCCCTCTTCAAACGGTTTTTCCCGGGAGGGATCAACTCGGTGCGGGGCTACAAGAATCGAACTCTCGGACCGAAGGATGAAGACGGCAACGAGTACGGTGGCAGCAAGGAGCTTGTGAATAACCTTGAAGTCATCTTCCCCCTCATCAACTCGGCTGGCTTCAAGGGGGTGGTGTTCTACGATATCGGTAACGCCTTCGACGACGGTGAGGCGATCGATCTCGGGGAGCTGCGTGAGGCGTACGGTTACGGCATTCGTTGGAGCTCCCCGGTAGGACCGATTCGGGTCGAGTTCGGGTTTCCGATCGATCGGGAGGAGGGCGAGAGTTCGATGGTCACGATGTTCTCATTCGGCGCACCGCTGTAATCCGCCCGTGGGAGGCTCTGAGGCGGGCAAGGGGCGTTTGAGTTTCGGGGGGGTATCATCTATAGTGTCCCCCGCGTGCGGTTTCGAAGAGAGGGTGTAGTGAAGCGTATCCTGTCGATTGTGCTGGCTTTTTTCGCGCTCAGTGTGGCGGTGCCGGGCTCTGTGGCGGCGGAGGGGCCGCTGGTTTATGTGGTCGATATGCAGACGCTCATAGACCAGTCGATCGTGGGCAAGGGGGCGCGAGCGAACCTCGAGGCAGACCTCAAGAAACGGGAGCTCGCCCTGGAAAAGCGGCGGTTCGAGCTCAAGAAGATTCAAGATGATATTCAAAAGCAATCGGGGCTTCTTTCCCCCGCTGCGTTGCAGGAGAAGCGGGAGGTTTTTGCCCGGAACGAGCGTGATTTCGCCCGACTTCTCGAAGATCAACGGGCCGAGGCGGCAAAGAAGAACGACGCTGAAATGGCGCGGGTAATTAAAGAGATCGACGGGGTCATTGCCGAGATAGCGGCGGAGGGGAAGCATCCGTTTATCGTCGAGAGGAATCCGCGAGTAGTAGTTTATGCGAGCTCGCGGATCGACATCACGCCGCAGGTTCTTAAAGTGCTGAACGAGAAGAAGATCGGGATGTAGCTCGAGGCCTCAAGCGGTTGGGGTGGAGAAATATCAAGGGAGCGACGGAGATGGAAGAGAAAATCGTATACGACTCGGTGCAGATTCAGGAGATTATTCCCCATCGATATCCGTTCTTAATGGTCGACCGGATCGTTGAGTTCGTCGACAATGAGCGGGCAGTCGGTATTAAAAACGTTACGGTGAACGAGCCGTACTTCACCGGACATTTTCCGGGGCGACCCGTTATGCCAGGGGTGATGATCCTCGAGGCGATGGCCCAGACCGGGGCGATCCTTGCGCGGCGCTCCCAGGACGGCGTAGCGCCGGGTAAGACCGTGTTTTTGGTGGGCGCAACCGATTGCAAGTGGAAGCGCCAGGTGGTCCCAGGGGATACGCTCAGGATCGAGATGGTGTCTGTGCGAAAGCGTCGGCCGCTATGGATTATGAGCGGCACGGTGATGGTCGGCGACAAAGTCGTTGCTTCGGCGACGATCTCAGCGGCTGAGGCGGATTAGCGGAAGGCTCTTGTGGCGATTGAGATCCATAAGACGGCCGTAGTTGCGGATGGTGCAGTTCTCGGAGAGGGCTGCTCAGTCGGGCCGTACTCGATTATCGGTCCGGAGGTTCGGCTTGGCCGTGGGAACCGGATCGGTCCTCACGTTGTTCTCGACGGGCGGACCGTGCTTGGCGACGACAACGTCGTGTTCCAATTTGCGTCGGTGGGCGCACCCCCGCAAGATCTCAAATATCGGGGGGAGCCGAGCACACTGACGATCGGCTCTCGAAATATTATCAGGGAGTACGTGACGCTGCAGCCCGGCACGACCGGGGGGGGCATGCGCACCACGATCGGCGATGGGAACCTGTTCATGGCGAATAGCCATGTTGGTCACGATTCGGTGTTGGGGAGCGGCAACGTCATCGCGAACTCCGCGGCGATAGCGGGTCATGTGGTGATTCGCAACAAGGTCACGATCGGCGGGCTCAGTGGGATCCATCAATTTGTCGAGATCGGCGACCAGGCGATAATCGGGGGGGGCGCCATGGTAGCGAAGGATATACCCCCCTTCGTCATGGCGCAGGGCGATCGGGCTCGGCTCATCGGTCTCAATAAGATCGGGCTTGAGCGGCACGGGATGAGCGCTGAGGATATCGCGCGGCTGAAGCGGATCTATCGTGAGATATTTTTCGGTTCGGGAACCCTTCATGATCGGGCCCGCACACTTCTGGGAGGGTGTGAGGACTTCGCGGCTGGGCGGGAATTTCTTCAGTTTATCCTGAGCTCGAAGCGCGGAGTTGCGGGACCCCGTCGGGGCGTCGGGTCTGACGACGAATGATGTCTTGGCCAGCGTGCGCCCCGCTGTATCGTTTGAGCGAGGATCCTCATGCTCAAGGTCGATGATTTAAACTCTCCGATAGGGTTGATCGCTGGCAACGGCATCTTCCCCCTCGAGGTTGCTCGGGCGGCGCGAGAGCGGGGGCTCACAGTGGTCGCGGTGGGTCATCGGGGAGAGACCAACCCCACGCTTGAGGGGGAGGTGGACGAGCTCAAGTGGATCAAAGTCGGGCAGCTCGGCAAGATAATCTCCTTTTTCCGTTCAAAGGGTGTAAAGCATGCAGCGCTCGCGGGGGGGATCTCCCGGATTAAGCTCTTTGGCGGTGTTAATCTCGATTGGCGGGGCGCCGCGCTCGTGGCCCGTTTACGGAGTATTAAGGACGACGTCATCTTGCGTGGTGTCGCTGAGGAGCTCGAGCGGGAGGGCGTGGTCGTATTTGGGGCGAGCCTACTTATCGAGAGGTCGGTTTCGTCCCACGGCGTGCTCACCCGGCGTGGTCTCTCAGCCGAGGAGCGGCGGGATGCGGTGCTCGGATGGGAGGTGGCGAAGGCCATCGGGGCGCTCGATATCGGGCAGACCGTGGTCGCTGCAGGTGGTCTCATCGTAGCGGTCGAGGCGGTTGAAGGGACCGATCGAGCGATTGAGCGGGCCCATTCCCTGGCGGGAAAGGGGCTGGTGGTTGTGAAGGTGTGCAAGCCCCAACAGGATCAGCGGCTCGACCTGCCAACGATCGGGCGGGAGACGATCGCCGCTTGTGGTCGGAGTGGGGTCTCGGCGGTGGTCATAGAAGCGGGAAAAACGGTGATTTTAGAGCCTGACGAGGTCATCCGCGATGCTGACCGTCTGGGGCTTGCCATCGTGGCCGCCCGAGGCGCGGCTGAGTTCGAGTGCTGATGGCGAAACTCTTCCGTTTTAGCAGCCCAGCCTGTGTGGTATCGTGCGGTCGGTAAATGTAGCGTGTCCAGATGCGGTGGGTATTTCCTCTGATAGTCGGCCTCCTCGCCCTTGTCGGCGCAGGGAGCGCCTTAGTCGAGTGGCGCGATGGGCGGGTCATCGATTCGCTGGATGCCTCTCAGGGTGAGAGGCTTCTTCCGGAGCAGGAGACGGTGTTGCTGAGGACAGCAGCGAGTCGGACCGTGGCGACCGGACGGGCATACGCTCGTCTCAGCGCGCGGCTTCGGCGGGAGGGGGAACTTGAGCGCGATCCACAGCGGCGGGTGAGCTTATTCTGCGAGGCGCTGGGAGCGGTGGGGGAGGCTGCACGCCGGGAGCCCCGGAACGCTGCCTACCTCATCAACTGGGCGAATCTGCGTCAGCTTTTGGGGAGCGTCGAGTGTCAGGAGCGCCACACCTCGGGAGATTTTAAGAGGGCTGCCGCGCTGGCGTTGAGCACTGACCCGACGAACACCCGGGTTCTTTACGCCGCGGCGCAGCTTGCGGCTTGGTCGGGGGACACCGTTGAGCTCGACACCCTGTTAAACCGGTTTCTGCTTCTTAAGACCGATATTAGAGCGAACGAGGTCGAATTCGTGTTCTCGAACATGCTCGATGGCGGTCGGGTCGAACGAATAGTGCCGCCCCGGTTCCCGCACGTTGTGCGGTGGGCCGCTGCGATGCGAGAAAGGAAACCTGAGCTCTACCGCTCGATGGCGCCGACGTGGGAGCGTTTGCAGGTGGCGGCGGTCGAGGAGAGTAAGGCAGAGCTCGTACAGGGGGTGATCCCGCTGGAGCTCCACCGGCGACGGCTCGGCGACCTCGGAACGATAAGCGCGTCGTCGGTCGTTCAAAATCGGGCGGATACGGAGCTCGCTGATATTTATCGACGTCGTGGCGCTCCTGAGATTGCTCAGTATTATGGAATACGATCTCAGCTTGAAGCGGTGACGGTCGTTCGTGCGGTGCAAAAGGCCGATACCCGTCCCGCCGCTACGCCGTTGGTTGCGTGGGGTAGTGATGATATAGCCACGTTCGACGAGTTCTTCACCACGGTCGGTTTCTTCGTCCCTGTGGGTTTTCAGCCCCGGCTGGTTGAGCTCTCGGCGGCCGCTGCGGGTGCTGCACTCGATGGGGCGGTAGTTCAGGTTCTAGCGAGTAACGATAACGCGACATGGGTGCAGCTCAGCGATCGGGTCAAGGTATCTGCGATGACCCTCGCAGAGTTTCCAAGTGTAGCGCTCCAACTCGATGGCGGTTCGTTTCGGTATTGGAAGATTCATTTCGGGAGTTCTGAGCGTCCCCGAGTGTTTCGAAACGCATTGTCCAAATTGGTTAAGGTGTATGGGGTACGGTGGACTGAATAGGTTCCTCGCCGTGTGTGGGTGTCTCGTGGCGATACACTCGCCGCTCGTGGCCGAGGAGTCCGTTGAGCTGGGCGTCGAAGATTTCGGCCCTGGGCTTGATGTGTTGGGGGATACTCACCCGGCTGCGACCATTTTACGTGCCGGAATGGGAGAGGGGCTTCTTTCACTCCGCCGTCGGAGCGACGGCAGGCCGACCAAGGGGCAGTTTGAGTTGGCGCTTGCCGACAGCGTGAACGTTGACTCCGATTTCTCGCGGTGGTCGTTTCGGGTCAGGCGGGGCGCTCGCTTTCATAGTGGGCGTCCTATCTCCGCGGAAGACGTGATTTTTTCGTTAGATCGGTGCGTGAGCCAGGGGAAGCTTACGGGGGTTAAAAAGAGCGTTTCTCGTCGGGATAAAACTCCGTATGATGCTCTGGAGGAATGGGTTGAGATCGAGATAGAATCGGAAAATCGGGGGGCCCTGCCGAAGCAGTTGGCTGACTGCCCGATTTGGGAGCGCGATTCGGCACACATATTCGGTGCGGAGTTTGGGCGGGGTGCGAACCTCGTCGGGGCGGGCCCATTACGTTTGGTCGGTTATAAGCCGGGTAAACAGTACGTGCTTCAGAGGACAGGGCGGTCTGAGCAAGCCGGTTCCGGTGGAGCATCGGTAGTTATCGTACGTGGTTTTTCAGAGCCGGCGAGGGGCCTTACTGCTTTGCGGGAGGGGACTCTCGGAGCGTTTTTCACCTCGGAGCCGGGGGTGCTGGCGAAGGCTGCGGGCGACGAGACCCTCGTGATTTTTCGGTGCGCTGGGTACGATGCGGTGCGGCGGCGTGACCTGACGATATCGTGTGATCCCTCGCTCGACGTCGCTCGGCTGCGGGCGGGTCGTTAAGGAATGTGGTTGTGACGGTGAAGCTATGAGAGTTTGGAGTGTGAGGTCTGGGTTTATTTTCTCGTTGGTGGTGGTTACCTGTGTCGCGGGATGCGGCGTTGGGAAGAGCTTCACGAAGCCGCGCTCCGACGTGCGCGCCGAGGCGGAGCGGCAAGGGGTTCCGCTTCCGAGCTCAGAGGAGGAGCGTGAGCTTTTTCTCTCCTTTGAGCGGACCCAGCAGGAGCGTTTGCTGTCCCTCATACGGAATCGGGCAGCGGGTCCGGCCCGAGATTCGTCGTATAGAATCGGCGCAGGTGATGAGGTTGAGATAAATGTGTTCGATGTGCCGGAGCTTAACGTAACTGTGCGGGTGCGCGAGTCTGGATTTATGTCGCTCCCCCTTATCGGGCCGGTCAAAGCTGCTGGCCTCTCTGAGCCGGAATTGCTGGAGGAGCTCTCCGGTCGCCTTACCGCATTTGTGCGGCAACCGCAGGTTTCGGTTTTTATCAGTAATTACGGAAGTCAGAAGGTTGCAGTGATGGGTGCGGTCAGAAATCCCGGCACCTATCCGCTCAAGAAGGGCTCGAATAGTCTCCTCGAGCTTATCAGTGAAGCAGGGGGAGTGTCCGATAAAGCGGGGAACTTTGTGAATTTTATCCCGGCAGAGTTTTCTGGGGTGTCGGCGGGGAACGAGGTGGAGGCGCGCGCCCGGCTCACCCTCGCGAGCCAAGATGTGGACTCGTTAAAGAAGAGCGCTGTTGAGATGTATCTCGATCACGTCATGGGCACCAACGGTGGAATTCCCCTGGAGATTCCGGTACGCGGCGGGGATATGATAATCGTTCCGGAGAGTGGAAAGGTAACGGTTGAGGGAGAGGTAGAGAAGGGCGGCGCGCTCGATCTCGGACGGCAAATGACCCTCCTGAGCGCTCTCGCCGCTGCGGGCGGGATTACGTACGGTGCTAAAGTGGACGAGGTTGAGGTCGTTCGCGATGTAGGGGCACCCGATAAAAAGGCTCGGCTTGTGATCGACTTGGAGAGGATATCGCGCGGAGAGGACCGCGACGTGCGGCTTCGTAACGGCGATATCGTCCGGGTGCCCTCCGATTCGGGTCGTCGACTTACCCAAGACACCTTTGAGGGAATCAGCCGGATACTCAATTTCGGCGTCGGTGGGACTGTGAACGTTGTAAATTAAGGTAGTTTTCGATGTCCGAGCTCGCCCCTTCCAAACATGTTCGTTCGTTGCCATCGTATCTCCCGATGGAGTCGGCGGGAGACAGCTCCCGTGGGCCGACTCCGTCTGAGGGGGGAGAGGCACCCCTGCGGGAATACGGGCGGATCCTCTATAAGTATCGGCGCATCGTGGGTGCGTCTGCTGTTACGGGGGTGGTGCTGGCGTTGATTTATGCATTCACTGCGACCCCGCTCTACACCGCCGAGAGCAAGATTCGAATATCCACCTACGAACCGATCCTCGCAGCGACGAAGATCGAAGATATGCTCGAGCAAAAAAGCAAGGAGGCGAATTACCTAGAGACGCAGATCGAGGAGATCAAGAGCTTTTCCCTCGCTGATAAGGTGCTCGCCGATCCTCAGATTAAAGAGGCTTTGGAGATAAGAAAGAAGAAGGGTTTCTTCTCCACGTTGTTTGGTGGGGGGGAGGAGCCAAAGATGGTTGTCCCGGAGCGCGTGTCGAACTACCAGTCCTCGGTTGAGGATATTCGCTCCTATCTCGCTAGCATCCAGGTCAGACCGGTTCGGCGAACGTCGTTGGTGAGCATTCAGGCAACTTCAGACGATCCGATTTTATCTGCGCTGATAGCGAATCGGCATTCGGTTGCTTATCAAGATTGGGTGCGGAGCTCCCGCATGGCGCAGCAAGCCCGCGGACTGAAATTTCTTCGAGGTCAGGCCGATGAGCTCCGCGAGAAGGTCGCGGATCTCGAGCGGGAGATAGCAGACTACGCTGAAGCGAACTCGATAATTGCGGTTAATAAAGACGAGAACATAATCGCGCAAAAGCTCTCTCTGGTGAGCCGTCAGCTCACTGAGGCGACGGCGAAACGAATCGAGGTGGAGAATCTGTACAACGAGTCGCTGAAGTCGCTTGAGACCTCGTCAGCCGGTTTCGATGACGTCTCAACCCAGACGATGCGCTCGGAGCTTGCTAAGCTCGATGCGGAATACGGCCAGCTCCGTGCGAAATTCACCGAGAGTTACCCACGGGTGGCGCAGCTCCGCTCCCAGATCGCCGAGTTAAAGCGGTCGATCGAGGATCAGCGCCGACAGATCGTAACCGGCCTAAAGGCGAAGGCGGCTGCTGCCGCCGAAGAGGAGAAGAACCTCCAGGAGGAACTTGAGCAGCAAAAGAGTCGTGCCTTCGAGCTTTCGAAGAAACAGGTTCAGTATAATGTGTTGAACCGAGAGCTCACGACGTCGCGCGATCTCCTTGAGAACGTGTCGCGCCAGATCAAAGAGACCTCTCTCGCTGTAGAGAGCAATTCTTCCAATATCTCGATCGTCGACTATCCAACCGTACCGCTCTATCCGAGTCACCCCCGAAAGAAACTCGTGCTCCTCCTCGGTCTTATTTGTGGTCTCGGTGCGGGAATCGGGCTCGCCTTTCTGTTGAGCTATCTGGATAACACGATACGCACCCCGGAGGACGTTGCGGCGGTCCTCCAGCTTCCCTCGTTGGGAGTGGTCCCTGCCTTTGACTCAAGCCCGCCGCCTCCGGGGGGGGAGACACCCCTGAGTGCTAGTCTTGAGATTCAACGGCTCGACAATCCGCAGTCTGGTTTGCCGATCGTATTCTTACAGTCACCGAAGTCGCTCGCGGCCGAGGCGTATCGAACGATCCGTACGGGGGTGCTGCTTTCGCAGGCTGGGGAGCCACCGAAGACTATCCTCGTGACCTCAGCTCAGTCGTCTGAGGGGAAGACTACCTCAAGTGTCAACCTCGCTATTAGTTTGGCGAGCACAGGGGGGCGGGTTGTGTTGATCGATGCCGACCTTCGCCGTCCGGCGATTCACCGACATTTCAATCTCGATCGAGAGGGAGCTGGGCTCGTCGATATCCTCACCGGGCAGCGGACGTTGGAGGAGGTAGCGATGACCGACCTTGTGAAGAGGATCACGTTTATTTCGAGCGGTCCGATCCCACCGAACCCGGCAGAGCTTCTCGGTTCCCTCGAGATGGCGTCTTTGATCGACCGTCTAGCAGCTGAGTACGACTATGTTCTTATCGACTCTCCACCGGTGCTGCCGGTTACCGATTCGGTGATCCTTTCTCGGTATGTGGACGGAGTCGTGCTCGTTCTAAAGGGGGCGTCGACTCCGCGGCGTGTTGTCAACGATGCCCGAAAACGTTTGCAGTCGGTCGGAGCACGGGTCCTGGGGGTGGTGTTAAACCATGTCGATGTGACCAGCGGTGACTATTACTACTATAACCGTTACTACAGCGCCTACTATCGCGAGGAGACCGAGGGTGGTGCCCCTCGGGCGGGCTAAGCCGCCCCCCCCAATCTGCTCGTATTCAAACTTTTACTAAAGCCACGATTGGAATGAGGGCGAATGGCAGCGCCCCCGGACCCCAAGCCGGGTCAAGTCGCCGCATACCACCTTAGGAGGGGAGGTCGATTTTTCTTCCCCTGTCATTCCATTCCTCTGATATTCGACTGTTATTACTCGGTAAATCTCGGCCTTTTTGATGTTACAACCGGGCCCGGGCCGCCCATAACATCGATGAATTGCTGCACAACCGACCAGCGCTCAAGGGTCGGGTGTGGTTGATGTTTCGACTCGCTGCCTGAGCCGAGTCGGTGCGTCAGGTTTTCGCAAAAAGGTCGTATTTTCTATGATGCTGCCAAAGCGTCGATCTCTCGGTGAAACTCGTCGAGCCTCGCGGCGTGGACTTACCCCTGCGAACGTGAAAGTCGAGGTTTCTCCGTCTCTCGAGAGCAACGGTGGTGCGCCGGCCCTGCGTCTCGCTGAGCCTGCGCCCACGGGAGATCTGAAAGATACGATTCAGGCAGATGCCGGCCGCCAGGAGGTCGCTCAGGTGTCCGCTGAGCGGTCCCAAGAAGCCGCAAGGAGCAACATCAAAAACGTTTCTGGTGGCGAAACGTCGGTGGTCTCGGGGCTGCCCCCGCTCCCCACCTCGGAGGGTGTATCGGCGGCCCCGGCTCCCACAGACGCTCAGTCCCCAACGAACAGACAGTTCTCCTCCGATTTTGTAGTTGAGAAACTGGGATTTGATCACCTCGGCTCGCCTGAGGAGCTCTCAGAGAAGCTTGGTCGGGTAGGTTATCAGTGTCTGCCGTATCTCGCTGTTCAGATCTCGCTTCTGTTGAATACCCCGAGTACGAAGATTCGTGCGCTTCTTCTCGAGGGCCCGTCCGGCTGCGGTAAGAGCTTTATGGCCAAGTCGCTCGCGCAG
>JBJOHD010000178.1:0-10181 GCA_046047875.1 Pseudomonadota bacterium | reverse complement strand
TGTTGAGCTGCACCTCATCGCCCCGCACGAACGCCCGACCGAACCGCCCCGCCCGGGTCGGCATCACGCAATCAAACAGGTCGATCCCGTTGTAAACCGCCTCCACGATGTCCTCGGGAGTGCCTACCCCCATCAGATACCGAATCTTCCCCTCTGGAAGCTGCACCGGGTGGTAGGAGAGCACCGAGTACATGTCCTCCTTCTTCTCCCCGACGCTGAGACCACCAACCGCATAACCATCGAAGTTGAGCGCGCCTAGTCTCTCGGCGGCGTACTCCCGAAGATGAGGAAAGAGTCCCCCTTGAGTGATACCGAATATCGACGTGGCATCGTTTCGCCGCGCATCGAGGGAGCGCTTTGCCCAACGGAGTGTCAACTCGAGCGACTTTGTAATCGCGGCCTCGTCCTGCCCCGCTTTGGGGCACTCGTCGAGGACCATCGCTATATCAACCCCGAGCTCCTCCTGGATCTGAATCGAGATCTCCGGGCTTAAAAAACATTTCGCCCCATCGATGTGGGAGCGAAACTCCACCCCCTCCTCTTTGAGAGTGCGCATCCCTTCAAGGCTAAAAACTTGGAATCCGCCGCTGTCGCTTAAGACCGGCCCCGACCAGTTCATGAACCGATGGATATCGCCGAGCGCCCGAACCACCGCGGGACCTGGGCGCAGCCAGAGGTGATAGGTATTCACGAGGGTGATCTGCGCGCCGAGCTCGCGGAGTCGCTCGCAATCAACCCCCTTCACTGAGCCCCGGGTTCCAACCGGCATGAAGTTCGGGGTATCGAATGAGCCGTGGGCTGTGAGGTAAGAACCTAACCGCGCTCGCCCTTCGGTTCGCTCCAGGGTAAAGGTTTTTATCTGAGGAGTAGCTGACATGCGAACTACCGTACCATAGAGGCGGCCGAAGGTCGAAAGCCCACGGAGAGGCACATGCAAAAAGTCTCAAGGGGCTTCCGGCCGCCCCTCATCGACCGTGCCCCGCGGCATCTCTACCCCCAAGAGATTCCTCATCACCCACGATGAGAACCGCGCTCCCTCGGTTTCAGTTCCACCGGTAACAGTAACTCAGCGGTGAGTCTCCTCTCTCAACCATAGAACTTTAGGAATGAGGATAGCGACGAAGGCTCCGCGCTGATTCGGGAAAAGGCATGGAAAGAATCTACAACTTGGACTGAGGTGAGCGCTCCCCATTGTCGGCGCACACCTCCAAGGAAAGCTCACACATCCCTCAAGGCCATTCCCTGAGCGAATCGATCGGAAAAAAGGAGTTAAAAGCCGCTCAACGCTCGAGCAGCATCCCGTCGCCGTAGCTAAAGAAGCGGTAGTCCGCCTTAAGGGCGTATTGGTAGATCCGGTCGAGCACGACACCGCCGACAAACGCCTCCACGAGAAGCAAATGGGTCGAACGGGGTTGATGAAAGTTCGTCACCATTCGATCGATCGTTTTAAACTCGAACCCGGGTCGGATAAAGAGCGCGGTTGGATACCACTCCCCATCCCGTCCCTCCGGATTTCGCACCATGCTCTCAAGCGCCCGCACCACCGTGGTGCCCACGCCGATCACCCGGCCACCCCGGGCGCGACACGCCGCGATCGCGTCGAGCGCCCCCTTACTCCACCGATAGAGCTCGGTACCGGGCGGAATAAGCTCGGGCGAGCCCGCCTCATCCGACCACACCGCAGTGAAGCTCGGCGCCCCGACATGCAGGGTCACGAATTCGACCGAGCACCCCACTGCGCGGATCCGCTCCATGAGCTCAGGGGTAAAGTGAAGACTCGCCGTAGGAGCTGCGACTGAGCCCTCCACCTTCGCGAACGTCGTCTGATAATCGACCACATCATCGGCATCTCCACGACCTCCCCGGATGTAGGGCGGAACGGGCATCACCCCCACCGTGCGGATCAGTTTTGAAACATCCTCCCCCTCGCTCCGATCGCTTGAGAAGCGCAACGTCACCCGCGTAGCCTCCGGCCGCGCTACGACCTCCGCTCGAAGCCCCGCCGGGAACTCAAGGCGGGTTCCCTCCTTTAACTTTTTAAGCGGCTTTCCAAGACAGATCCATTCGTGCGGTCCCCGTTCCTCAAGGAGGAGGATCTCTACAGCCCCCCCGGTAGGAAGCTGCCCGAAGAGTCGGGCCGGGATCACCCGGCTATCGTTAAAAACAAAGAGGTCGTTCGGAGCGAGAAACCGGGGAAGGTCGAGAAAACGTCCCTCGGTGAACTCTCCCTCCAGACACACAAAGAGCCTCGCCGCGTGATACGGCTTTACCGGCCGCTGGGCGATTCGCTCCGGAGGTAGAACGAAGTCGTACGGAGCGCCCCCGTCGTTCCCGGAGCTACCCATTCGACCGACGGCGGAAAAGCTCCCCCATTTCGATCGGCACCGGGAATAGGATCGTCGAGTTATGCTCGGCCGAGATATCGCGCAGCGTCTCGAGATACCGGAGCTGCAAGGTCGCGGTGTTCTGCGTCATGATCTGCGCCGCTGCAGTAAGCTTCTCAGCAGCCTGGTATTCACCCTCCGCTTTGATGATCTTCGCCCGACGCTCACGTTCAGCCTCGGCCTGCTTCGCCATCGCCCGCTGCATCTCTTGAGGCAGATCGATGTGCTTGATCTCGACCATGCTCACCTTCACTCCCCACGGATCGGTGCGGTTATCGATGATGTCTTGGATGCGCAGGTTCAACTTCTCCCGCTCGGCCAAGATGTCGTCGAGCTCCGCCTCACCGCACACGCTCCGAAGGGTAGTTTGGGCGAGCTGATTGGTCGCAAAGAGGTAATTCTCCACCTGTACGATCGCTTTCGACGGATCGAGCGCACGGAAATAGAGTACGGCATTCACCTTAATCGAAACGTTATCTTTTGTGATAACGTCTTGAGCGGGGATGTCCATCGTGATCGTCCGTTGATCGACCCGGATGATCTTTTCAACAAACGGGATGATGAGCACCAGACCGGGACCCCGCACCCCCGAGAGCCGCCCGAGAAAGAAGACCACCCCCCGCTCGTACTCTTGCAGAATATGCACCGCGCTTTTGATGACGATCAGGAGAAGAACCAATCCAATGATTATAAAATTCATACAGGCACCCCATTAAATCGCACTAAATCGCTTTTACCTCGATCGTCAGGTTATCCACCACCCGTACCACCTCAACCACCGAGTCCTTCTCAATGAGTCCCTGGGCAGCTGTCGCCCGCCAGATCTCACCGTTCACGAACACCTTCCCCTCAGCGGTGAAATTTTCGAGTGCGGCCCCGCGCTGCCCCACCAGTCCGCTCGTTCCGGTCGTCGCCCGGCGGCGAAGATTCTTAACCGCGAATCCAGCCACCAGGAGCATGAATACCCCGAAGATAAGCGCCGGGGGCAAAACGACCAGCGGGTCCACCGTGAGCCCCGGCGCCGCCCCTCCATCGATAAGATAGAGCGCGCCCAGTGCTATCGCGATGATACCGCCGATGCCGAGCACGAAACTGGGGAAAAACATCTCCACGCCGATAAGCGCCGCGCCCACCACCATGAGAAGCACCGCTCCCACATTAAGGGGGATAACCTGACTTACAGCAAGGGCGAGGATGAGGCAGATGACCCCCACGACCCCCGGGATAACCGCCCCGGGACTATACAGCTCTATCGAGAGTCCCGTCGTGGCGCCGAGCCACAAGAGCGCCGCCACGTTCGGGTGGGCGAAGGTATTGAGGACTTTATCCCGCATCGACATCTCGTAAACGACGACCGGCAGGTTCGCATAGTCCTCAAGCTGCACCGTTCGCTGGTCCGCCATCTTTACCGCACGCCCCGCCGCCTTTTTGAGAAGTTCGGGGATATCCTTGGCGACGATGTCCACAACGCCGAGTTTCAGCGCCTCGCTCTCTCCGACCGACACACTCTCCCGTACCGCCTTTTCGGCCCAGGCGGCGTTGCGGCCCCGCTGCTCCGCGACCGACGTTACGAGCGCCACGGTCATGTTCTCCGCCTTTGCTCGCATATCGCCTTCGATATCTTTTCCGTCACCAGCAACCGGGTGAGCCGCTCCGATACTCGTTCCCGGAGCCATCGCCGCGATATGGCCCGCCATCGTGATAAAGACCCCGGCTGAGGTCGCAGTCCCCCCACTCGGGGAGACATAGATGATCACCGGGATTGGAGCGGCGAATATCTCCTGAATCATCTCCTGCGAGGTATCGAGGATCCCTCCCGGAGTATTAAGACGCACGATCAAAACTTTGGCGTTCTCAGCCGCCGCCCGCTCGATCGCCTCATCGAGATAGCTCGCCGTGCCGGGGAGGATCATCATCTCCATGTCGATAACCGCCACCGAGGGGGGAACTTGAGCCGCTGCGGGAGAGAAAATAAGCCCAAAGAGGACCGCCGAGAGCACAGCTGTGTATCGCAGATACTTCATCGTGTTTGACCTCCCGGCGCGCCGAGTTTCTTCGACACCTCTTGTAGATCGTTCCAAAAGACCCTTTTCTGCCCCGCATCCTTGAGCACGAGCTCAGGCTCAACGGTCACCCGCCACCAACACCCCTGATGCTCCACCCACTCTCCCCGCACCGGGGCGATCCCGACGACCTGAGCTGCCCTCGCCCCCAAAGCTACCCCTACCCGGGGTGAGAACGCCGCACTCGCGCGGCGGAACCCCTCTGCCGAGGCCTCAGGACCAAACGCAGCAAAGCCGACCGATTGCGGCTCAAGCTTCAGCCCCTTCGAGATAGCCGCAGCGAGAAGCTCCCCCGTTTCACCGTGGAGCAGTGACCGTTCATCTGCGGCGAACCCGGCGAAGAGAAGCGCCGCATCTGGGGAACCGTGGTGATGGACCGAAGAGTCAGCGGTCGATCCCGACGTCGTGGCAGCGACAGCATTGCGCGGCACACCTCCCGGATAGAGCGGAGCGGCTGAATCGAAGAATGCGAGGAGATCAAGCGGCGAGTTCATCGTTCCGTAATTCCGACTGAATCATTCGAGCCGGAGGACGGCATCGAGGATCCGATTCGCCACCCGACTTTTGAACGAGGTTGCCACCTCATCCTGACGGCCGTTCCGGTCGACGAGCCAGACCCGGTTGGTATCGAGATCGAAGGCATCGGCGGCGAGGTTTCCGACGATCATATCGGCCCTCTTTCGTTTCAACTTATCGCGGACATGGACCAGAAGCTCCTCAAGATCTCCGGTCTCAACGGCGAATCCAACGAGGATCGGTTTGCGCCCATCTCCCCGTTTCTGACCGAGGTCGAGTAAGACATCGCGGGTCGAGGCTAGCTCGAGGGGGGCAGGAGCGGCCCCTTTCTTTTTAATCTTCATCGGCGCAACCTCGGCCGGTTTGAAATCGGCGACCGCCGCCGCCATAATGACGATATCGGGGCTTTCTCCATCGCCGAACACCCGCCCCATCACGGTCTCATACATCTCATCCGCGGTGTTAATAGGAACACACTCCACCGCCCCGGGAACCTTCACCTGCGCAGGTCCGTGCACGAGAGTCACCTCCGCACCCCGCCGAAACGCCTCCCGCGCCAGCGCCATCCCCATCTTCCCCGAGGAGCGATTCGAGAGGAATCGCACCGGATCGATCGGCTCGCGGGTCGGTCCGGTTGTGATCAAGATCCGCTTGCCGCGAAGATCGTGGGTCGAGACTACTTTCCGAACGTGATGAAAAATCTCCTCCGGATCGGCGAGCCGTCCCGTCCCGTTCCACCCGCAGGCGAGCGCCCCCTCCTCCGGGTCAACAAACCAGACCCCCCGTTTCCTTAGAAGCGCGATGTTCTCTTGAGTGGCTGGGTGCTCGTACATATTGACGTTCATCGCCGGGGCAACCAATAAGGGCGCTTTGGTGGCGAGCGCCATCGCTAACAACGAATTTTCAGCGAATCCCGCCGCAAGCTTCGCGAGAGTGTCCGCCGTCGCCGGCGCTATCACCATCGCGTCGGCCCAATCGGCGAGCTGAATGTGGCCGATCCCCTTCACCGCCGATTCCTCCCAAAACGAGAGCGCCACCGGATGGCCGGTCACCGACTGGAGCGTCAGCGGGGTGATGAATTCGGTCGCTGCCGGGGTCATGACGACCCGGACCTCGTACCCACGCGAAACAAGAAGGCGGGCGAGTTCAGCGCTCTTGTACGCAGCGATCGAGCCGCTTACCCCAAGCAAAATCTTCCGCTTCTCCGCTGTTGATTGATCAACCATAAGGACCGTCCCGATTTTTACCCAGCTTATCCTCCGTGCGAACACCTAGAGGTTCGACCATTAAATTCTTTCACCTGCAAGGTAAAAGAATTTATGCTCACCACTAGTCCTGAGTTAGTTTTTCACTCCGCGGGAGTGAAAAACTTATTTGTCGAAGGACTAGCGATGTCCCGACCCCCCCCCCAAATTCAGCTCAACCCACGATAAACGGGTTGCTCCTCGACTCCTCGCCGATCGTCGTCTCCGGCCCATGCCCGGGGAGCACTCGCGTCTCCGGAGGAAGCTTTAAAAGCACCCCCTTAATACTGTCCATAAGAACGTCGAGATCGCCACCCGGAAGGTCGGTCCGGCCGATCGACCCCTGAAACAAGGTGTCCCCCGCGAGGAGGACACCGTTGCTCCGATTGTAGAAACAGAGATGCCCCGGAGAATGGCCGGGGGTAAAAAGCACCTCGAACGACTCGCTCCCCAGCGTGAGTCCCTCCCCTCCTTCGATCATCCGCTCAGGCTCGGGGCAGTTCTCAAGGTCGCTCCCGGGGAGACCGTACATCGCCGCGATATCCACCACCCTGCTCCGCATCATCGCCTCTGCGGGGTGTCCAAGAAGGGTCGCTCCGGTTATCTCCTTAAGCCGGCGCACCCCCCCGCAGTGATCGAGGTGGGAATGGGTGAGCCAGATCTCGGCGCACCTGAGTTTTCGGGCGGCGAGCTCCCGTAGGAGGATCTCGACGTCCCCCCCCGGGTCGATCACGACCGCCGTGGCCCCCCCCTTTTCAAAGAGGATTCGCGCGTTTTGCATAAACGGGGTGACCGGACACGTGACTATTTCCAACATACCCCCCAGGTTTGCGTAAATATCGAAAAATTTCAATAAATTAAGACTAGTCTCCGAAGCCGCAGAGCAGATGAAAAGTACTTAATATAACTCGCCAAAACGCCGACTTACCCAAGGTGGAGCACCACGGGAGAAACGGGAACTTCTAGGTATCATGCGGGCATCAACTCAAACCCTATCGAGGCGGGGACACCTTAACCTCGCAGCCGACTTCGCTACAGACGCCTGGTTCCCGGGGAGCCGCGCCATGGCTGAAGCAGCGCTCACGTCCCTCGCCGAAGAGATACCGGATCAGAACGGCGCGGTGGAGACCATCAAAAGCGACTTCTCGGTTTTCGCTTTTACCGCGCTTCATCTCTCCCGCAAGCTCAGTCTCAGCGACTCTGCAGCCCTTCTCGATAGCGCGCCCCTTGAGTTGATGCGGCGTGCCTCGCCGGAGGACCTCTCTCAGATACTCCGTCACGCGGCGGAAAGGTGCGGCCCCTCTCCAGCCGGGGTCGATATCGCCCTCAACAACGCGCGGATCCGGCATGCGATTGTCAGCGCCTCGAGCGCAGAACTCCTCGCGGCGCATTTCGATGTGAATCCAGAGAGCGCCTACAGCTGCGCCCTCTTTCGCCAAGTCGGAAATGCGCTCATCGCCTGGAACTATCCGCAGGTCTACCGCCGTGCTCTGACCCTTGTGCGGCGGGATGCCTCGCTCGATTCGATCGTCGAGAAGATATTGGGGTTCAGCCCCACCCTCCTCGGTCTCACCATCGCCCAACGGTGGGGGCTCTCACCGGAGCTCCTCCGCGGAATGGGGGATAAAACCCCGTACGACAGGGCGAAGGGCGCGCTGCTTTTAGGCGGAGATCGCCTGAATGAGGTGTGCTCTCTCGGAGAGGCGGTGGCGCAATGCACCGAGCCCGCCGCATATCCCGGGGCCCTGGAGCGGTGGCCTGAAGTTCGCGCGACGGTTGAGCGCCTCGCAGGGAGCGGCGCCCTGCTCAAGCTTCGGGACGCACTCGCCTACAACGCTCGGGTGTATCTTGCTGTCGAACCCCCGATCTTTAATCTCCCCCCCGAGATCGTGGATTCCCCGTCGATCGACGCTCCTCGCAGCGCGTCTGGTTTTCGGGCCAATCTCTTTGCACAGCGGTGCCCCGAGGGGATTCAAGACTTATTCCGGAACTTGTACGTTTCGATCGACGGAGGCCGGCGCGACTCAGCGATAGCGGCGCTCCTCAATTCGATCGCACCAACGCTCGGATTTAAGAGCGGCTGCGTCTTCCTGCATGAGATAGATACCGATCTTCTGAAACCCCACTTCACCGCGGGGGATCTCCGCCCGGTTGATTATCCGACGTTCCGATTGAACGGCGTGTCGACCGATCCTATCACCATCACTTTTCTCCGAGAGACCTCGCACGATCCGCTCCGTGACGGGAGCGCGATAACCGGAGCGCTCGGCGAACAGCGGCACACCGGGGTTTTGAAACTTATCGCTGGCCCCGAACTCCGAGGGCTGCCGGCATCCGAGTTAGACCTCCTGTTTCGCGCTTTTCGCAAAGCCGTTGAGGATTGCCTCGATATCGTTTGATTTCCCGGAAAGGGATGTACTGAAGAGCTCAGGATGCTCTACGGCAGCCGGCCCAGAGCGCCGATGAGATCGCAGCTGCCCCCTCGCCCGAATCGGTCGAGCGCGGAGCGAAGCTCCGTGAGCCGCTCACCCTCCTCCTCCTTCGAAAGCTGGCCGCCGAATTTTTTCAGTCCAGCCGCCTCCACCTCATGGAGCACCGCACTCAGTCCGGAACGAACCTCGTTAAACGGCTCATCGAGGGCGGGGATATGCCGATCGGCGAAGAGCCGGGTCGTGACTACGCCGGTGCGAGGATCGCGCTCGTCGAACAACTGGAGCGCTCCTGCCACCGCATTACGGATCCCCTCGAAGGTGGTCTCCGGATCCCGGGCGATACGGATCTTCATCCGTTCAACCTCGCGGGCGACGAGATAGAGCTTCGCCACAACGTGCATCTTCACAAGTGCGTCCTTAGCCCCCGCCCGATCGCGCGCGGTAATCGCCGCGGTGAGTTCGAGGTAACGTGCACCGAGCGCTGCTCCGAACTCCCGATAGGGCGAAACCTCAAGCCGTTTGAGCGGTTGAGGATCGAGCCCAAGCGAGCGGATGAAGCCTCCACGCTGCACCGGGACCTGCGCCGGGGTAACCCGGTCACTGAAAAGGAGATGGCGCTGCTCAAGTTTCGGGGCGGCGGCCGCGATCTGCCGGCCGTAGTCACGAAGAAGATGATCGGACTCAAGCATCAAACCCTCAACAGCCCGTTCGTCGATCCGCACGAACCCCTCCTTCGAGCGGGCCCGCTCAAGGCGATCGATAATCTTCTCGATCGAGCGCATCAGCAGGAGCTGCACTCGCGGGGGATTATCCCGCGAGCGACTATCGGAGAGCGTCGTCTTTTCGATAAGCTCCGCGGCCCGTTGTTTGCTGTAATCAAGGGCGCTCTGCAGCTGCTCAAGGGTATGCGCTACTGTAAGGGCAAGCTTTCGCCGCACCTCACGGCGCTCACCGGCATCGAGCTCGGACCACGGAGTTAGCGTACCGTGAACCTGTTTAAGCCGCCCGTGGATCTCCTTCAAAGCTTCGAGCTCCCGGACATATCCAGCACCCAGGTGGTGGATTCGCCGGAGCACCGCCCCCGGCGAGTCAAAAACTTGGAGCTGAAGCTCCCGCGGGGGCACCCTGGTTCCCCGCTTTAAGGCCTCTCCCGGATCCTCCTCGTACGCCCGTCGCACCACGAGAAGTTTTCCACGGGCTCCCTCGGGGAGTTCACACCCACCGTACCGTGGGTCGACAGCGTGATCACCTCTCCCGACCACCAGGATGCGAAACTGCTTATCGACAAGGGGAGCGGCTCCGTCCCAAACGCGCTTAAGGGTATTGAGCGTCTCGAGCGATGATTTTCGGGCGAGCCGCTCGGTCGGCTTCCGCTCAAGATCGGAGAAATCGGCTATCTGCAGCGACTCAAGAAGTGCCTCCGAGATCCGATTCGGACTCGCTATGCACGGGAGCACCGAGGCACGCTTCGGGTCGAATTCAGGATCAAACGCGATCTCCCGTCGCCCGCCGATCGTCTGAATAGACACCCGGGGAACGACC
>JBJOHD010000177.1:0-3769 GCA_046047875.1 Pseudomonadota bacterium | reverse complement strand
TTTTTTCACTCCTGCGGAGTGAAAAACTAACTGAGGACTAGTGGTGAGCATAAATTCTAGTACCTTGCAGGTGAATGAATTTAATGGTCGAACCACTAGTAACCAGCCTCCTTGTCTTGCTCGCGGCGGAGCGCCTCGATCTCGCGGCGCTGCCGGCGGAGCTCCTGCTCTTGGCGACGGAGACGCTCATCCTGCTCAGCAGTCCGACTCTCCTGCACATCACTCTCGTTTCCGATGAGCCCTCCCGCGAGCGCGCCAGCGGCGCCGCCGATGGCGATTCCAGCGCCGGTGCTCCCCACCTGGTTACCGATGATCGCACCGAGACCGGAGCCGAGAGCTCCTCCGGTGAGGACACCCTTCTCGCGATTGCTGAGAGGTTGAGAGCACCCGATGAAGAGTGCGGCGAAGGCGATGATGGCGACGAGTTTACGCATATTTAACTCCGTTACGGCTTTCCTGAACCTAGGACCAGATGAAAGATGTTGATCGACCGACAACCCCGCTACCGGGATTTTCGACAACCGCTTCAGGTCGTAGTCGGAAGTATACGGAACCTTTGGGATGGCTGCAACGGGACGCAGATCGCCGTGGGGGAGGCACATCGGATGGGGAAGTGGCCATAACACTATAGAATTCCAAACTTTAGAGTTCGTGTCGATGTTGATGAAACGGTGTCTTTGTCCCTCGTGCCGCTCCTACCATTATCTCGCCCGCTATATTGTGGTGCGGCTTAGTTTCGGGCGTTGGCTTGAGGTGGCGTCGAGCGCCGCGCTTATTGGGTTCGTGGGGACGGTGCTCTCGCTCGCCTCACCGCTCATAGTGGGGTGCATTGTGCTCGGTTCGCTGCCGTTTGGGTGTGAACTTTTCGTACGAAGCAAGTGCGGCCGTTGCCGCGTCGTTGTTGGGGAGAGCGTTTGAGCTTTCCGCCGTCCCCTTAGGGTTACTTTAACTCGATACCTCCGGAAGATCGGCGTGAAGCTGGGTTGGACCGTTCATCGAGCGCGCGATGAGGAGTTGCGCG
The DNA here is from genome assembly GCA_046047875.1 of Pseudomonadota bacterium. Lineage (GTDB taxonomy): Bacteria > Bdellovibrionota_C > UBA2361 > UBA2361 > UBA2361 > JBILDU01. Next base: position 2,748 of record JBJOHD010000177.1, on the reverse strand, counting down.
TTCGCCTCGTTATGTCGTCCCATCGCGCGGAGGATCTGGCTCAGGAGGATATATCCCATCCGTTGATATTGAATCAGTGAGATCGATTGGGCGCACGCCCGAAGCGCTGGTTCAAAGCGCTGCTCGGAGAGGTGGATGCCCGCGATGGTATTATAGCTCTCCGCTGCGAGAGCGGGGTCAGAGATCGCCGCCCCACGCTTCAGATACTCAAGTGCTCGCTCCCGGTCATTGAGGGTGAGATAAAGCTGCCCGATCTTCACCGCGAGAAAGAGATTCGTAGGCTCGGCGTCGAGATCGAGGAGGAGCCCCTTGATATTGCGCTCCGCTTTCGCGCGATTCGTTGCTTCATCGCGTGCGTAGCCGGAGTGGAGGATCGTGAGATCACTCGGCGCGGCGCGCTGCCCCACCGCAGCCAGCGAGGTTTCCACCTGCTCGTGCACCCGTCCCGAAAAAAGAATGCGTGGGTCGTTCCGAAAGAGACGCACGACTTGGGAGATAAACTCCGAGCCGTCCGGCAGTTGATTTCGAATAGCACACCGATACCCGAACACCTCTTCGCGAGCCGTGAGCTGGTGGAGGCGTGAATTTTGTCCGGGGGCGAGAATTTCATCCCCATCGAGAACGAGAATCCACGGATGAGCTGCGAGAGAGAGTGAAAAGTTGCGTGCCGCTGAGAAGTCGTCACACCACGTGAAGCGTTCAACCCGCGCGCCGAGACGGTGGGCGATTGCGGGGGTCTCGTCGGAGGAGCCCGTATCAACGACGATTATTTCATGCGCGACATCACAAACGCTCTCGAGGCAGCGAGCTATCGTGGCGCTCTCGTTGCGCGCGATGATGCAGACTGAGATCGGCCCGAGTTCGGTGTTCATCCACCTCAGTATTCACCGAACGAGAACGGAAGGGGAGGGCTCCAAAAAAAACTAGATCGGAGCGGCCATCAGCGCGGGATGAGGCGGCGCAAGTCAGTCCTAACATATTGAAACAGCTGTTTTTTTGAGGACGTCTTAAAAACTTAAGGATCCGCGGCTAAATTCATCTCAAGAGATTTCGACGTTCCTCCGTAATCAGTCAGTAGAAGTTAGCGTTCGTGAAGTTTTCAAGCGGTCGAGGAGGTAAAGAAGCGGGGTGCCCACTCCGCATCTGAACCGAAGCGGCCGTGTCAACAAATCCGGTTCGTGGCGCAAGCCTAACGCCACGGAGCTTTGCATGTCGGTCAAAGGAATGACCATGGCATCCGGGTTTCTTTCAAGGAGGAAGACACATGGCTATTACTGTTGGTAGTAACATTTCGTCTCTTAAGGCCCAACGTACGTTGGCCTTATCCACCGATGCTTTGTCGCGGACCTTCGAGCGTTTGAGCTCCGGTCAGCGAATTAACCGCGCCAGCGACGACGCTGCCGGTCTTGCGATTGCGGACAACCTCCGCGCGCAATCCCGTGTAGCCACCGTGGCGGTTCGTAACGCGAACGACGGTATCTCGACGATCGCGATTGCGGATTCAGCGCTCGGTGAGATCGGTAACGTTCTTTCGCGTCTCGCGGAGCTCGCTGAGCAATCGGCGAACGGCGTGTTCTCGATTCAGCAGCGTTCCGCGCTATCGAACGAGTTCGTGGCCCTCGGGTCCGAGATCGAGCGTATCGCGAACGTGACCGAGTTCAACGGCGTTAAGCTCCTCTCGGGTGGAAACTCCCTGGTGCTCCAGGTCGGGTTCAATTCCGGTTCGCTCTCGCAGATATCGTATAACGGTGTCCAAGGTACGCTCCAAGCGCTCGGTCTGGCGACAGCCGGCTCCTCGGTGCTGACCTACTCGATTACCGGTACCGATATCGCTGAGGGGCAGTCCTCGTCGCGGTTGGCGCTCGATGCGATCAATAACGCGATCAGCTCGCTCGCCTCGACCCGCGGTACCCTTGGTGCGACCGAGTCGCGGCTCCAAGTCGCGATTAACAGCATCACGGTGGCGCGCGAGAACTTCCTCGCTGCAGAGAGCCGTATCCGCGACGTCGATGTCGCTGGAGAGGCTGCCGAGTTGACCAGACTCGGAATCTTGCAGCAGGCGGGTTCTGCGGTGTTGGCTCAGGCCAACCAGCAGCCGAGCCTCGCGCTCAGTCTGATAGGCCGATAAGCTGTAAAACCCCGTGTGCGGCCGGCTTAGTCCCTGCAGGTCTCGGCCGGCGCACGAAACGGGGGGAGCGGAAGCGCGATTCAGCGATGAATCTTCTTCCGTCGGTAGCTAGGTTTCTTGTTAGACGAGCTCGACGATTCGGAAAAATACCCGTAAGGGGTGCTAAATTTAGTACCTCGCTACTTCTCTCAAGGTTCGGGGGAGGTCAGGTTCTAGGCAAACTAAGTGCCTGAATCTCCTCCGAACCTATTTTGTATCTTCCCCTCCCTGCACCGCGCTGTTTTTTCACCTCAAGTTTCTTCAGCACTTCTCCGTTCAGAAGCTTTGGCACCTGGGAATTGATTCTCGATGTGCTGTTGGATGTTGCGATCCCTCTCTCTCGCAGGAGGGGGTGACATTGGTAGTTCGGTCTTTGTTCGTCGCTGTGTAATCGCGTTGTCGGCTCGCCGGCGGCACGTGCCTCTTCACGGATGACAGAGGTGATGAACCGGGGCCTCATGGAGGAGTTGTCATGGCTGTTACAGTTGGTTCTAATATTGCATCTTTACAGGCTCAGCGCCGGCTTGCGACCGCAACCGATAGTTTGAGCCGTACCTTCGAGCGTTTGAGCTCGGGTCAAC
>JBJOHD010000176.1:0-7775 GCA_046047875.1 Pseudomonadota bacterium | reverse complement strand
CTCCCCTTCAACGAGGGGGGTAATACGCCGGCCATCGAGATCGAGTACGAGTATCCTATCCCGCTCGCGCACCTTCGCTGAGAAGCTCATCCGCCCGGAGAGCCCCTTCGGAATACTCACTGTAAAATCCGAATCAAAATCTATCGGAGAGATAGTCGCCCGAGGTGCTGGCGTCGGAATCGACGCCTCAGCTGTGAGGATATCTCCCGCAACCACAGGAGACTGGGCCGCCACGTGACCCGCACAGGGGAGTAACCACAGCAGCGAGAAGACGAGGCTCCGTTTAATCATACGCCTGAGTATCTCTTCTCCGACGCCGACGAACCTCGCCGTGGGCGGAGGATACCCCGCCAACATCGATATCTGTTGTATCGAACAACGCCTCCACGAAATCCTGGGGGATGAAGGGCCGGAGATCTTCCGGGGACTCCCCCACCCCGATGTAGCGCACCGGCACCCCGAGCTCGCTCTTTATCGCCACAACGACCCCCCCTTTCGGAGTTCCATCGAGCTTCGTCACGATAAGCCCGGTAAGGGGAACCGCCCCGTTAAATTCACGCGCCTGAGCGATCGCATTTTGGCCGGTAGTGCCATCCACAACCAAAACGGTTTCGTGGGGAGCGCCCGGAATCTGACGCTCGGCGATATTTCTCACCCCTTCAAGCTCCTGCATCAGGTTCGCCTTGGTGTGGAGTCGCCCCGCTGTGTCGATGATGACAACATCAACACCCTCGGTCTTGGCCCGGGTCAAGGCATCGAAAACCACCGTCCCCGGCTTCGCCTCGGGAGCCCCGCTAACGACCGGCACCCCGATACGCTCCCCCCAAGTAACAAGTTGTTCCACCGCTGCCGCCCGAAAGGTATCCGCCGCTACCATGAGCACCTTCGCCCCACTTTCGCGCCACTGCGCGGCGAGCTTCGCTGTGGTGGTGGTCTTCCCAACGCCGTTCACCCCCACCATCATGACAACGAGGGGTTCGCCATCTCGCCGAAGCGGCCGGATAGCGGGATTTAGCGGAGCATTCTTTTCGAGAAGGCCGAGAACTTTAAGTTTGAGCGCGGCGATGAGCGCCCCCTCGCTTACCTCATCTCCCCGAGAAACCTCCCCACGAATCTCAGCGATTAAGCTGCGCACCGTGGATACCCCGAGATCGCTCCCCACGAGAAGCGCCTCAAGCTCCTCGATCATCGCTTCATCGAGCTTCGGTTTTCCTCCAAAGACGTTTTTAATCCGCTCGAAAAGCCCGATACGCGACTTGGAAAGTCGTTTTGAAAGGCTCTCCGGCGCCTCTGGGGCCTCAGCTACCGGGATCGATGGAGCGATCGGAGCCGTACCCTCGTCCGTCGGAACTAGCACCTCCTCTGCCGGTGCCGCCGATGGCTCCTCCGTGGCGAGGTCCTCAAACGGAGCGACCACCTCTAAGGATGGCTCGCCGCCACCCACACGGGCGCGCAGCTCATGCACCTCAGCGCGCAACGTGCGAGTTTCTCCCCGCGCTATCTCAACCGCCCGGAGCACCTCGGTGCGGGTGTCGTTGAGCGCGTGCTCCAATTTTTCGAGCCGGCCACCCATTACCGTTGCTCGATCGGCGATCCCCGCTGAGCTCGGACCCGGAGAGACCGAGCGGCGCGTCCGAGCGAGAGCAAAAAGTCCCCAGAGGAGCGCCACCAGGGAGATGCACAACATGATGAGGCTAAAATCCGCCGCCCAATTTCCGGTCCCGTAGTCGAGCGACAGTTGGTTCAGCCGATCCATAAGGGTCACGGACGGGGTGCTTTCTTCCATCAGGTAAAATCCATACGGTCACGCTCCCCGGCTGACACCCAAAGGGGCTCACCCGCTGGAACCTTAAACTAAATCAGATCGAGAGCTTATCTCTGATCGACTACGCTACCTGACTGTACGCTTCCTGTAAAGAAACACTGATCATCTTCGAGGCACCCGGCTCCTGCATCGTCACCCCCACGAGGTTGTCCGATACCGACATCGAGAGCTTATTATGCGTGATCATAAGGAACTGGGTCCGCGCGCTCATATCCTTAATAAGCGCCAAGAACCGGGTAAGATTCGCCTCGTCGAGGGGCGCATCGACCTCATCGAGCACACACAGCGGGCTTGGCCGTTCAAGGAATATCGAAAAGATAAGCGCGGTCGCGCATAACGCCTTCTCGCCACCCGAGAGAAGCTCGATACTTTTGAGCTTCTTTCCAGGGGGTCGGGCGATGATCTCCACACCGGAATCGAGCGGCCGAGCGGGATCTAAAAGCTCAAGATCCGCCTTTCCACCTCCGAACAAACGGGGCACGAGCCGGGTGAAGTTCTGCCGCACCGCCTCAAACATCGACACGAAGCGCTGCTGCGAAGTTTCGGTAAGCCGGTCGATCGTGCGCTGTAACGTTTGAGCTGCCGCCTCGAGATCACCCTTCTGCCTCGAAAGATCTTCGAGCCGCTTATTCTCTTCGGCGTACCGTTCGATCGAGGTCGGATCGACCTCTCCCTCTCGAGCGATACGCGACTTCAACTTCGAAGCCTCATCGGCGTATTCGGCGAGGGTGCTCTCATCGAGTCGAACGACCTCCCCGGAGGCCAAGACCTGATCCAAGCTCTGCACCAGCTCATCCCCGTAATCGGTGAGAGCACGCTCACGGATGCTCGCCCGCTCGAGCTCAACCTTCTGCAGACCGAGGTCCCCTTCGGAGACCTTGGTCCGGGCCCCATCAAGCTCCCGTCGCGCCGCCTCAAGCTCTTGGTTGAGCCCGCTCAAGGTATGGTGTCCCCGCTTACGCACCTCATCGACCCGCTGCGAGGCCTCACGAAGCTTCGTAAGCTCCGCCTGTATCGGGGCATCGTTCTCTTGGAGCAGCTCCTGAAGGCTCGCCTGAATGCGCGCCTCCTCCACCCGGTGCTCCTCGATCCGCGCCTCAGCCTCCTTGATCTGCTGAGCGACCTTCAAAAGATCCTGCGCAGACTGATCGACGGTGCGGATCATCGCCTGCAAGCGCCCCCGAACGTTCCCCTGCTGATTACTGAGCTCCCGCGCATGGGCCTGCCTCGCCCGGCTCTCGCGGAGGGCCTCGGTATGCTTCTGCTCCGCCGCTTGAATCGCGGCGACGAGCGCCTCCCGCTCACCGTGGAGGACACCCTGAATCGCCTCATCCTCGCCGATCTGCACCTCGAGCTCACGGGCACGCCCCTTTAACTGCACAAGGCCGCCATCGTGGCGCATGCTGTAAAAGCTGTAGTCGGTGAGGATATCCCCCTGGAGGGTGACTAACGTCACCCCGGGTGCGCTTTCCACCCCGCCAAAGAAATCGAGCGCGGCATCGAGGGTCTCAACTACATACGTTCCATGAAACACCCGCTCAGCCGCACGCCGACACTCCGGGGTCACCTCAACGATCTCAAGCACCCGCGGAAACGGCAGATCGGGGGTCGCGCCTCTCTCGCACTCCCCCGCCCGAAATACACCGAGTCCTACCCCGTCCTTGTGACTACCCCCCTTATCAACAACCTCCGCGATAAACGTGCGTGCTATCTCGGCCGAGCGATCAGAGACGAGGAATTCCCCCTTCTCAGCGAGCACCGCTTGTACAGCCCGGGAGTACTTCGAGGGGACGGTGAGCCCATCAACAAAAAGCCCAGCCTTGAAGCCGGCCAAGATCTCCGCCCGCTTCTCGCCGAGGGTCTTTCGAAGCTGGGTTACCGGGGACGCGGCGATAAGCTGTTCGTTGATCGACTGGAGAGATGCCTTGCGTGAGATGAGCCGGTCACGAACCTCGCGCACCGACTGCTCCTTGGTGCGAAGCGCCTCACGGAGCCGGTGGAGCTCCGCTCCGAGGTTTCTCAAGTCCTCCTCGTTTGAACCCTCCGCAGCCTTAATCTGCTCCTCAAGGGCCGCCTCGCGTGACTTGAGCTCGGCGATCTCCCGCTCGCTCTCGCCGTGACGACCTGCCAACGTGGCGCGGCGCTCCTCAAGCCGTTTAATCTCCGTTCCCCGCGCAAGCGCAAACGCCCGAAGCTCGTTAATGCGCGCTTGCCTATCGGCGCGCTCACGCACCCGCCCGTTCAACTCCTCACGGAGCGTATCGATCTTTCCGCGCAGCTCATCGCTTTCGACGTCAACCGACATCAGCTCCGCACGTGCTGCCTGCTCGCGAGCCTGCACCGCCTTTAACGCGGCATCCGCGATCTCCTCCTGCTGCTGCCCCTGCACTTTTAACTTCTGCGCAGCTTCCCCACGCTCCCGTAGCGCAGCAAACCGCTCGGCGAGGAGCGCCTTATCGAGCTCCGCGATCCGGGCCTTCAGCTCGTGACGGGCCTCCGCTCGAGCGGCTTGGCGCTTCAGGACCGCAACCTGACGACCGACCTCCTTCTCGAGATCATCGAGCCGCGAGATGTTTATTCCGGTTTCCTCAAGTCGCCGAGAAGCGGCGCCGATCTTATCGCGGAACCCGAGCACCCCCGCCGCCTCTTCGATGATGAGGCGACGCTCTTCCGGCTTCGCTGTCACAATCCGCGAGACCTCCCCCTGCGCTACGATCGTGTAGGCCCGCGCACCGAGCCCGACCGCTCGAAAGAGATCTTTGAGGTCTTTAAGACGACAGGCGACCCGATTGATGAAGAACTCAGACTCTCCGCTTCGATAGAGTCGACGGGTGATCTGCACCTCGTTCACCGACTTTAGCCAACCGAACCGGGTTAGGAGAGTTGGGGACACCCCCTCTTTCTCCTCAGCCGGCGCCTCGGCGCTTGCTTGCTGGGGACTTTCAGCCGCTCCGACGCTCTCGCTTAACGCCCCCTCGATCACGGTGAGCTTCGGGCGCTCCGCGGAGACCTCCTCCGCCGCCGTCGGCAACGACTCGCCGACACCACCCTCCTCCGGGGTTACCGGAGTAATCGGCGCATCGGCCTCCTCAATCGCCACATCAGCAGCTAGAAACTCCGCCTCAAGGGCAGGGGAAACGAGATCAGCAAAGAAGTTCGCCTCATTCGAACGCAGTGTCAGCGTTACCTCAGCGAGTCCGAGGGGTCGCAGCTTGTCGGTGCCGTTAAAAATGACATCCTCGAGCACCCCTCCACGGAGCGAGCTCGCGCGGGTCTCCCCGAGCACCCAACGCAGCGCATCAACGATATTCGACTTACCACACCCGTTGGGCCCGACCACACCGGTCACCCCCCCTTCCAACGGAAGGACGAGCCTATCCATAAAAGATTTAAAGCCGAATATCTCGATTCGTGAGACCCGCATGGTACTTCTTCTTTTTGAACACCGTCGCGCTCCACGCCCCGCTCTCGAAACGAGCGAAGAGACACGTCGTAATTTTAACTAAATTAAACAAACTCTAGTACACCTAGAATCGTTTTGGAATAAGGACTTTTTGCGGAAAACTTGGAACTAGGGCGCCGGGGCTGGTCGATCGCCCTCACCATCCCCCCCGAATACCGCGAGGGTATAATCGATCGCACCCCAATACGACAATATAATCGATAGGAGGAGGGCATTGAGCCCAAGGATCTGACTCGGCATCGATAAACCGAAGATAACGACCGGATAGTCGTGAAGAAGAAGGAGGACGATAGCCACCATCTGGAAGCTGCTTTTGACCTTACCAGCCATCCCCGCAGCCACGATAACCCCCCGACTCGCCGCAAGAGCCCGCACCCCGGTGACCCAGATCTCCCGAGCGAGCACTAAAACCACCATCCACCCCGGGACCCACGGGGTTCCGTCCACCTCGGAGCGCTGCGCCACCAACATCACGAGCGCTGCCATGACCAATATCTTATCGGCCACCGGATCGAGCAGCTTCCCTGCATCGGAGACCGCGCCGAGGCGGCGGGCGAGTATCCCGTCAAAAAGGTCGGTAATTGCAGCGACGATGAATATCCCCGTAGCGACGTACACCATCCACGGACTCGGCTCCACCATCAAAAGGACGAACACCGGGGTCAGCGCCAGCCGGAGATAGGTGAGCCAATTAGGGATCCGCTTAACCACGCGTTTTATCGCTTTCGGGGTGACGTTTTTCGAGCGTACTCCCCCTCCATGAAGAGCACATCTCGGACGTACTGACGGGTCTCCGCAAACGGGGGTATACCGCCGTACTTATCCACCGCCCCCGGACCGGCGTTGTAGGCGGCGATAGATTTAACCTTATCGCCCCCGTACCGGGAGAGGAGGAACGCTAGGTACTTTACACCACCCCTGATGTTTTCGGTAGGATCGAGGGGGCTTTTTACCCCCATATCTCGGGCGGTCTCCGGCATCAGCTGCATGAGCCCCATCGCCCCCTTGCGGGATATCGCCGCGGCGTTAAACGCCGACTCAACGTGCATAACCGCTTTTACGAGGGGAATCGGCACCCTGTGGGCGTTCGCGGCGACAGCGATCGCGGCCTCGTACTTCGAGACGGTATGTCGGGCTTTACGGCCCGGGATCCCTTTGTAAACGGAAAAACCGAGCCGTTTCGCGGTGAAGACCTTCGCGGCCACCCCCGGGGGTGGGGCTTTGTTCGTAAAACGCTTTACCCCCCCCGCTTCCTCGATCACATAAATCGGGCCAGCGAGCCCCGTTCCCGCGAGAAAAAAGGTCACAAAAAAAGGGATCGCCCCGAACGAGGCACGGGAGCAAAAAGCGCCCCCCTTGAACCACCCGGTGATCTTTCGCTCCGCCATCGAAGTAAGGATGTCATAACCTCTGCGGGGAGCCAACCGCACGAAACGCCGGAGATCGTGTAGAGGGGGTGGCGACGAATCGCAGCCGATAAAAAAGGCCTTGATACCCCCGGTCGTCCGCCCCAGACTTCCGAGAAATATCAAGGCCCAAAGAAGTAGCGAGGTTCGGTCGTCTGCTTATCCTTTCTGCGTAAACAAGCATCCGACCGGTTTTCAAGCAGGAGGCCTGAAATCTGTTGTTCCACTCCCGCGGTTCGTCCGCGCCGCCGGGGGTGCCGAGCCCTTTACGCGGCTCGGCGGGACCACCCCTTCGGTCTGCTTTGACATCCGTCTCCGGTTAGTCTCTACCGACCGAGGCGTTGAGTGGCACCGGTGCTGCCCGACCCCGCTCGGAGCGGGCAGCAACGGTGTTGCCTTTAGCGATTACCGAATCAAGCTTAAGGCGAGGCTCGGCTGCTGATTCGCTTGCGCGAGCACCGCAGCACCGGCCTGCTGGAGAATACCCAACCGGGTAAGCTCAGCCGCCTCGGTCGCAACGTCCACGTCGCGGATCCGGCTCTCAGCGGCGAGGAAGTTCTCCCGCGCCACCGTAAGGCTCGTAATCGCCACGTTAAGCCGCGACTCAACCGCGCCAAGGGTACCGCGGGTCGATGCCAGCGAGCTAATGGCGTTATTGATCGCATCGAGCGCCAAACGTGAGGCCGATTGCCCATCCGCGATCGTCGAACCGTTAATCGAGTAGGTCAGCGCCGAGGAACCCGCTGTCGCAAGGCCAAGAGCCTGGAGAGTTCCTTGAACACCCTGAAACGAGATCTGCGAGAGAGACCCGGAGTTAAACCCTACCTGGAGAACCAGGTTGTTGTTACCCGACAAGAGCTTAACGCCGTTAAACTCCGTGACGGTCGCGATACGCTCAATTTCAGAGCTCAGCGCCACGAACTCGTTCGTCAGCGCAGAACGCTGCACAACCGAGAACACGCCGTTCGCAGATTGCTCAGCAAGCTCAGCAAGCCGCGAGAGAACGTTGCCGATCTCACCGAGCGCTGAGTCCGCAATAGCGATCGTCGAGATACCATCGTTCGCGTTACGGATCGCCACT
>JBJOHD010000175.1:0-3513 GCA_046047875.1 Pseudomonadota bacterium | reverse complement strand
CTGCGCTCTTCGAAGAAGCGGGATTCGTCGCTGACACCCATCTTGTGGTGCAGGACGAACTTCGCGCAGCTGCCCGGAAAGAGGGAAGGGCCGCTCAGCGAATCAAGGCCGATCCCGCGCTCTCACGGTTCTCTTTCCGTGATACCGCGGTGACAGCTGGACAGAGCTACACCTACAAAGTCGTTCCGGTAAATCAGGGGGGTGCTGAGGGGCGTGTTTCCGAGTCCTTGACCGTTGCCTACAACGGCGCTGAGAGCCGAGTGTCGCAGCGGTCGATATCAAAGCTCGACGACTCCCTCTTTGACGAGCCGCTCTCAGCGGATTTGGGAGATCTGTGAGAATGGCTCCGGGCAATCAGCTCCTCTGGGGGACCTTCCCCGCGATCGTAACCCCCTTTTCCGATGACGGCAGTAGGGTTGACTTCGATTCATTTAAGGAGCTCCTCGACTTCCAGATCGCTCATGGGGTGAGTGGGGTTGTCGTTTGTGGATCGACCGGTGAGACCGCGACATTGTCGGAGGATGAGTATCGCGACGTTGTTAGCTTCGCCCGAAATTATGTGGGATCTCGTGCAGCTGTAATCGCTGGAATCGGAGCTAACAGCACAAAGCGCGCCGTCGAGCTGGCAGCATTTCTTGAGTCGGTCGGTGTGGATGGAATCCTGCTCGTTACGCCGCCGTATAACAAACCGACCCAAAACGGGCTTCTCGCCCATTTTGCCGCTGTGCGCGCCGCGGTGGACACCCCGATTATCGCCTACAATGTGCCCGGACGAACCGGAGTCAACCTGCTGCCCAAAACGGTGGGGCGACTGGCTGATGAAGGGCTGATCGCGGGCCTCAAAGAGTCTTCCGGTTCGATCGACCAGGTTCTCGACATAGTCTCCCTGGTCGGCAGCCGAATCGCACTTCTCTCAGGTGAAGATTCCCTCATCCACGCTACTATGGCATCCGGTGGGGTAGGAGCGGTCTCGGTTGTGGCGAATGTTGACCCTGCTCTCGTGGTGCGGATCACAGCGGCGGCGCTAAAAGAGGAGTGGCGAGGCGCTCGGGACGCGCAGCTTCAGATGCTCCCGCTCGCTCGGGCGGTTTTTACCGAGACAAACCCCATTCCGATCAAAGCGGCGCTGTGGTTAAAGGGGCTTATCCGATACCCGACCACCCGTCTGCCGCTCACCCCGGCTGAACCACAAACGATTGAGCTCCTGAAGCGAGTCCTCGCGCTATGACGAAGGTGTGTGTCGTCGGTGGCGCTGGGAGGATGGGAACTCTCCTGCGGAGCGGCATCGCCCGCTCAACCGATCTTCGCCTGAGCGGCGTGGTGGTGGGGAGTTCCGCCGAATTATCGTGTGGAAGCTGGGAAGGGATCGCCGTATCAACGGCGGTCGGCCCGGCCCTTGAGGGCGCCGAGCTTGTTTTGGACTTCTCCGCCCCCGCGATCTCAGCTGAAGTGGCTCGGTGTGCGGCCGATCGAAAGGTCCCGCTCCTGCTCGGCACCACAGGGCATACCGCTGCCCAACTTGCCGAGATTGATCAGATTCCGATGACCGCCCCGCGTCTTATCGCTCCGAATACCTCGATCGGAATCTTCGCCATGGGCGAGCTCGTGAAATCAGCACGACAAATCCTCGGCCCTGACTTCGATGTTGAGGTTTTTGAGCTCCATCACCGACACAAGGTGGATGCCCCATCGGGCACCGCTCAATTCCTCTCAGCCGTGTGCGATTCACACCTCGTGCCCGAAGATCGTTCCCGGGGAGGAGAGCGGTCGCCGGGATCGATCGGGACCGCCTCCTTAAGGGGAGGAGACGTGCCGGGTGAACACACGGTCTATTTTTTGGGTGCCTCAGAGCGGATCGAGATAACCCATCGGGTGCGCGACCGGGCGGTCTTCGCCGAAGGGGCGCTGCGGCTCGGGCGGCTCCTCGTCGGTCGCCCGCCCGGTCGATATACCGTAGCTGAGCTCCTTAGGTAACGGTCTTCGATTACCCAGCCTCCAATCTTACGATTGCGGCAGCTGGGGCGACCTGGTATACAACGCTAGAATTATGTTCTATTAAAACGCTGCTCAAGGCATTACAACAAGCTGTTTTTTCAAAACATTTTGTTGCTCGGTGGTCTGGGGTTGTCTATATTCAAGCGGTGTTTCCTTTTGGGTGTTTTTTTTGAGGCCTTATGGTTAAGCGCGAAAAAGCTAATTACATGATCCAGTCGGTTTCCCACGCCCTCGATGTACTGGAGGAGCTGGCAAAAGCCGGGGCCGAAGTGGGGGTCACCGAGCTGTCAAAGCGTCTTAAGCTCCATAAGAACAACGTGTTCCGTCTCCTCGCCACCCTCGAGCTCCGTGGCTATGTTGAGCAGAATTTTGACAGTGAGGATTACCGACTCGGGGTAAAATCACTCCAGCTCGGGCAAGCCTACCTCGCTCAAAGCACCCTCGTAGCGAAGGCCTTGCCGATTCTCCGCGCCCTCAGTGATAAGACGGGCGAGACTGTAAGCCTCGCGACTCTCCAGAACGGCCAAGTGCAGTTCCCGCTCAGCGTTGAGTCGAAGCGTCCGGTGAAGGTCGCTCCGCGGGTAGCGGTCTCTTTCCCGGCGAAGATGAACGCCGCGGGCCGGCTCCTAACAGCACAGCTTTCCGACGCGATTCTCGCCGAGCTCCTTGCCTCGAACACCCCGCAAGATGCCGCGATCAAGAGCCAGCTCACCGAGCTTCGGAACAGCGGGCAGATAATCGACCGGGGAGCTACCGAGGCGGATGTCGTCTCGATGGCTCGGGTCGTGCGGGGCTCGAAGAACGAGGTGGTTGGCGCGATAGAGATCCTCGCCCCGCAGTATCGGGTAAAAATCGAGTCTCTTACTCCGCTCCTTGAGGAGGCAGCCTCGGCTCTTTCCACATCGCTCGGCTCAGCCTCGAAGGGTGGGCTCGCAGCAACGATGGAGAAGGAGGTCACCCGTACCGGCGAAGACAGGAAGACCGTCGAGTAAGCGGACTGTTTTCCGACGATAAGAGGGGCCGGAGTTGCGTAACTCACGGTCCTTTTTTTTTTAAATCGGTTCTTGAGGGGAGGTTAACAAAACATGAAAGATAGCATCGAGTCGTTTGGCCTCACCGAGGAGCAGGTCGCCCTTCAGTCAGAGGCTCGTCGGTTTGCCCAGCAAGAGATAGCCCCGGTGGCGGCGCACTTCGACGAAACGGCGGAGTTCCCGGCAGATATTATTAAGAAGGCGCACACCCTCGGGCTGCTCAATATCGCTCAGGACGCTGCGCTTGGCGGCACCGGGCTCTCGGTCTTCGATACCTGCCTTGTCGTCGAGGAGCTCGCCGCGGGGTGCGCTGGATTCACCACCTCGATGGTGGCGAACGATCTGGCCCTCCTGCCGATAGCGATCGGTGGAAGCGCCGCGCAGAAAGATGCCTTTATCCGGCCGATCACCGAGACCGGGGATATGGTTTCATTCTGTCTCACCGAGCCAGGGGCAGGTTCCGATGCAGGGGGACTCTCCACCACCG
>JBJOHD010000174.1:0-4444 GCA_046047875.1 Pseudomonadota bacterium | reverse complement strand
GTACCACGTCGCCACGGTGCGCCACGGGCGCCAGCGTTCGCCGATGGCGGTAAGTTCGCCTTTCTTAAGCGGGTTACCATCGCGATAGCAGCGCTCGACGGCCCGGATGAGGCCGATGTCTTGAAGGGGATAGATATCCGGGCGACGCAAATGAAAGATCAAGAACATCTCCGCGGTCCATCGGCCGATCCCGCGTACATCGCATAACGTTTCGATAAGGGTCTCGTCATCAAGCGCGCGAAATCGACGGGGGTTCACCGCGCCGGAGTCGAAGTGGCCGGCGAGATCCCGAATATAGGTCACTTTCTGCCGGGACAAGCCGCAGCTTTGCAGCTTTTGGGGAGACAGATCTAAAACTGAGGTCGGGGAAACGTCTTTAACCGCAGCTTCGAAGCGGGTCCAAACCGACTGGGCGGCTTTAACCGAGATCTGCTGCCCGACGATCGCACGGAGCAGCGTTTCGAATGCGGAGCCGCGGGAGCGGAGCTGCGCATCGGGGTACTCTTTTATAAGCCCACGGAGAACATGGTCACGAGCAGCGAGGTCTCTGCAAGCCTGTTGCCAATAGGCTGGAACATCTCCCCTACTCATATCTTCACCGATCCTCTGCCGTCTTAATCGGGCCTCGGGGAACGTCGAAACTACTACCGCTCCCTCTCCTCTTATAATGCATTCTACGGCGCTCCAACACTGGCGATGGGAGGGATTCTCGTGAGAGAAGGAGTCGGAAACTGTCGGATACCTCACCGATGGAGGAGCATTGAGGCGAAGCGATATCGGTTATCGCCGACTCGGGGCTCACGAGCAGACTGCCGATCGGACAGGATTTGCGGAGGATGTAGCATAAAGGAGTCGCTTGCTCCACCTCGCAGGGGGCTTTATCGGCCCAACTGAAAGTAGGCTCTAAGGCATTGAAGCCGGGAAGTGTTGTGCAACGGCTTAAAGTTACCTGATTTGTGCACAGGTATCGCGACCGACTACTCAACACGGAGGGGCGGCGTCGCTCAAGGCTCCGATTCAGTACTACTTCGAGGGAGAATACGGCGGAACCCCCGAGGATGGGGGAGCTGCACGAGGGGGGCGTTTATTCCAATCGGCTTTTGCAGGGACGCCGCAACGACTCGAGACAGCTCTATCAAGGGGGCTTAAGCCTCGACCGGCTTTGTGAGTAATCGGCATCCTGAACGTTGATGGCAGGCGAGATGACACCAAGAATCGCTGAGCTGATGAGAGTCCCTCACCCGCTCATAGGCGATAAGAGTCGGCGGTTATGTTGAGAGCTGCGGGTTCATTTCCCGGAAAAGATGTGGGAAACTACCCCGTGGTATGGCAGAGTTTTTAGCTCCATAAGAGCTTCTGGAGCGACCGTTCGAAAAAAGGAACATCATGGGTCCGCAATTTGATTCCACTCTCAGGCTTCAGCGTTTAGTTGAGACCACCTGGTTTCGTGGATCCACGCTCGGCTTGATCGTTTTGAGCGCGGCCTTACTGGGTCTCGAAACAAGCCCGAGCATCCGCGCCGAATACGGGGACTTACTCCATTCGGTCGAGCGCGGGATCGTTTGGGCGTTCGCGGTGGAGTTAGCCCTCCGAATCGGCGCTCATGGAGGTCGCTGGCCCCGCTTTTTTGCTTCGGGGTGGAATCTCTTCGACTTTATCGTTGTCGTTCTTTGTTTCGTTCCTGCGGTGGGTGGGCTCTCGGCGATCGCACGACTCGCCCGGGTGCTTCGAGCGCTCCGGGTGGTATCTTTTCTCCCCAACTTGCAGGTTCTCGTTGAAGCCTTATTGCGGAGTTTCGCCTCGATCGGCTATGTCGCCCTTCTTCTTTCGCTCGTGTTTTATATCTACGGGATAATCGGGGTGGGTCTTTTTTCAGTGAACGATCCGGAACACTTTGGGTCCCTCGGCACTGCTATGCTCACCTTGTTTCAGATTCTCACCCTTGAGGGGTGGGTCGATGTGATGAAGCTGCAGAGTTCATCGTTTCCCCTCGGCGCACCGCTCTACTTCATAAGCTTTATCCTGCTGGGGACGATGATCGTTTTGAACCTCTTCATCGGGGTAATCGTGAACGGGATGTCGGAAGCAAAGGCGACCCTCGTCGACGTTAGGACTCGGACAGCTGCCGAAGCTCCGAGGTCAGACTCAGTGCCGGGCTCGGAGGTTGTAGACCTCGCCCGCCATGGGCTTGTAAGCTCAAAATAACCGGTCTCCGGTGAATATCGCCGCCGAGGGTCGAACGATTCAACACTCAACTGAACATCAGGGCGACTAGAGATCCTCGAGCAACTGTTGGATCACCCCTTCAGCACCCTTAAAGACCTCCTCGACAGCGATCGGGAAGTGTCGTTGTGCGAGATCACGCGCCTCACCAGCTCGACCGGTGTTCAAATACCGGCGAATAGCCGCGAGTCTGAAGACGACGAAATTCGGGTACCTCTCTGCATATCTTTCAAGTAATCGATGACCGGAATCGGTTCTCGTAATCTGATCAAGATGTATCGCCGCTGAGACCAGGAAAAGTTCGGCGGGAGGCGCAAGGCACTCCTCCTTCATCAACGCATCATCGGCGTGTTTCAGCGCCACGGAGAACGCTTGTGCGGCAAGCGGCGGACTAACCCGCATCATACGGCGGCCCAGACCGCTGAAATTAACCATCATCGGAAGGTGCATCCCCCCGCGTGGCCGCTTCTTGAGGGTTTCGGCTACGCCGAGAACCTGCGCAAGTCTATGCTTTGCAAGATGCCGCTCGAATATCTCCGCCCGTCCAGAGGCCGCGATCCGTCGAATTCTTTCTTTATCATCAAGGAGCTCCCGAATCCGCGCTGCTGCCTCCTGTACGTTGCCTTTTGAGTAGGTAACGAGATGCTCCCCTTCCCTAAAAAGATCGAAGAGTCCGTTCGGGCTTGCTTCGGTAAGTAAGAGAGCGCCTGAGCCCATCGCCTCAAACACCCGAAAGTTGAGATCTCCCTTTACGGTCTGATTGATCACAATCTCTGAGCGGGCAAAGATATCCGGCCAAAAGCCGGTCGTGCATAGGATCGGGACCTCTTTCTGCAACGCTTCAAAAAAACTGACCCGATCAGGATTCAGCTTCGGGTTGAGCGTTCCCACAAAAACTGCGCCGTGCTGCTTCGGCTCAACGGGTGTCACCTCTTGCGAGAGCCAGAGGGGCAACCAATGGGTCTTGAGCCCCGCGGCTTCGAACGCGGGCATATAGTCCCGCTGCGCCACAAAAGTTGCATCGAATACCTTCGCAAGCTCGATGTGAAGCTCGCAGTGATGATGGGTATCGACGGAGTAGAAGATCGTCGGGATATCAATCGTATCGAGCCCATCGAGACCGAGGGGAGCGCTATTATCGTGAACGATGATGAGATCAGGTCGCCAGCCTCCGGGGATCTTCGCGACGGCGTTGTCGATATGAATCATCGGCGATTCAAGGACAACATCGAGGTGATGGGAGTATCCCATCGTTACAACGGTGTGCCCCTCGGCCTTAAGCTCCGAGGCAAACCAGTTTTGATTCCAGAGGAGGACTTTCACAAGAAGAGCCGGGAATTTTAAAAAAACGCCGCATTTTAGGGTACGTCAAACGGAGAAAGCATGCATCGGCTAAATCGAGGAGCCCCTCAAGCGCTTCGGCTTGAGTGAAACTGGCTAGCGGCTCCAGGTCGAATATATCGCTTTTGCCAAGTCTCTGAGACCTTGCGGTAAAGGTAAGCTATTGAAAGCTGGTCGAGGGGGCGGTATCGTTGGGGGGTAAAGAAGAGTAGGTCCTATGCAGTCTAAGTCCTTTCAAGCGGCACCGAACGCGATCGATTTCGCCAAGAACGACCACACCGTTCTCAAGTTCTGGGAATCTCACGACATCTTTAAGAAGACTGAACAGGTAAGCCGACTCAAGAAGCATTTCGTCTTCTACGACGGTCCCCCCGGAACAAACGGCCGACCCCACATCGGTCACATCATGCAGTCCTCGCTGAAAGATGTGTGGCCGCGCTTCAAGACGATGCAGGGGTATACGGTACTCCGGAAGGCGGGCTGGGATACCCACGGACTCCCAGTTGAGCTTACCGCGGAGGCCGAGCTCGGCCTCTCCGGCAAGGTGGAGATCGAAAAGTTCGGCACCCATAAATTTATCGAGCACTGTCGCAGCACGGTGCTTCGTTTTCGCAGCGACTGGGTCGACGCGATTCGCCGTCTCGGACGTTTTCTCGACTGCGAGAACGATTACCTGACGATGAGCAACGACTTCATCCAGTCGGACTGGTGGGTCATGCGTCAAGCGTTCGATAAGCGGCTCCTGTACAAAGATTTTAAGATCGTCCCCTACTGCGCTCGGTGCGGCACCGGACTCTCGTCTCATGAAGTGGCGCAGGGCTATCAAGATGTGACCGATCTGACCCTCACCGCAAAATTTCGACTCAAAGGAAAGACCGAC
>JBJOHD010000173.1:0-2934 GCA_046047875.1 Pseudomonadota bacterium | reverse complement strand
GATCGCCTTCATGCCAACATCGGAGAACGAAGAGAATCTTCGGTCGAAATGCCGGCCAGCAACGACGGTATCGGTCGAGACTGCGACTAACTCGCCCCCGATCCGGATAACAGCCGCATCGTCTCCGTTCCCCACCACAACGTCTTGTCCGGGCACCCGCCCACCGAGAAGCTTCTGAAGGAGCGCTGACTCCCCGCTGAGCTGCTGAATATCCATACCCCGCCTCCTCCGCGCGGAAATACGCACAACAGCGCTTAAGCTAACACGGGGTCGGACACCGCACAAAGATGTCGCGCACCCTTACTCGGGAGGGGGCGCAGCCGCGGCTGGAGGGGTATCACTAATGCCGAGCTTATCCATCTTGTATTTCAGGATTCGGCGACTGATCCCGAGCAGCTCAGCGGCCCTCGTCTGGACGTAATTGGTCTTGCGCAGCGCTTTCAGGATCATCTCCGTCTCGAAGCGTCGTTCGGCATCCTCGAAGCTCATCGGATCGTCTCCTGCCCCCGGCTTATAAACCTCGCGGTGGTGCACCGACTTCAACTTTCGGGGAAGATCGTTCGCCGTGACCGCCTCGTTCGGAGAGAGCGCCATGAGGCTCTCGATAACGTTCTCAAGTTCTCGAACGTTTCCCGGCCAGTCGTACTCGATCAGGGTCTTCAACGCCTCCGCATCGAGCGATAACGCCTTCCCGCCGTACGCAGGTTGAAATTTCCTCACGAAGTGCTCGACGAGAAGCGGAATATCCTCGAACCGGTCCCGAAGGGGCGGCAGATTGAGGCTCACGA
This sequence comes from Pseudomonadota bacterium, assembly GCA_046047875.1. GTDB lineage: Bacteria > Bdellovibrionota_C > UBA2361 > UBA2361 > UBA2361 > JBILDU01. The sequence goes on along the minus strand of JBJOHD010000173.1, from coordinate 2,146 downwards.
CATTGATACGGTAAAAAAGGTCCTGTCTGAAAAGTTTCTGAGCTATCAGCTCTTCGAGGTTCTTATTCGTGGCGGCTATTATTCGGACGTTGACCTTGATCGGCTTCGATCGACCAACGCGATAGAACTCCTGCTCCTGAAGGAAGCGAAGCATCTTCACCTGAACCGGGAGGCTCAGCTCCCCGATCTCATCGAGAAATAGGGTACCACCATCTGCGAGCTCAAAATGACCGACACGCCGCTCAACCGCGCTTGTGAAAGCTCCCTTCTCGTGACCGAAAAGCTCCGATTCGATAAGACTCTCCGGGATCGCCGCACAATTTATCGGCACAAACGGGCCGCTTTTGCGGGAACTCAAGTCGTGAATGCGCCGCGCCACCAACTCCTTTCCGGTTCCGGACTCTCCGGTGATGAGGACGGTAGCATCGCGGGGTGCGATCTGAGCGACCCGGGAGAACGTCTCGCTCATCGCCGCTGAGCGGCCCACCATCGTTCCAAAGTCCGCCTCCGGCGCTGTCAACCCGGCGCGGGCAACCTGCGGACCACGCCCCACCTTCGGATCCTCGCCGAGCGTCGCGTTGAGAAGGCCGGTGAGTTCCTCGATATCGAACGGCTTACTAATATAATCTATCGCCCCCCATTTCATCGCCTGCACAGCGGTGCGTACGGTGTTGGTGGCGGTCAGCATGATGACGGGGGTGTCGGCGCGACGCTCTCGAAGCTGCTTGAGCGTATCCATACCACCGAGGTTGGGCATCAGCACATCGAGCAAGACGACATCGGGATTGAAATCATCGAGGCGTGAGAGCGCTTGCTCGCCATCGACGGCAGTGTCGACCTCAAAATCTTTGTTGAGGAGAAGTTTTAGGGAGTCACGTACCCCCGCCTCATCGTCAACGATTAAAACTCTCTTTCTGACCTCACCCATCGACCCACCTATCGCTAAAACCGTGAGCTCCCCACGAGGCTCCGCAAGCAGCTGCCTATTAAGATGCACCAGCGTACGTTTGGAGCCGCTAAATTGAGCAAAATTGAACGATCACCACCACCCTAGAGCGACACCGATATCGAGTCAATTCGGTAAATTAGCTCCCATCGGTCACAGGGAGGCAGGCGCCATGTCCAAAAAACGTACAAAAATGATGGTGTCAGCTTCGGATATGAGCGCCCGGCGCGCCAGATGGGCTCGACAGAGGCCACGCCGAAATTTGCCGCCACAACCCGGTCGGGGGCGACTCAAGGCTCTCGTGGTTCGACCATTAAATTCTTTCACCTGCAAGGTGATAGAAATTATGCGCACCACTAGTCCTGCGGTAGTTTTTCACTCCGCGGGAGTGAAAAGACTCATTTGTCGAAGGACTAGTAGTCGTTCATACGTTTCCACGCCTCTTCTCGGCGGGCGATATCGGGGTCCACGATGATATTCTGCAGCACCACCCGTCCGAGCCGGGCATGGATCTCCTCGAGCGGCGCATTCCGCGCATCCGGCACCAGTGGGTCCATAAAATCTGGGTGGTAGCGCATCATATGCTCCAACACCGCCCTATCGTGTTCCGATTTCGATATGATCGCCCAGATACTCTTCCCCACAAAGGCGAAGTCGCTCATCCCCCATTCAAGGAGACGAGTGACGTAGTGCCCCGCCGTAAGGAGCTCCTCCGGGGCGGGTGGACGTTCGAAAGCGTACGAACCTCCGCTATTCCGCATCCGATCCGCGATCCCTACGAGGTTTGCTACGAGTTGGGGATGACAGTGCGGCGAGAGGATCTTTCGCTCAAGGGTCGAATCGAGATAGGTCATCTTAATCGGATGCACCCGCCGGAGGAGCGCCTCATCGAGTGGTCGATTAAAGTTCTTCGTAAAGATGAGTAGCAGATTGCTGACGTTCGCATCGATCGGAGCACGGGACTCGAGCCAGATTCGGGCATCCTGAATCGGTCCAAGAAAGAAGGTATCTATCGCAGAATCAGGTTTATCAAGCTCATCGATAAGCAAAATGATCGGCTTCTCCCGGGACTTGAGGTACGCTCGCGAGACGATGCCGAGATTCATCAACTCACTTCCGTCCTTGGCCCCCTTTCCGACCATCGCATTCGCCATCGCCAGGGTCGACGGGGATTCGATAAGATTTTGGGTGGGCATCCCT
>JBJOHD010000172.1:0-16121 GCA_046047875.1 Pseudomonadota bacterium | reverse complement strand
CTGCACCCTCATCGACGAAATACGAATCGATCCGCAGCCCCTGAGCCGCGTCAAATAGGGTAATCGAAAGGGCTTTTGTGAAAACGGCCATCGTCATCCCCGCCCGCTACGGATCCTCCCGCTTGCCGGGCAAACCACTCGCCCTGATTAAAGGACGGACGATGATCGAGCGGGTCTATCGCCTCGCCCAGCGAGTCCCTGGAACCGATGTTTACGTTGCGACCGATGACACGCGTATTGCCGCCGCGGTAGAGCAGTTCGGCGGTAAAGCGATAATGACCGATCCGGGATGCCGAAACGGGACCGAACGGGTCTATGCGGCGCTCCACTCAATGTCGGAAAAACCGGAGATCGCAATCAATCTCCAGGGAGACTCTCCGTTAACCCCGCCGTGGATCCTTGAGGCGTTAATTCGGGAGATGCAGGCGGATCCCTCAGTGGGGCTCGCCACCCCTGCTGTGCGCCTCACCGCGGAACACTACGCCGTGCTGCGGGATCGGCCGAAAGATGAAACCTCCAGCGGGACGTTGGTCGTCTTCGATAAGAATCATAACGCGCTCTATTTTTCTAAAGCGCTCATTCCATACCTCAGAGAAGCTCCTGCTCCGGGTTCTCCATTCCCGGTGTTTAAGCACATCGGGATTTACGGCTTTCGGTGGGAAACCCTCTCCCAGTATCTTACACTCCCCCCTTCTCCGCTTGAGACGGTGGAGAGCCTCGAGCAGCTGCGGGCGCTTGAAAATGGGATTCCCATCAAGATCGTGGAGGTTGAGTATCGCGGTCGTACTCCGTGGTCGGTCGATGCCCCCAGTGATATCGGTATCGTCGAGGAGATTCTCGAACGCGAGGGGGAGCTATGAGCGTTGTCGAGCTTTTCTTTGCGCGCCACGGGGACACCTTTGCGCCGGGACAGCCGGTGGTCTGGGCCGGCTCCAAGAACGATCTCCCGCTCGCCCCCCGGGGGATTGAGCAAGCGCGTATCCTCGGCGAAGCGCTCAAGCGGTGTGAGATCGCGCCGACTCGCGTGCTCACCGGCCCCCTCGAGAGAACTCGGGAGTTTGCCCGTCTCGCTCTCGAGGCGAGCGGAAGCCACGCGATACCGCAGATAGACCCACGGCTCGATGAGATCGACTACGGACTGTGGAGCGGGCTCACCAATCGGGACATCATCGAGCGCTACGGCTCGCGCGAGCTCGAACTGTGGAATGTCCTCAGTATTTGGCCAAAAGAGGCAAACTGGGGCAGCTCCGAGACCGTGGTGCGGGGGGAGCTTCATACCCTTATTCAAGAGGTCGTGACGCGCGGGGAGAGCCCGGTGCTGCTCATCAGCAGCAACGGCCGACTACGGTACGTTCTTACAATGATCGCTCGGGAGCTTGAACGGCGGGTGCGCGATCAAACGTTCAAAATGAAAACCGGAAATCTCTCGTGCCTGCGCTGGGATGGCAGCGATTTCTCTCTTCCCTTCTGGGATATACCACCCAGTGACCTCAATCCAGCGAGATCCTCTTAAAGGAAGTCAGGCGGCGGATTTTTACCGCTCCAAAGACGCCTCACGTCGCATACGCTCACATTGTACTCAGGCGCCGCCGGATAGGGCTTATGGGGCCGCACGGGTGTGCAGACGAACCCGCAGCATCCCCCGCGCTGCTCGGCGGTGACTCGATTACCGTGTCGACCCCTACGGCGCTCCGAGTCGTGAACTCAGATTCAGCTGCTCCCTCGTAAAGCTCACTATCACCATTCCACGAATGATTGGAGGGGGATGATTGACCCGTCCCGGAGCTACCCCGTCCATAACTGTCATTTCGAAAGAGCCTTGATGTTGAATAATCTTCGCTGATACGAACGGACTCACCTCCCAGCGTTCCCGACACCTCTCCGCTATCGGGTCCGCGGGGCTCGATGCGGCAGTGCCCACGCGCCTCTTCCTCTGTAGTCAAACGTCGACGAGAGCACACAACCGCATTCTCCTCAATAAGAAACCACGTTAACGGGTATGGGCTTCTCCTTCTCTACGCGGGCTCATATCGGTCGCTCGTCGCTAGACTGCGCTTCATCATACGAACGATGCTCGCGGGCCACTAAAATTCCGACCATCTGTGGAGCTCTATCGAGACGAGGAAGGTTATTAAACGTCTTATATCCTCTATGAAGCACCGGCATTACCGCTTCTCTTCGAATACCGTTCCGTTTACAAAGCGCAGCCACGCGACCTCCCGCTCGGTCGTCGGGGGAGCTGACATCATCTACTTCGCTCGAAAGCCATGGGATTGCCCACGTGAGCGGGGTCACGAGATAGTGTCAGCGATCGCGCGCACCGGACGGGTATTCTATATCGAACCGCCGGTCACCGAGGATTCAGGGGCGATAGACCTGGATATCACCAATCGACAGGATGGACTCGTTGTCGTTACTCCCTACCTCCCCGATGCAGCTCATACCGTACCGGAGACAGCGACACTGCGTATCGTTATAGATCGCCTGATCGAGCGCTATCGTCTCGAGGCTATCATTCTGTGGTATGAGAGCGCCCAAGCCCTTCATTTCACCCGGCACCTGAGACCGATCGCACGAGTCTACGACTATCCGCGTCGGACCCCTCTCTCTGTCTCCGAGGAAAGTGAGCGATATGAGGCGGAGCTCTTAGGCAGCGCGGACATCATCTTTACAGCCACTCAAAGCGTCTACGAGCGGGTGCGCCGTCTACGGCCCGGAGCGGTGCACCTTTTTCCCGATTGCCCGGAGCGCACCTCGACATTCCCAAGATCGTCTATCCCCGCGCCCCCGTTTACGATCGGCAGTATTCTCGCAGCTGATGCCACCCTCGATCTCCCTCTCCTTGAGGATATCGCTGCCGCCGCGCCGCGAGAGTGGCGTTTTGAAATTATCACCTTCGAACAGGAACTACCGACTCGCCCCCCTCTCCATCCGGTGCATCTTGTAACGCGCGAGGAGCTGTTCACGCGTGTCGCGGGATGGAGCGCAGCGATATTTCCCCTCACTGTGCAGACGGGTCGTCCACCCCTGCCGCTCGCTCGAATAGGCGAAATACTCCAACTGAGTGTCCCGGTTGTCGCCACCCCCACCACCGATATCGTAGGACCGCTCGGACGTCGGGGCATCATCCAACTCGCTCAAACTCGAGATGAGTTCATCGCGGCGCTCACCTTCGCCTTCGAACAGCGTCATGACCCAACATGGCGCGCTCTCTGCGCTCAGTATCTCAGCGAGACAACGTGGACGCATACCGCTGAAGCGATGCTCGCAGTTGTATCTGTGGCAGCAGAGCCCTACACCGCAGCGACCCCCTGGGAGGTACCGGTTGGGCGAGTGAGTGGCGGCTAATCGATCGCACAGGGTATGCCTCGTCGCCGCTGATCCAGGTCAGGACAGACGTTGGACATGCTGAGGCGCGCTCTCCCTGAGTGACGCCTTCGCTGAACCAATCTGAAAGACCACGGCAGCATACAGGGCTGCCGAGCCCTACCCGGAGACGACTCGCGGCTCAGACAGCTCGTCTTGATTGCCGGGGGCCTCATACGTGCCTCGATACCGCTCGACCCTCTCGCGCAACGTCCCCGGGCGGAGTGTCTGAATATCGTCGAGTTGCTCAGCCGGCAGCAGAGCGAATCCATGGGTTTCTTTGCTGCCGGGCCCCCCGTGTGCTCCCCATTCCATGACAAAACTAAGGGGATCCCCATCAGCCCGCCATCCAATAATGACGACCTCCCCCGCATCGGGGTGTTGTACCAACCTCTCCAAATCTTTGATCACTTCCCTATGAAAGCGATGCCGCTCCCCAAAAACCTTATCCCCGATCTCGCCGAGAGGGCCATTCAACGACCGTTCAAACAGCCACACGATCCCATCAAGACGCGCAAGCACCAGCGGCACCTCCCCCTCGTGAACTAGAGCCTGACAACGCTGGCGCAGGATCGCGCTCGCGAGGGGCTGGAATAAGTAGATATGTCCGAGCGGCCCCATAGCTGAGACAATGATCGATCGGCTTCGCTCCGGATTCGCTCGGAGCAGCCCACGCCTATCGCCACGGGCACTCCGCCACAATTCGATCGTTTCCGAGACGAAATTCGGCGGCGTTTCTACATCTTCACCGAAAATCATCTTCACCGCCTCTCCGATAGTGCGCCCGGTCGCAATCTCGTAGGGCACCGTGCGCTCTTGACCGTGATCAGCATACACCCATGTCTCATAGCGACGTATCTTTGAATCGTTCCCTGCGGCAGCGATACGGCGAATCGCCCGGTCTATCCCCTTCAGGGACCAATGAGCAAACTCGGAGTTCGGCCCCCGACGATGAGCTTGCTCGTCATACCCAAGGAAATTAAGATGAATGATCGGCAGCCCCCGTCGGATATCATCTCGAACCCCAAGGGTTATCAACTCACGCAATACGATGCTGACGAGGATCCGGGTTGGAACAAATAGCAGCTCCTGCCGCCATGGGAAACCATCCCGAATTCCCTTGATCATATCCCCGGCCGAAAGAACGACCTCAGCCACACCTAATACAGCAAGTCGAAAAACCAGGCCAACGTATCGGATACCGCGCGCAGCGATCTGCGCCGGCTGAGAAAGATCTACCAGATTAGCTAGTCGAAAGCTGGTCGCGCAGTAGCGCGCCTCAATCCCCCCGCCACCGAAGATATTCGAGTACGAGCTCCCACCGATTAAGAGCGGGGCTCCGTCACGTTGCAAGCGACCCTCGATTCGCTGTGCCGCATCGGCGGAGAACATACGTACGAGCTCTCTCCGACTCCGATCGAGATATTCAAACGCTGGCACGCACCCCCGGATCCCAAAAAAAAGTTCTCCTTGAACCGCCGGAGTTGTCGAAGGCAGCCCCGAATACTGACTCACCAATCGATAGGTGCCCCGATTCACGAGCTCACGCAAATAGGGCATCCGACCGTGTGTCATCGCTCGCTCCAACTCAGCCCGCGATAGACCATCGATCTGGACCAGGATCAGTCCGTTTGGCGGCGGGGGCGGGGTGGGCGAACGTGCCCTCACTCTTCGACGCACTGCGGCGCAAAATGTACCGGGCGAGCGCCTCCGGTCGCTCCCTACAACGGCTCCGGCAACGTTTGCCGCTAATCCCCATTCCGCTTCAATTCGTCGGAGAAGCATCGACCATCCGCCGAGATCTACGACAGCGGCAGACCCGGCTGATCTGAGAAGCGTTCGGTATGAATCTAAAAGTGTTTCAACGGTATTCTCGATTCGATATCGACACGCCCACCCGCTGACACCGCGGCGAATCGATGATGCTTGGCTCAAATATCGACGGTGGAATCTCTCCAGCGCCGCGGTGAAGCCTGCCCGATCCTCGGGGTGAATCAACACTCCGCTCTCCCCACGCGAGATTACATCTCGCGCCCCCGGAGCATCGAGCGCAACGACGAAGGCGCCACTCGCCATCGCCTCGGTAAGGACGAGCCCTTGGGTCTCCGTGAGTGACGTGAAAGCGAACGTGTCGAAAGCGGCATACGCATCAGCTAATTCGGCCCCGTGCAGGACCCCGGCAAAGCGGACCCGGGCGGCAAGACCAAGGTGCTCAAAGAGTTCGAGGAGCTCCGACTTCGCCGGCCCATCGCCGACGACGAGAAAGAATGCTCTCGGAGACCTCGTGAGAAATCGACCAACACTATCCGCAAGGAAATGAAGATTTTTCTCTCTGGCAAGTCGCCCAACGTGGCCAACGACGAAACTCTCACGGGGGATATCCCACCGAATTCGAGCCCGCTCCCCATCACCGCAGGTCAACTCGGGAGCCACACCGGTTGGTATAACTTGAACCGGCGATGTTAAGCCCCGCCGCAATAAGAGTTCAGCGATACTTCGAGATGGGGCGATAACACTCCCCGCCCGATTCGCATAGCCGAGGGCGAGCGCAACGATGAAACGGCGTGCGGCGGGAGAATCAACTGAAAGATAATGGGTGTAATACTCGTACAACGTATGGTGGGTAAATACGAGGGGGCAGGCGAACTCAGCCGCTATTCGAACAGCGGTATCTCCAAGGAGAAACGGATGGTGACTATGAATCACCTCCGGCCGAAATTGGGTGAGCCGAGACCTGAGGCCCACCGAAATGGGAAGGGCCACCGAGAAGTCGGTTCCGTTGAACCTTTGGAGCGCGGGAACCCGCACGACGTCGTCATCCTCATCCGCATCGGGGAAATCAGGGCATATCACCAGCACGTTATGACCGTGGCGACGGAGCTCCTCGGCAGTGGCGGAGACAGCGCGCGCCACCCCCCCCACATGGGGCAGAAACGTATTTGTGACCATGCAGATGTTCACCGGGCCGCCTCACCTCTCTCCTGCCGAAGATCCTCCCATGAAATGGCGAGATGATGCTCTCCCTCCCGTATCCGGTGGAGAGCGCCCCCAAGGAAGCGCACCGTCAACGGCGGCGGCTCTCCATACCACTCTGCATCGATGCGAATCTCGATCGCTCGCACCTCGTGGGTGATTGTCACTGCGACAACACCGAACGATGTCAAAACTCGCACGGCGGAGAGATCTCTGTGCGACTCGACCCATTCGATAGGGATACCGGAGCAGAGGAGCAGCCCGTCACCCTCCTCCGCGACGAACATCGAACGCACGTACGCCGCCCACTCAGCCGCCGCCCAGCCGTGCTGCCCATCCCCCATACACCCACCCCCCGTCCGGGGGTGGATCGCCTCCGGCCACTGTCCTGTCGAGGACGCGAGATGAGCAACCCGCTCAAACATGCGGTGAGCTCGGGGATCGTTTCTACGCCGCAGAACCTGAGCCAAATGGAGCGTCAGATATGGATTCAGCCCGGAGTGAATCATGTCTTGAAAGAATGCCCCCTCAACGCAGCAGTGATCGAGCAGAAAGTTCACCGTACCGAGAAGCGCCGGATCCTCCACGGGGATAAGACGCAGAGGATAGGCACAGACAATTGAGCCGATGGCGCCGGAGTCGAGCCGGCGATATGGAGAGGCGGGAATCGCTCGATACCCAAGTTCACCTGAGATATCGCCGATCGCCCGAAAAACCTCCGCTCGTAACTCGCGAGCACCTCTGCGATACTGAGCAGCCGCACTTGGCCGCCCACTCCGCTCAAAGAGGGCCGCGGCGCTCTCCAATCCACCTATTCCCCAAAAATCATCCCAAAAATAGAAGTCATTCGGCCCGAGATGCTCGGCGCTAAAACCTGCCGGAAGAAGCCCGCGGTGACGACTCTCCCCTTCCGAAGGAAGCCGCTTCGCTACGATCCAGTCCGCAGCTCGAGTGATTAAATCGACCCACTCGCGCTTCACCTCACGGTGAGCGAGCAGACAGAAATGGTCGATCGCCCACAGAGCGAGCCCATTAGAGTCCCACTCCCCCTCCTGGGAGTGCAGGTAGCCGTCATCACGCTGTCGAATGGCGAATCGGTCGATACACCGCTCTACCGCGGCAGGCAGCCCCGCAGCCAAGAGTCCATGCATCATGAAGCAGGCGTCGCGAAACCAAAATCTTCGATACGTATAGGGGCCCGGATATATATCTCCCGGCGCGAGAAGCACCAGGGTATGCACCGCAGCGGAATTGATTCTATTAAAATCGGGGCTGCCAAGATCGAAGGTCGAGGTTCCGCGTAAAGCTTCGGTCCACGTCAGGTAAGAACCAGCCCCGAGCTCGGTGGAACCTGGGTCGAAGCTCGCCGTTTCCTTGAGCGGCACCCGAATCTTCAGCGTGTATTCATCTGCGTCGACGGGAAATACCGCGGCGCCTGAGGCCATTCCCACCGGACAGTCGATAGAGGCACCAGCGATCCCGCGAACACCTGAGGGAAGACCCTCGATTTTTCTCTGATGCACTACTCGATACACATCCCCCAAAGCATAGCGGGAGAGGTGTATGGACGCCGGCAATTTCTCAAACTCTACAATCGACCGGTCGTTGATGCAAAGCTGCATCCCCTCCGCTTCAACCGCTATCCGCTCGATTAAACTTATCCCCTCCGGATTATAGGGCCGCACCGACACCACGAGCCACGAACCGATCGGGGCTCGCACCGATATCGCAAGGTGCGCGGCAAGCTCGCTCCCGTCGTGAGTCGCCCACGCCTCCGACCTCAATAGCAATCCCTGTTCACGAGTCTCACTTCTTACTTGGACCCCATCATCGAATCGTATCGATTGGGCGCAGAGCTGGGTCCGCGAGGGGATCAACTCCACACCGCCCTTTCCAAATACCCACGTATCGATCGACCATCCGTCGTAATGCGGCGTCACGAGCCCGTGAGGGTCTACGAGGGGATACAGCGCACAGCCTGGAAGTCCAAGCGCTGTCCAGTTTCGATGGGTCAGATTGACGTGGGTAATCGAAAATGCCCGAGGAATGAACGCAGCATCGTTCGGGTCGAATTGCCGCTCCACCCACAGCGGCCAGACCCAATCGAGGTTATGCTGAATAACCCGCGCATTAAGAAGACCACGGGCATGAAGGATGACTCCCGCCCGCAAAAGCTCAATCGGCTGCTCAACTTCAGCCGGCTGCCCAAAGCTGCTTAACCGCGCGATGAGCGTGATGGGATCGAGGAACCCGTGCCGACGGGCGGTCCACCTGATAATATTTTTTAGCGGAAACCACTCAAGCCTCACGGCATACCTCCGGTCTCCGACTAACGTCGCTTCTTCCGCCTCCGACTCAGCTCCGGATCGAGCCCGAGTTTCCACTCGACCCTTCTACGACACTCGGCGCGGCCTTCTTGGCTCGCTTGCTACCCCGCGCTTCACCGCCCTTTCGGCCGATAGCTGCCATATGGGCTCGATTACGACTCACTACCTGACCGCCTTTACGCCCCGCCTCACGCGCCTCCTCCGAGCTGAACTCGTGAGCGGTGCCCGCAAGATGCGCTGCTCGCCCACCTTTGCTGGCGATCTCGCGCTGCTTGGCTGGATCCATCGAAGCGAAACCACGCTCCGACTTGCTGGTTCGCGGTTTACGCTCCCCGGTCTCACCACCCTCTGCCATGTCCTTTCCCATCGCACTGTCCTCCTCGACTCACCAACGTTGAGTCTGAGGCTAGCGGAGAGGCACCGATTGATTTATGACTCGAATCACCCTTCTGGGTATGATCGATTGAAGGTGCCCGCCCTCGGAAGGAATCGTGTTGGGCGGAATCTGTAAGATAGTTCGGCAGCTCCGCGAGAATCTCCCGGATATCCCGCTCGAACGATTTCAGGTAGTCCCCAGCTCTGTCCTCGCCATCTCCTGCAGTGGCAGCTTCCATCGCTGCATACCTATCGCGTAACGAGCCCAGGAGTCCGTAAAGCTCACGCCCGCTGAGCAAGGGGATAGCCGCCATCGGATCGGGTCGAGTAACACCTGAGCTGTAATGGGTCCGATGAAAATCGATCGTTGCGGCAACCCATTCAAAGAAGCTCGTTGCCGCATCCTCTTCGCGAAATCCGGCGAGGATTACATCGATCTCCCGATCAATCGCGGCATAGAGCTCTCCACACCCCTGCACGTCCATTCGGCGTTCTCCCTCCAGATAAGTTCTCGCTCGACTCCCCGACACTCGCGTGCTCCGACTCTATATGGCAAATATATTCGAAGCCTTAAGCTCTTCGGCTTGCTCAAGCCACCACACACGCTCGATTCCCCCAGAGAATGACGCTCTCATCTCACCGAGGAAATCGAGCAAATCACTCTCCGAACGAACATCCAGAATAACCTCATGGTCCCACTCTCCGAGAAAGTTACTCAGACCAACTACATGACGATGTTCCTCGCAGAACTCAATAAATCTTCGCTTCAAACGCAGATCGGTGGTACCCCGCCGCACCATGACTGCGTAACGAGTACGGCGAACAGCATCGGGCTCGAATCGATATGTGAATCCACAGATTATCTCCAATCGGCGTAATCGCTCCACCCGTGCCTCGATCTCGCTGGCACTCATCCGCAGCTCATGCATCAAGCTTCCCACATCGAAATGCCGGCGCGGGAAGCAGGCGGTAACGACTCGGCGATCGACCTCATCGAGGTCCGCGACTTGATGGGTCGCACTCGCCCGCAGTGGAATCCGCTCGATCGGCGCCGCCGAGAGCTCCTTATGGCCGAAAAATCGATAGCTCTCTACTACGAGAAAATAACGACGAATAACCGTATGCCGAAAGCCGATAAGAAGATCGTCGAAAAGCTCGAGAACATCAGCGAGTGACCCCGCAACAACCCCCATACTGAATTCGCCCACGGTCCGGTGTCGCCGCAGCCATGCCACCTGCGGCGCACGTACGATCAACGGCACATATTTGTCTGCGGCGAACTCCTCAAGAATTCGAAATCCGACGGTGTACGGGGTCAACCCGAGTCGAAACGGGTCAAGAAAGGGAGCTTTAACCACCGCGCCCAGCCGTACCAGAGCTCCGATCGTCTCCTCGACATCGAGCTTGGCATTCCCCACCTCGGCGCGCACAAGTCCGGGCGGCTTATGAGCATGAAGCTCGACCGATGCAACGAGGTCTACCGCAGCCGAGGAGATACGCATACCAACCTCTATATCACCGGCGAGAGATCTACCATGATCTACTACAGTCGTGGACTCGTCGGATCCATCGCGAGGGTCTGCTGTGCATCAACATACCCCCGGCTCTTCAACTTCGGCACGATGGTCGAGTAAATATCGTCGGTAATTTCGACGAGAACTCGTTTGCTCAGTGCCGCATGAGATCGGCTTCTTGAGCGGCGGTAACTTAGTGAGGAGAACGTATGCTTAGTTGGTCGATTGCTTTTTTTATTATCGCGATGATTGCTGCGGTCTTCGGCTTCGGCGGTGTTGCTGGAACGATGGCCGGGGTCGCCAAGATACTATTTTTTCTCTTTATGGTGCTTTTTGTCGCCTCTCTCATCATGGGCAAGAAACGCACCCCGATTCCGTAGTCTGCAAACCTCGGTGGCAGCGGTGCTCGGCCCTCACGGGGCGAGCACCACTGCTACGGAGGGCTCGTCTTTCGGTTCCCCTCATGGGGGAGCGCTATCTGATATCGGGCGCGCCCTTACGCGAGGCCGTCAGCTAACTCACTCACCCGCTTGAGATCGAGAATGCGAATGACCCCCGGACGGCTAAGATCCAGCATTCCATCCCGCTCCATCGCCTTGGTCGTCCGAATCGCTGTTTCCGGGGTTGTCCCCGTCAGATCAGCGACCTCTTGGCGGGTGATATCAACGGTGAAAACACTGTCTTTCGCGGCGGGGCGAGCAAATGAGGGAACCAACGACTTCAATGCAACCGCGATGCGCGTCTCCACTCGATCATGGGCCAACCCCCGCGACACTTCATGTGAGCGACGCAGGCGCTCAGCTATCGTCGAAGCGAACCCTTTATAGATCTCCGGGTAGTCTTCAAGTATCAGCGCGAGATTCGCTTTCGGCATCCATATGACGTCGGTATCTACTTGCGCTCGTGCAGAGAGGGCGGTCGGAGCGCTCTCAAACTGACTGATCAGCGAAAAGAGGTCTCCGGGAGCCATCAGCTCGACGATCAGCTCTCTGCCACTCGCTGATGTTTTAACCATCGCGACTCGGCCGGAGGTGACGATGAACGCCGAGGAATCTACGTCCCCCTCATACGAGAGGTAATCCCCCGCCTGAATCGAGGCGAAACGGCAGGCATCCCCCAACGCACGGAGCTCGGACTCCGGAATCTGGCCAAACGGGTGGAGCTTTTTGAGGAAATCAAACGGGGTGTACTTTCCTCCCCGACCATCAGCCGGAAATTCGGCAGCGATCGTGGCCGCCGCACGCTCTCCGGTTGGGCGCCCTTCGCGCTCTCGGCGGTGCAGAGTGAGCGCGATAGCGGTGCGCAGATCGGCCTCCTCAAAAGGTTTTAAGATGTAGCCATACGGGTCAACGATCTTAGCGCGACTGAGGGTTCCCTCGTCAGCATAGGCCGTGAGAAATACCACCGGCACATCGCGCTGAGCCCGGATCCGCGCTGCTGCCGAGATACCGTCCATCTGCCCTTTGAGCATTATATCCATGAGAATGATGTCGGGCTTCAATTCGTTCGCTTTTTGTATGGCTGAGTCCGCTGAATCGCAGACACCGGCTACACCATAGCCCAAGTGCTCAAGACTCTGCTGTATATCGAGAGCAGTAACACCCTCATCTTCAACGATTAAAACATTCACCTTCGCCATACTTTCCTTTAAGAAGATCTCCCGACTGGGAAATCAATTAAACAACGGGTCCCTTCGCCACGAGGGAACGAATAGCGCCCATCAAGCTGCTGAACTAAGCTTCCGATTAAGCGAAATCCCAGTGATGTCGAGGCCAGGGGATCGATCGCTTCGGAAAGTCCCACACCATCATCACGAAAGTCGAGTTGCAGACGCTCCCCCTCGACTCTCATGAGAAAAACGGTGATGGTGCCCCGTCGTCCACCAGGAAATGCATGCTTCATCGCATTCGTCATCAGTTCGTTAACCACGAGACCGAATGGAACGGCATGATCGAGATCAACGTATGCCTCGCACCCCTCAACGGTGAAGGCGACCCTCTCCCCGAGGCTGAATGTCGATAAAAGTTTCGTCCCGAGTCTCCGCAGATATTCCTCAGCTTCGATACGGGTCATATTATCCGAGCGGTAAAGGAGCTCATGCACCAGCGCGATCGATTTTATGCGCAACTGACTCTCCTCGCATGCGCGCTGTCCCCCTGGACTCATCGAGGCGCGGCCTTGCAGGCTGAGAAGACTCGAAATGACTTGTAGGTTATTCTTCACGCGGTGATGGATCTCGCGAATGAGGAGCTCCTTCTCCCGCAACGCTTCTCGTAAGACCACGCAGGTCAGCTCGGCTCCAGTGGAATTCGCCCCTTCGACTGTTGTGGGATCAGGGACTGACCCTACGACGGTCTCATGACACACACACGGCTTTCCCCGAGCATCGATAACAACTCGCGCGACGGGCCCGATGACCCCGACCTCCGCGGTTTTCGGGGAGAGCGAGTCCTCCCCGACACCTGATCTCCGATTTCGATGATTTTCTTCCGACACAATTCCTCAACCAGAACTGATCTCCCCGATGGTAGAGCGACCAGTCGATGAATACCATCTTCTTTCACCCGATTGTAAGCGGTCGGAGCCGTGCGACGCATAAGCTTGATCATACGGACAGACTGCTCGAAGCTTCCTCGAGCAATTCTAACATGCTGATACCATTGGTGATCTCAGAGAGGCTCGAGGCGTTGCTCCAAGGAATGGTGATCCGGCTGCTCAAGCGCCCGATGAACCGCTTGTACAAGTATCTGCTGTGCACGGACGATCGCCTCCTCGCTTCGGAGCTCCGCGCCTCGTTCAAGTGCCCGGGCACAGTCGCTTATCTCAAGGAAACCAAATAGCTTTGCAGCTTTGAGAAGGTGCGCGATTCGAGCGATACCCCCGTAGTTTCGGTGAGAGATCGCTATCTCCAGCTCGAGGACAAGCCGGGAGAGCTCCCGTCGATACCCATGGATGATTTGCACCTCTTCCGGTGATGGCATCCGGCATGCCATGAGTGCTCCCGGAGAAGGCGGAAGGGAACTCTTGAGCAATGCTACGTTGTCTATCACCCCGCCGACTTGACGAAGGGAGATGGGCTTACGGAGAAGAACATCCCACCAACCGACCTCGATGCCCCTCGCCGCCACGAGGCTATGCCCACTCAAGCCCACGAGTCCTCCTTGAAGCTCAAGCCCTTGAAGCTTTTTACCAATAGACGGATTAAGAAAGATCGGGTCTTCGATGTCGATCCAGAGGGAGTCAAAGTGTTGATTGTCGAGGAGTTCGAAAAGTCCGCCCGCGTGGGTGAGGCTTACGGACTCAATTCCATGGACCCCTAAGGCGTGCTGCAGCGCCCGAGCTGAGAGGATCGACCGCTCGACGACAAGAGCTGTACCCCCGCGGCGTTCGAGCCTCGGACGGCGAATCTCCCGGGGAAGTGAACCGACATCCTCACCCGTCCGATGAATCGGAGGGATCGGGGAAACGGGAACTTTCAAATCGAACGTGGGGATTCCCGTCGATGTCCCCCCGAAAGAGCACACACCTCCACGTGCGGCTACCTGTGCTTGCGCGCGACGTTGGGCTGGATCGAGCTCCGCATTTGGGCGGAGATGCGGAGGAGCTAAGTCCGCACCTCTTCGAATCGGCTCCTTCCCCACAGTTTGCAGGGAGGTAAGGGAGATGCCGAGTTCTTCGCTTGAGAGATCAAAAGAAAATACTACCGTGAGGCCCCCCGCTCGAATCTCGGCAAGCGCTCGGAAAAAGAGCACCCATACGACTTTTCGGATGACGTGATCCACATCAGAGAACCCCCACGGGAGGGGGTACTCACCGATAACCTGCACCACAGCGTTATCCGCCCCCCCTCTCGCACTCCCCAGAAGCTGCAGTTCGTGCATCAGCTCAGCGGTGACGCAAACGCTGGTTTCTCGACGGCCCGAATCTCTCCCGACATTTGGCGAGATACGAGCAGCACAGAATCGCAGCACCTCACTCAAACGCTCTCGCTGCGCGTGACGGAGGTCTGCATCAAGAAGCGCGAGGGAGACCTCCTCGACTATCGTGCCCAGCTCCCGAAGCGCTAGACGCGACCCATGTGAATCAGATCGATCACCCAGATATTTTCGCTTTACGGAGATACCCTGTGACGGATCATCGCCGGGGTTAAATCCCGCCTCTAATACCGCGAAGAGTCGAGCCCAAGAAAACTCGGTGCGAGCGATCGTCGTATCAAAGCCGAGCCTCTTTACCTGCCGCTGCAAGAGCCCCCCCCTCACGAGCGCGACACTCCGAACCTGTGGGAAAGAGCGGCACAGATCTGTAAGAGCCTCGGTATCTTTTTGATCCTTCGATACCGTGACGACGACGGCATCGAAAGGAGCAGCTCGGAGCCGGTGTGACGCCTCTTGAGGTGAAGCAGCGTACTCAAAGACCCAGCGCGATTTGCCATTCTCCGGAAACGGCGCCGTCAAGGCCGTCTGCACCCACCCCCCGGAGTCGACTAACAAGGCCCGGCGCACCTGGCCCGGCGAGGCGTGCTCCCCGACGTTAAGCCTCATAGAAGCTCACGTTAAGCACGGGGCTATCAATCCGCCCTCCGGTGACAGGGTTTCTCCATCGTCGCGGGGAGATGCCCACAGGGCTGCCAAAGCCGACATTTCTCCGCCCGAAACCACAATACATCATCAACCAGCCCTTCGACGGCGATACCCCTCGGAATCCCGCTCGGGGGATACGCCGCCTCACGACGATCTGATCGTCTGCTTACCCATGTATGGCGAGTGCTGCGCACGCTGATACCGCTCCTTGCTCACCGACGGGAGCAAGGAGCGGCGAAATGACCATACGCCTCCGTTATCAGGAGCTTTGCGCCGCTGATTCCTGGGCACCGTTACGGCCTTTGAATAATCCTCCCTTACTCCGCGACTCCTTCGTCGAAGCGCTGTGGATCTTGATCTTATGGGAGCGGGTGCGCGCTTCCTCTGATTTTGGAAGAACGATATTCAGCACCCCTCGATTGAAGGTCGCTTCCACTTTTCCCTCTTCGATATCGAAGCCGAGAGGGATCTGGCGCTCGAACGATCCGGACGAGCACTCCGAGTAGCAGCGCCCCTCCCCTTTTTCCTCATGATGAACCGATTTCTCGCCGCGAATAGTAAGTAACCGCTTCTCGATGATCAGCTCGACATCATTCTCATCCATACCCGGTAACTCAGCCATAACCATGAGATCCTTATCCGATTCGACGATCTCGATCCGCGGGACAAAATTAATGCTGCGTTGCCATGCGGGGACTCCACCACTCGCCCAAAAGTCCTCGAAAATACGATCGATCTGCCGCTGAAGCGGCATCAACATACTGCCGATAACCGGTTCGTTCCGACGAAATGACGGTAAAAGATCGGTAAGAGACATAAAAACACCTCACGCAATAAGTTTTGAGATGTTCTTTTCTAACTGGCCGATCGCACCATCGATATGCGGAGCATCAGAGGCGTGGCCGAACGCTGGCCATAAGCTCGTAAATCTTATCGGAGAGCACAGCGGCGGTGAACGGCTTAATTACATAACCTGAGACCCCCGC
>JBJOHD010000171.1:0-3205 GCA_046047875.1 Pseudomonadota bacterium | reverse complement strand
GCGATGAGGCTCACGCCAAGCTCAAGAAGATGGAACACCACGGGGGGCATCTTCCACTGAGCATATTTTAACCTCTTGGCGAGGGTGAGCCGCGAGGACACAACCTTCCGAACTTTCGACTCGCTCGCGGTTTGAAAGATACTTGCCCGCTTCGGTTTATCGCGCCGATGAGTTGTCGCATTTCTTTGCGACTCAACGATCGTACGCATGCTTGAGCGAGCTCCGCCCCGACTACCGCCTCCTCCGGTTACCCCGAGAAAAAACGCGGCAGCCACCACCGCAAGCACGATAAAAAGTCCGGCAATTATCAAGACCGTCAGACTCATCGAATTCGCTCGCTCCGTCTCCTCAAGAATCTCCCCGCCCACTGGGGGGTCGCTGCGCCGTTACGGCCGCCCCGACCCCGAACCGAAGGTTATCTCCTGCGGAGAATCTCCCAAGTAGATACCATCCTCACTTAATACATCATCGAATGCACTCGCCCACGAATCGACCCGCCACACCGGGCGCTCCCCGGTCTTTATCAGGGTAAACATCGGGCGCACCTGAATAACGCCCTCGACGAAATGTCCCACCTCGATTATCTCGCCGACACGGGGCTTCCCGGTGCCCTTTTCACGAAACATCCACACGACTGAGTCAACCGCCAACGCGATCTGCTGACGGATAATATCAACCGAAACCGATTTCTGTGCACGTCCCAGTAAGCTCTCTAACCGAACGAGGGTTTCGCGGGCATTTCTGGCGTGAACCGTCGACATCCCCACGTGACCGGTCTGAGCACTCTCCAAGAACGCCTCCGCCGCAAACGGCGTTCGCATCTCCCCGAGGAGCACCCGCGTTGGGGTCATTCGGAGGGTGGTCTTAATATGCTCTTGGAGGGTTACCTCGCCGACCCCTTCCGTATTCGCCGGCCGCGACACGAGGGAGCGAAAGTACGGATGGGTAAAGTTAAGCTCAGGGGTATCTTCCACAGCCACGATCGACTCGTCGGGCCCAAACTGAGTACCGAGGCACTTAATAAGCGTCGTCTTTCCGGTACCGGTTTCCCCCGCAACCATCATCGTGGCTCGACCGCTCCGCACCAGCGAGGCCATATAATTCACGATAAGCGGCGGTGCAACCTGGTAGGTCACCAAGCTATCGAGGGTGGTCTCCATGACCCGAGGCACCCGGATACACAGCAGCGGCCCACGCGAGCCGCACACGCTCTCGTGGATCGCGCAGAGCCGAATTCCATTCGGGAACGAGGCATCGACCGTGTGCTGCTGAGTCGACAGCGATTTCCCTAAGCGCAGCAGTAGTCGGTCGATAAAGGCCACGTAGGCTTGCTGATTCGGCCAATGCAGACCGGTTGTCTCGCTGACCTTGCCGCGCTGAAGCACGACCGTTTGGTGATCGTAGCAATGTATATCGGTAACCTCCCGATTATCGATCAAAGGCTGGAGCACCCCCCACCCCATGAGATCTTTCTGCAGATGAATGATGATGTTGGCACGCTCGATATCGTCGATCGCATCGGAGCGGCGCTTCAGCACCCGATCAACAGCTTGAGCGATATTCGCTTCACTGATATTGAGACCGACCTCAGAGGCTTGCTGCAGGTTATAATCGCTGCCCAATTCGCGCCGCGCCTCGCGGAGAATCGTGCTCGCAAGCGGGGATAACCGGGAGCGGCTCTGGTGCCGCCCGGTATCGGTGGCGGGATTTACCGCCTGAGTTTGAGTGGTCGAGGTCCGCATCGACTTCGCCTGCTCGCTCGAGGTGCCTCCCGATGGCGAGGCCTGGCGGGTTGCTGGCAGGATCGTCGAACGATCGATCGGCCGTGATTGAGTGGCGCGGGTCGAAAACAACCCGACCAGGGACTCTTTTTCCTTATCTCCAGCCATACGATCCGTTCCTCAAAAGCACCTTGCCGGGACATGCCCGAAGGGATCAGAGTCGACGACGATCTGGAGTTGACTGTCGCGCGAGGTGCTTCCCTTCAACCACGCCGGATAACTCGGGCTACTCCGCCCGCATCGCTGCAGGCACGAGTTTCCCATTCTTAAAAACCCACTCCTCCATCTTCCCGTCTTTGCCCCGCATCTTGACGGTACCCCCCGCCGGAGCCTCGGGGGCTTCTCGCTCCCGATTCCCGGTAAGGTCATCGAGAGTCACTGTACCTCCTGGAGAGCCACGCCCACCGTCGTTGTCCCCCCGCAGATTGAGGCTCAGCGAGCCGGTAGTCTGCGCGAGCTGGATCTTGGCGGCATCTTTCGCTGTCACAAGCAACGTCACCGTGCTTGGTACCGCGGCCCCCGGTTTGGAGTTTGCATCGGTTTGCCGCTCCGCCGAGAGCACCTCCGCGTTCTGAACTATCTCAGTGACCGCCGGCTGACCTCTAATTCGTGACGCCCAAACGACGTCTACCCGAGCTCCCGGTCGAGCCCATCCCTCGACCGAGCTCTTCGCATCGACGCTAATCGTGACCGCGCGAAACCCCTCAGGGATCTTTACGGTAAGCGCGTTCGTCGGACGGATATTGGTTATATAATCTCGATGAAGGGGCTGATCCGCGACGATGAGCGAGCGGGAAAAATGGCCTTTGATCTCCTCGAAATCTTTGACGACCCGAGGGGAGAGCCCCACCTGCGGCCGCGGCTCTTTGCGGAACATGGTGGGCTCGAGCGGCTGGCCGGGCTCGATAGCCGAGAGCGGTATCAAGACATCGGCCATTTTGATTTCAGGCTCTTTCTCGACAACGACCGTCTTTGTGGTCGCCGTGGTCGGCCCCGACGAAATGAACAGGAACGCGAGCGTTGAGAATAACAACACCGCAAAAACACCAACGAGGAGCAGTATCCTTGCTCGCTCCGATTGGCGCATCTGATTTCCACCACCGAAATGTCTCGCCATAATCCCACCTCGAAAGCGTCCCGCACGGTCGAAACCGATTCAGAGCTCAATTCGGGCCTTAGCTTCGCCCGGACAGGAACCAAGGGACGCAACTCCCCGAGGTAAGTATCGGCTAAAATATCAAATGCTTAAGTTGAAACCGAGAAATAAATAAAGGCCGGTCCCGCTGAACTACCAATTTGGGAAGACCCATCTCGAAGCTCACGGGCACCGGCCTTAAGATAGCGCCCCCAAAAATATTTGGGGGTAGCTCCTAAGTATTTAGGATGATTCGCTTACTGGAGCGACGAAGCAACTGTCGAGAACT
>JBJOHD010000170.1:0-2501 GCA_046047875.1 Pseudomonadota bacterium | reverse complement strand
GGCGTTTTTCATGGCCGTTGGAACATCATCCTCCGTTCAGACCCCGGTGGTTGCGTCGGACGAAGCCGTGGCGAAGGCTTGGCTTTCAAGCCCGATAACCCTCCGCGGAGGAGCACTCGGGGCTTTCGGCGTGTACCTCCTCCTCGGACCGGTGGCGCGCGAGACCGACATCGTCGCTGCGGTGTTCGCCGCAACGATCCTATTTCTCGTCATCACCGCGCTTACCCTCACCATCGCGAGCGGTGCTCGTATCCGCAGAGAATTCCTCCCCGCGCTGAGTTTTCCTGAGGGAGATGAGGAGAGCCCGGGGGACAGCGGTGTTTATTCCGGACGGGAGGTCGGATGTCTCCTGAAGGTCCCTCCGATCTCGATCTGGCCGCTGTACGTTCTCTCGGTCCGTCTTGAATTCGAGGAGCCGGGGCTCAACCTCTCAGTTCATCGCATGACCGGCTCGTTTAGTGGGAACTCCTTTTTACCCCAGCCGATTACGTTTCCTCATCGGGGGCGGTGGCGGCTCCGGGCGATCGACTGCGTGTTCGGCGATCAATTCGGGCTTACTCAACTGCGCTGGCAACATACGGTTCCTTCGCTCGGCGGCACAATCACCGTGCGCCCGCCCCGCCCTCACGGCTCCGTGCTCCCGGTGATAACCTCGTGCCAACGAAGCGGCGATCTGGTGACCGATCTTCATGACCGCCGAGGGGATCTTTTCGATCTAAAGCCGTACCACCCTGCCGACGGGATGCGCCGGATCGTTTGGAAGATTTTCGCCCGTCGGGGAGAGCTCGTCTCCCGTCAGCCGGAGGCCTCGATGACACCGGAGGGAAGGGCGATCCTCTACGTGCTCGCGCGGAGCAACGAGGATCTTATATGCGGTGCTCTTCTGAGGTACCTCCAATCCCTCGAGGATCTCGGCATCGAGATCTTTCTCGGATGCGAGGGAATGGGGTCGCACCCCCCGGCTCGTTCCGTCATGCTCAGCGAGAGGCTCCTCATCGAGGCGGTTTGGAACGCGAACCGCGCATCTCCCGGTAGTATCGAGGCTGAGGTGGAGGGACTTCTCGGTTCAGTACGCGGCGTTCTTGGGACCCAAACCTCGCTCGATCGGATTCTCGTATTCTGCTCGGCAGAACGACTCGAGTGGTCGACCCAATCCGCTTTTGCTGTAGCGCTCGGACAGAATTTTCAAGGTAAAAACATTAAACCGGTCTTTTTCATCTTTGAGCCGGCCGATTACTCGCGCTCTACCGGAACCTCCCAGTACCCGCTCCTGAAATACTTCGTCAGCGAACGGGATCGCACGCCTGCCCCTACCCGGCAAACTGCGACCTACAAGAGATTTCTCGCCGCCGCTTCAAGCGCCGGCTGGGAGGTCATCCGCTTTGGAGGTGAGTCGTGATAACGCTCACGCATCCCGCGCTCGGCTCAGCTCACGCCCGACGGGGGCTCGTTTTTGTTCTCCTCATACGGGTAGCGCTCTTCGCTGCGCTCATCTTCGGACTCGACGCCCTTACCGAACTCGGGACATCAGCGGTCGCGCTGTCGGCGGGCACGGCGGCGGGGATTGGTGCGGCGACCATTCTCGCTTTCTCACGGGTGCGGGCGCTTGGATTCGCGGGCATCGCACTCGGGGCATACCTCCTCTTCCTCCTGATATTCGCCGTCATCGGTGGGGCAGGCTCCTTCATCACTCCGGGCTCCCTCGTCGTATTCAATCTTCGCACCCACGCGAATTTAATCGCGCTCGCCGCCCTCGTAGGAGCGCTCACAACCTGGGCGTTCTGGCGTCTCCGGCACGCGATAACGGTTGAAATCGTCTGCTTAGGAGGAGCTCTCATCTATCTGTTTTCCGGTCACCGCAATTTTCGTTTCGATACGACCGGCAGCACTCCGCAGCTCATAAATTCACTCGCCTGGTCCCTCGGCGTCGATCATCTCTCGATGCTGGTAATTATCGGGGCGGCTGTAGCGCTGCTCCTCATCACATTCGGTTTTCTCTCCACTGTTCCAGCAAAGCCAGCGCCGCATCTCGGTCTTGTCCAGATCCACCCGGGATCCCGCAATACGATCGCAGCAGCAGCGTTAACTCTCTGCATCGCTCTCGCGATAGCGATCACCAGCGGGGCGATCTATCGTTACTACGAGACTCTGGCTCGCGATCGGACGATGAACGGGGTCGGTCTGTCCTCCCAAGAAGGACTCACACCGCTGAGCTTTCAATCGGCCCTGGGCAGCACAAATCAACCTGCCGCACTTGTCCGGCTTGAGGGTGATTACGGGGTAAATCCCTTCACACCGATGCTCTATCTCCGTGAGGCGGCTCTCTCCGACTTCAACGGCAAGGAGATCGTACAGGCGAGCCGTATGTTCGACCAGGACGTCGGTCTCACGACTCCCAAGGAATCCTTCTCTGCGGAGGAAGATCCAGCCCTCGTGAAACGGGTGCCACTCGGGCAATCGATGTATCTCCTCGCGGAACACAAAGTGGCGTTTGCTCTCGA
>JBJOHD010000169.1:0-9396 GCA_046047875.1 Pseudomonadota bacterium | reverse complement strand
GGGCCGATATAGGTAAGAGCGGCGGTGTAGAGGAGGGCGAGAACGGGTAGGGTAATGCGCCAGCCCCGCGTGATTCCCCGCGGCACCGCGGCGCCATGTGCGAACGAATATCCGAGCACCGGGAGCACGCCGAGAAGTGGGGGACCGGTCCAGTTGACCCGGGTCTCGTGGGTGAGGCTAAAGAAGAGAAATACGAGGACCGGGACGAAGGTCATCACCCTGAGAAACCATTTCGCTCGCGCGTCGATGAACGGAAATGGCGCACCCTTAAATCCGCGCCACACCGCCCACACCCCGATGGGGGTGAGAATGACAAGCATATCGATAAGGAGCATATGGAGGTAAAACTCGCTCTTTTCTTCGAGCCGGCGTGATCCTTGAAAAGTGAACGAGGCCCACTCATTTGTGTAGTTCCAATAGATCACCGGGGAGAAAACGAGTACAGCGACGATCGCCGCGAGATACGGACGGGGTGAGAGGAACTGTTTGCGCGCCGCGGGGTCGACGAGCATAAAGACCGCGGTCGCAAGCCCTAAGAGCGCGATCGTATACTTTGAGAGCATCCCGAGGCCCATAAAGAGCCCGACACCCCACCATGCGGAGCCGTTGCCAACGACGAGTGCGCGGTAGAGAAAATACAGCGCGCCCAACCAGCACGCGACGAGCGGTGCATCGGGGGTCATCATAAGAGTGGAGCCAAAAAAGAATGGGAGCGCGGCAAAAAGAGCGAGCGCACCGAGCGCCGCTTGACGGTCAAAGATCGTGGCGGAAAGCTTAAAGAGAAAATAAGCACCCATGAACCAACAGAGGAGCGCGCCGATCCTCACGCCAAACTCGTTGTGCCCGAGGAGCGCGGTGCCGGGATGAATAAGCACCGCGACTGCGGGGGGATGATCGAGGTAGCCGGGGGATAGGTGGGCTGCGTACTGCCAGTAGTACGCCTCTTCGACCAGAAGGTCGGGGGCGCCCAAAAAGATAATACGGATAAGCACAAAGATCGCGATCCACAAGGGAGGGGAGATGGGTTTTGCTGGCGCCACGGTTTTGGTCATCGCACATATCCGCAGGTGTAACTCTGGGTGAGTCTAATCTCCCCGCGATCCGTGGGCAACTGTTGGAATTGCCCTTAGCCCGAGCAGACGGTAACGGATACTCGAGAGATCTCGTTGGGGCGTATGCAAGAGGGCGCAGCTGCAGCGGTCGCCCGCTCTTTTGTAGAGGAGGATATGAGAGGCTGGAAGAGGCTCTGCGGAGTGGTGGTACTAGCGTTTTTTGGATCGGCGACGGTAAAAGCCGAAACTCTCGACTCACTCCCGTCGTGGAACCGAGTGGAAGTAAAGGAGGCGATCACTCAGTTTGTCTCGCGGGTAACAAAGGATAGTTCGCCCGACTTTGTGCCGGTGGGGGAACGGATCGCCGTCTTCGATAACGACGGCACGTTGTGGCCCGAGCAACCGATGTACTTTCAGCTTCTCTTTGCCCTTGATCGGGTGCGGGAGCTCGCACCCCGTCACCCCGAGTGGCGCGAGAGGGAGCCGTTTGCCGCCCTTCTTAAGGGAGACGTAAAAAGGGGCGCTCGCCGGAGGTGAGCGCGCCATCGCTGAGATAGTGATGGCGACCCACGCGGGGATGACCACCGAGGAATTCGAGCGAATCGTGGCCGAGTGGATTGGAAATGCGAAGCATCCAACGACCGGACGACGGCTTACCGAGATGGTGTATCGGCCGATGGTGGAGCTCCTGACGTTCCTTCGCGCAAGGGTCTTTAAGACCTTTATCGTCTCGGGGGGCGGGGTCGAGTTCATGCGCCCGTGGGTTGAGAGCGTGTACGGTATCCCCCCGGAGCAGGTGGTGGGGAGCTCAATCAAAGTTACCTACGAGGTACGGGACGGAAGACCGGTGCTCGTGCGGATGCCGGGGATCAACTTCGTCAACGATAAAGCGGGTAAGCCGGTCGGCATTCATACCCAAATAGGGCGGTGCCCTATGGCGGCGTTTGGGAACTCCGATGGAGATCTTGAGATGCTCGAATGGACCGGGGGGGGGAAGGGGGTTCGTTTTATGATGCTCGTGCACCATACCGATAGCGCACGGGAGTGGAGCTACGACCGGGAATCGAAGGTGGGGCGGCTCGATACGGCGCTCGATGCGGCGAAAGAGAAAGGGTAGACCGTGGTCGATATGCGCCGCGACTGGAGGGAGATCTACCCGTCGGCGGTCAATTAGAACGGACGGTAACGGCGAGGGGATCAAATTGAAGGGGAGGATCCCACGAGCGGGATCCTCCCCGATTTTTTACCCGTTGTTTTGGGCCATCACCGCTTCCATCACCCGCTCGAGGTTAAACGATCCGGGCTTTTGGCGGGGTGGGAACTCGCGGAAGCTTTGGAGCCACTTTCCAACGTAGGCACCAGCCGGGGTGATTACGAACATGTGCTCCAAGAACCACCGATTGTAGTCCATCCCGATATCGTGGGCGAGTTCGAACGGGTCCATCCGCAGGTTCGTTATCATCGGTGCGCGAAGCTCTTCAAACGGCTTGAGCCACACGTGCATCCCGTGAGCGTTCTGCTTTAAGAACGTAATCTTCCAGTTCTCGTAGCGGAGCGCCGCCACTGAACCGTCGTCGGTCCAATAGAGGAACTCTTTGCGGGGCCACGCGGCCTCGCCTTTAAGCGCCGGAATGAGGTTGTACCCGTCGAGGTGGACTTTATAGGTCATCGATCCGACTTTCCGTCCCTTTAAGAGATCCTCCTTAATGGTGGTATCACCCGCCGCGGCCAGGAGGGTCGTCATCATATCCTCGTGAGAGGCGATGTCGTTGACGACGGTGCCCGGTTTAATCACCCCCGGCCATCTCATGAGACACGGCACACGGTACCCGCCCTCCCACTGGGTGTTCTTTTCACCCCGGAACATCGTCGTCCCGCCGTCGGGCCAGGTGAACGCCTCAGCGCCGTTGTCGGTCGAGTACATGACGATGGTATTTTCATCGAGGCCCAGCTCTTTAAGCTTCGCTAAGATCTCGCCCACCTGACGATCGTGCTCGACCATACCGTCGGCGTAGATCCCGAGCCCCGTTTTCCCTGCGACCCCCTCTTTAAGGTGGCTAAAGATGTGCATCTTGGTCGAGTTCCACCACAGGAAGAACGGTTTGTCCGCCGCCTTGGCGCGCTCCATGAAATCTATCGCTTTCGCATTCACCTCTTCGTCGAACCTCTCCATCCGTTTACGGGTAAGCGGCCCGGTGTCCTCAACACGACCGTCGGCGAAGCTGTGCATGACCCCCCGCGGACCGAACTTCTTTTTGAATTCGGGGTTCTTCGGATAATCGGGGTGCTCCGGCTCCTCCTCGGCGTTTAAGTGATAAAGGTTCCCGAAGAATTCGTCGAAGCCGTGCTTTGTGGGGAGCATCTCATCCCGGTCCCCTAAGTGGTTTTTGCCGAACTGGCCGGTCGTGTACCCTTGAGCTTTAAGGAGGGTCGCGATCGTCGGATCCTCCTTTCTCATCCCCTCCGGCGCTCCGGGGAGACCCACCTTCGTAAGCCCCGTCCGGATCGGCGACTGACCGGTGATAAACGCGGCCCGCCCCGCGGTGCAGCTCTGCTGCCCGTACCAGTCGGTAAAAAGGGCGCCCTCTTTCGCAATCGAGTCGATGTTGGGGGTTTTGTACCCCATCATCCCCATGTTGTAGGCGCCGACGTTAAAACCGCCGATATCATCCCCCCAGATGATGAGGATGTTCGGTTTCTTGGTCTGCGCTACGGCGTCTCCCGGGGGGAGCGCTCCGGCGCCGAGGAAAAAGCCGAGGATCACTGCTCCTACGTGAAGAATACGTCGCATGGGGTACACTCCTTAATCCAAATTCAAAAGAGGGGTTGTTGTCCCATAAAGCTCCCGACCGTTTGAAGGATGAAAATCATACAAGGCGTGTGGTAGAGGATGGGGGCATCGAGGGGTCGTCTATTGCGCCGTTTCAAGAGGTCAGACCGTGATTAAAAAGTTATCAGTTACCTTCCTTTTAATCGCGCTCTTAGCTCCGAGCGGGCTCGTCGCTCAGGATTGGAGCTACGTCGTTGCCCCGTACGGACTTCTCCCCTCGATATCGGGGGATGCTGCGGTAGGGCGTATCGACGATGCGGAGGTTGAGCTCGATGCGGGGGATGTTTTGGAGTCGCTTGAGTTCGGCGCGATGCTGCAAGTGGAGGCGCGCCACAAAAGCGGGTACGGAGGGTCGCTTAACTATGCGTTTATGAACCTCGGGCAGAACGCCGAGGGTCCGCTCGGGTTTACCGATTTCGATGCCGACATCTTTCAGGGGCTCCTTGAGGGGTACGGTACCTACCGGTTTGAACTCGAAGGGGGCACCCTCGATGCGTACGCCGGGGTGCGGTGGTGGGATATCGGGATCGATGTCGATGGAACGACCCCGCGCGGCTCTCGAAGTTTAGATCGCGATGAGGATTGGGTCGATCCGGTGGTCGGGCTTCGGTGGCTGCCGCGGATCGCCGACAAATGGCGGCTTTTTCTTCAAGGGGACGTCGGCGGCTTTGATATCGCCTCCCATTTTACGTGGCATGCTCAGGCGGGGGCGATGTGGGATTGCGGTGAGTCGTGGTCGCTCCTGCTTCTTTATAAGATTATGTCGGTCGATTACGAGACCGGGACGAAGAATACCCCAAGCTACTTTTCGTACGATACGATCACCCAAGGCCCCCTCATCGGCGCGGTTTTTAGGTTCTAACCGCGAGTATTCGTGTGAAAAGCGCTCTCCTCCTTACGGCGATTCTCAGCGCGGTGTGTTTGGGACCAGCGAACGCTTGGGCGAAAGACGAATCGAAGCGCTCCACCCCGTCGGGGATGGTCTTCATCCCGGGGGGATCGTTTACGATGGGGAGCGTCGATCCGAGTAGTCGTAAGAACGAGGGCCCGCCCCACACCGTTACGGTAAGCGGCTTCTTCCTCGATACCCATCCGGTCACAAACGAGGAGTTCGCGCGGTTTGTAAAGGCGACCGGATACACGACGACGGCGGAGAAAGCGCCGACCTGGGGGGAGCTCCAAAAACAGCTTCCTCCGGGGGCGCCGAAACCGGACGATTCGGTGTTCGTCGCCGGCTCGATGGTGTTTACGTCGTCGACGGGTCCCGTCGATCGCGCCGATATGCGGAATTTCTGGGCGTGGGTGCCGGGGGCTAGTTGGCGCCATCCGGAGGGGCCGGGGAGCGATCTCAAAGGCCGGATGAAGCACCCGGTCGTACAGGTCTCGTGGTTCGATGCGGTCGAGTACGCGAAGTGGGCGGGCAAGCGGCTTCCGACCGAGGCGGAGTGGGAGTTCGCTGCGCGGGGGGGCTTAAACGGTAAAAAATTTCCGTGGGGAGATGAAGAGCGGCCGAACGGCCGGTATATGGCGAACACCTGGCAAGGTGATTTTCCGTACCGGAACACCGGCGAGGATGGGTTTCTTGATGTTGCGCCGGTCGGGTCTTTCCCCGCGAACGGGTACGGTCTCTACGATATGGTCGGAAACGTCTGGCAGTGGGTGAGCGATTGGTATAGCCCCGAGACCTTTTCTGAGCGAGTCGGGGAGGGGCCCTCGTGTCACGACCCGGCGGGGCCGACAGCGAGCCGAAACCCCGCTAATCCGCAGCAAGAGGAGCGGGTTACAAAGGGTGGTTCGTTTCTCTGTCACGAAAGCTACTGTTTTAGTTATCGCCCCGCCGCGCGCCGCGGCACCCCACCCGATACCGGGATGTCGCACATCGGATTTCGGTGTGCAAAGTCTATCGGATAATCGTTGCGTTCTCAGTCGAGGAAGCGATAATCATCGCTCCGGTCTTTTTTAAAGGAATGATGACGATGAAAAAATTGATGTTCACCGCAGTTGCATGCAGCGTGATCGTTAGCTCAACCGCTTTCGCCGGCCCGCTCCGCGATGCGGTGGGGTATGTGGGTGAGACGGTGGGAGATACGGTGTCAGCGATCGGGGGTGGAGTGAAGGACACGGTCGAGACCGTTACCGGAACGAACGATCCACTCGCCACTCGAAAAGAGATCGATAAGGTCGCTGACGCTACGCTCAAGACTGTGCTCGAGAAGAGCCCAGTTGCAAAGGCGCTGTTCGATGTGAGCTACGGTTACGCTGTGTTCGATTCTCGGAAAGCCTCGTTCCTCATCACGACCGGCAAGGGAGTTGGGGTCGCGGTGCGGAAGAACTCGGGGGAGCGCACCTATATGCACGTCGCTTCCGCGGGGGTGAACGTGGGCGCTGGGGTGCAGTTCTATCAGGGGCTCTTTCTCTTTGAGAACAAGGCCTCGTTCGATTCATTCGTAAACACCGGGTGGCAAGCCGACGCGGGTGCGGGCGCGACCCTTGGGAAAGCTTCTCTGGAGGCGCAGGCGAAGTTTACGAACGGTATGGCGTACTACCAGCTCTCCGAGACCGGCATTATGCTCGATGCCTCGATCGCGGGGACCAAGTACTGGAAGAGCACGGAGCTAAACAACGTCGGTTAGCGGACATCGTTCAAGGTTATCTCAGGCGATGAACGGCCGGACGAGATCCGGCGGTTCATCGCCGGTTGAATCGCCGGTGGTGACCTGTGGAGGGCTCGTCTCTGTCGGGGCGTGTTGCAGTTACCACCGTCGGAAGAGGCCGGATAGAATCCGGCCCTCCAAGGAACTGCTGAAATCCCCGCCGCAGCATCGAAATAATCACCGCAACGGAGGGCCCGACTCCATCGGACCTCGTTCGTATCACCGTTGGCGCTACGGCCGGACAGAGTCCGGCCCTCCAAGGGTTTCTTGAAATCGCGAACACCGCGCTCGAACCACGACCGCGATGAGGGCTCGACTCTGTCGAGCCTCGATGGACTCGCCAAAGCCGAGAGTGGGCGATCGGCGGACTTTGCGTATACGCAGCACCGCCGGGGGCGAGACGCCCCCTTATCCCGAGCTTCGTAGAGATGGTCCCAAAAAAGAGCCCGGATCTTGGGGGGCTCTGACCCCCTATCGACATCATCCTGGTGCCGTCTTTTTTTGTTACGTGGATTACGGTGGAGAACTCCCCGTGACAATTCGGCTTAAATACCGTAGTTTTTGAGCGGACTCGGCGCTCCGTGGCGGGGCTTTTTTGCCGAGCCTCTTTGGAGAATCTCTATGACAACTTATCCTTCCTCCCCGCGGCGCTATGCTCGGTGCGGACTCCTCGCCGCGATCGTTGCAGCAGCTCTGCCGGTCGCCGCGATCGCGCAGGTCACCGCTGAAGAGTTTAACGACCGGGTGAACGAAGCGGTGAACGGGGTTACGATCTTTACGACCCAAGATACGGCATCATCCGGAGTCTTCTCGTTTGATTCCGATAGAGAGGGGGAGAGCGATCGGAACCTCGACATTTTAAAGCTCCCGTTCTCCCACACCTTCGGGGAAGAGGGCGATGAGATCCGGCCGGAGTTTCGCGCCGTAATCGGCAGCTTTAAGTCGACCTACTCGCCGGCGAGCCAAGTTCCGGGAGAGACCGAGGACTTCTCGCGTCTTAGTGCGAATACGGTCGGGGTCTCAGGGGGCGTTCTATGGAAAGCGTGGAAAGAGCTGCGTATCACCCCGCTCTTTGAACTTGCGTGGACTCACTTAAAACGCCGCTACGACTACAATAACTCGTTTAGTCAGGCGAACCTTTTGCCGTTCGACCGTGAGGCGTTTAACACCTCGGTCGATGTGCTCACCTATTCGCCGAGCATCGAAGCGGATTACACCTTTCGGGATGGTGAGACCACCTACGTGCCGAAGCTCCGGTACGCCCATCTCTTTAACGATTCGACCTCGAGCAAAAGCTCGCTTATCGATATCGACTCCGATTCAGGTCTCTTGCAGACCTTCCTCGATGTGAACACCCCGCTCGGGTACAACGTCGAGGGTTTCAATCTCGGTCTCCATCCGTTCATCGTTCGTACCGATGTATTCGGCGCGGCGAAGGATGCGAATGGCCCGAATTACTTTCATGAGATCGGCGCCGATGTAACCTTCGATCGCGGGGGCGACAGGCTCATTAAGGGCTTCTCCGTGGGCGGCTCGTACATCTTCGGTGAGGATTTCGACGGGTATCGTCTCGGGTTCGGGGCGGATTTCTGAGCGAAGTCCGATCCGACCAAAAAGGGGGCTCCGTAATGGGCCCCTTTTTTTTTGCGCCTTTTTATTGGTCCTCTTTATTGGGCCGGAATCGGACTTTTGCCCGGGGGAAACGAGGAGCTTGACATGTCATGACATACTTGGACCTGTGGATACGAGCGAAAAATTCAGCACCAAACTTAATAAAGAGGTCCTTCGAAAGCTCCGCGAGTATGCCGCGGCGTCCGACCGTCCGATTGCGACGATAGTCTCGGAGGCGGTTCAGGAGTACCTTGCCCGGGTGGAGGTGCGCCCAGCGTTTCGCGAAGCGGTGGAAGAAGTTGTCAGCGCGAACGAGGAGCTCCTCCGCGAGCTCGCGAAATGAAGCCGACGATCTATCCGACCCTTAAAGAGGCGCTCTATTTTCATGATCTTTTGCTGCAGCGCTTTGGTGGGCGGCCCGGGGTCCTGGACCTGGGCTTACTCGAGAGCGCGCTTACGCGTCCTCCCTCGGGGTATTATGGCACCGTCTCCGAGCAAGCTGCGGCGCTGATGCAAAGTCTCGCTATCAATCACCCGTTCGTTGACGGCAATAGGCGGATAGCGGTTGCTCTTACCGCGGTATTTTTGAAACTGAACGGACTCAACCTCACAGTGAAGGCTCGGGTGGGGGTGAGGTTCATCGAGGAGGAGCTTATCTCGAAGCGAGCCTCTTTGGAGACCATCACAGGGTGGATCGAAAAGCACGCGGGTTAGGGGACTCGATCCCGCGGCTCGTGAGGGGCTCGTTGCCCCCCAAGCCCGAAGATACGGCAGCCTCGGTAAACTCACCGTGACTCTGAACTCCCAAGGCGGGATATCCCACGGGGCGCAAGATCTCGTGAAATGTATATCTCATCAAGGTCGCTTGGCGCGCCACGACATACGGTCGGCAACTGGCTTCCCGCGCCCATTTCGCTTCGTTCAGCCGTTCCAGGTGGGACCGACGTGTCGACCCCAAACGTCCTTAGCCAAATCTCTGCGCGCACGCAGGCGATTTGCAAGTGCGTCCATGCTCCTCTTCACTCTCACCGTGTCCGCGTACAGAGTTTTTCGACTCAGGGGGCCGGACGAAGCGAACCCCGTTTTGAACTCAGTCTAGCCTCAGGTCCCGATCGGTTGCTGCGGCGTCTTTTGCTTAAACTGAAGCATAACGATGACCGCTATCGAGAATACGAAGGCTACGATGATAACGAGATGATTGGTCGGGCGCTCCATACTGAGGGAGAGGCGCAGAAGCACGGTGGATATG
>JBJOHD010000168.1:0-7366 GCA_046047875.1 Pseudomonadota bacterium | reverse complement strand
GAAGTTCAGCGGTCGGCGAAAGGAGGGCGGGGATGCGCCCTACCGTTTTTAGGAGCTCACGGAGCTCCTCGAATTTATCTTTTGAGTAGATTAACCTCGGCTGCTCGTCCCCTTTCAATGGCTCTCCCAACAGCTCAAAAACCGCCCGCGCCGCGTCGTACACATCACCGAACTCGTCGACGAGGCCTAATCGCTTCGCCTCAGATCCCATGATCGCCCGGCCATCAGCGAACTCCCGGACTTTTGCCACCTCAAGCTTTCGTCCCTCAGCCACTGCATCGATAAACTGGCCGTGGACCTCCCCCAGCTGCGTCTCCAGGAGCTGCCGCTCTTCATCGGTCATGGCGCGAAACGAATTTCCGATATCTTTGAGCTTGCCACTCTTCACCGTAATCATGTCGAAACCGAAACGCTCTGCGATGTGGGTGAAATTCGGTACTGTCATAATAACGCCGATAGAGCCGGTGATTGTGCCCGGCTCAGCGTAAACCTTCGAAGCACCCAGCGCTGAGTAGAGCCCGCCCGAGGCGGCAAGGGAGCCCATCGAAACAACGATCGGTTTCTTTGCTTTCAGACGCATCACCGCTCGATAGATGTCTTGTGAGGGAGCCACCGCTCCGCCCGGAGAATCGATGCGCAAGACGATACCTTTTACCTTGTCATCACCTGCGTGCTTATGAAGGTCCTCAAGAACCTCCTTCGAGCTCTCGATCGCCCCCTTCATCTCCACCACGGCAACGAGATGCTTGCCGCCAAGGGGGGCCTCAACCAAACTCGGATCGCTCGCAAACATGACGGCTGCGATAAGAGCAGGCAGCGCAAACAGGAATATCCCCACGATCGTTACAAGCTTGAGGAGCCACAACACGTACTCTTTAAAGATACCCCTCTCTCGAACCTGCTCAACCATCGTGCTCTCCGATCGACTCTAAATAAATAACGTGCTCGTCGGCCCCGTTAACCCCTTCCCACCAACGTCAGAAAAGAGATCAGGACGAGGGCACCACTGGTGACACCGTGCATCATCCCGACAAGACCGGGCTTCACCGCTTTTCCCGCCGCGGCCCCTTTGACCTGCGCTCCAAAAACAACCGTCACCACGAGGAGAACGAGAACCAACGTCAATTTACCGTGGAACCATCCCTGCGCCATGTAAAAACCGATACCGCGCTCGAGAAGTTGGTAGATTCCGCTGCCGAGGCTTAAAACGGCCCCCGCCACCACAAATCCGAAGTAGCCCCGTTTTATCATCTTTGCGACCTCCGTGCGGGGTCCCTCCGCAAGGCTCCCGTCAACGACACTCATCTTTAAAAGCCGGGTGAGAACCAGAAGACCACCGAGCCAAAAGACGACCCCAATAACATGCACTGCAAGGGAATAAGCCATCGGAATTCCTCGTTAACTTAAATTGACGCCCAGCCGATACTATACATAACGCCGAGCTACGACAACCGCCCTAAAAGACATCGGTTTTCTCGATACTCGGCCAACCTAAAACCTCTGGCGCGGCCCGGCTATGTCCGAAACCCGGATATCAAATCAGCAGCTTCCTACCTTGCGGGTTCAGTCCACCGCCGCAGCCGCCGATCCCGCACTCGCTGAAGCCCTTGCTCCGGGAACTATCGTTGCAGCCCGGATTCAGCGGGAACC
Source organism: Pseudomonadota bacterium (assembly GCA_046047875.1). Classification (GTDB taxonomy): domain Bacteria; phylum Bdellovibrionota_C; class UBA2361; order UBA2361; family UBA2361; genus JBILDU01. Next base: position 5,716 of record JBJOHD010000168.1, on the reverse strand, counting down.
GGGTGCTAAGGAAGGGATCGTCGTGAGCGGCTCGTTCGTACCCGCATTGATTCCCCCTGAGCTTGAGCACGACGCGGTGGTCGACCTCATCGTGGTGCGCAACACCCCTGCGATAATCCTCCGAGTCGTCTCGCTCGACCCGAAACCGCTCGCGGCCCGTCCCTCAACTCTTCTCGATAGCGCTCTAAAAGCTTTACTCACCTCCGATGATGTCGCTGGCCTCAAAGAGGCGTTTCGTGCGGTCGACCGAGAGGTTGGTCAGAGCCTAGGATCTCTCACGAAATCGCTCGATCTCGCCCGCCCCCAAGGCGGTGGCCCCCTGAGCGATATCTCGCGGCGTTTAACAACAGCGATCGAAACCAATCAGGTGCTCGATGAGCCGATATTCAAAGAGCCTGCGGCGCTTGTGCGTGCACTTCAAGGGTCGATTGCAACCCCCTCGTCACCCGCCGAATCAGCGGTGAAGAACCTGCAATCACAGATCGCCTCAACGGTCGATGCCGTTGAGGACCTCAATCGAGCGCTCCGCGAGGCCCGCGAGATCCCTCTGGCTCTTAAAACGATAGAGACGATTCGGGGCGAGATCGCGAAGCTCCGCGCCGATCCCGCTGCGCTGACCTTCGAGAATAGCACCCCATCGGTCACTCCGGAGGACGGGAGCGATCCTCTGACCGCTCCCGCGCACTCCCTCGCGATCGCCGCCGGACGATCCCACTCGTTCGCCGATATCGGCCGCCGAGCGGTTCGACCGGGCACCGAATCCACCCCGCTAATCCTCTTTCTCCGCGCCCTCGGAGCGCTCCTGCCTGATCTCTCCCGGGGGGAGTCTCCGATGAAAACTGAGCTCGGAAGCGCCGTTCGCTACCTCATCTCTGAGCTCAATCGTATTCCCCCGGGCCCCCAAGAGCGCTCGGCGATCGAGTCCGTACTGACGCAGGCGCAGCAGCGACTGGAAACGATCGCGAGCGGGGGGAAGGCGCGCCAAGAGGCGGCGAATCTCCTCGTTAACTCAGCGGACATCTCTCGCCAGATCGAGCGGGTCACCGATGGACAAGATATCCTGCGCTACCTCGCTCCCGTGGCCCAATCGGTGGGAGAGCCGGTGGCGATGTTTCTCCCAGCGGTCGTACACGGACTGCTCACGAAATTCGAATTCGCTTTTTACCCCGCACACCGACCGGTCGGCGAGGATGAAACCGATTTGCCCCGCAGTCCCAACGAATTTTTTGAACGAATAGACCTGAATCTCCCCCTACCAGCTCTCGGATCGATTCATGTGGCGATCGCCCGCCGCCCCGGCGAGGCGCTCATCAATTTTACCTGCGCCGAGGAGAGCGCGCGTAATTTTCTGGAAACGATGCTTCCCCGACTCGAGGACCTGCTCGGGAATCTGGGGTACGATAAACGGATGGTGGCGGCAACGGTTGGAGAGGTGCCGTCAGCATTACCGGAGTGGTGTCGCACGATAACTCGGAGCGAGATCGTCGCTTAACGGGCCCTCCACATCGACCGTTTTCGTTTGCCCGAGAGGGAGCTGTGCCCTATACTTCCCCCTATGCAGCAGACCATTGCAACCCTTCTCTCCGAATCGGCAGCTCTCAAAGCGAAAGCAGCGGGGGACAAGCCGCTCTGTGCAGCTATTGAACGTGCGGCCGCCCAGCTCGTTAAAACTATCACTTCCGGCGGTACCGTTTTCTCATGCGGGAACGGAGGCTCAACGTGTGATGCGATGCATTTCACCGAGGAGCTCGTCGCCCGTTATAAACGGGAGCGCCCCGGCATCAAAGCGATGCACCTTCACGACCCGTCCACGCTAACCTGTTGGAGCAACGACTACTCATTTGAGACCGCCTTCGCACGTCAAGTGGAGACATTTTGCGGGGCGAACGATACCGTCGTTGGATTTTCCACCTCGGGCAATTCCGCAAATGTCATCGCTGCGGTTGAGGCTGCAAAAAAGCGGGGGGCTGCGACCATCGGTATGCTCGGCAAAGACGGCGGCAAACTCGCCAAACTTTGCGACATCCCGTTGATAGTGCCCTCAAGCGCGACCGAGCGAATCCAAGAGGTGCACATAACAATCGTGCACATCTTTTGCGAGTTGATCGAGAGCCGCTGATCCCATCCTCGCGCACAGGAGGATTACCCTCCGTGCGCCGCCTCAATGATCGCCTGATGCTCCGTCTCCGACGGCGACCACAGCGCTTCGATCGCTTTTACCCGTCGTAAGAAATAATGCAGGTCGTACTCCCAGGTGAATCCGATACCTCCATGGAGCTGGATCGCCCCCTCGATGATTTCACCGCTCACGTCACAGGCGAAGCGGCACGCAGCATGTGAGGACAACTCAAGTTGATCTCGAGAGCAATCCGCAGACCACGCCGCGAATGCTGTGAGCGCCCGGAGCGCTTCCGCATTCGCATACATATCGGCGAGGCGATGCTGAACCGCCTGAAATCCCCCTATCGGTACCCCGAACTGCTTGCGGGTCTTCACATAATCTACCGTCATCTCGACCGCCCGTGTCACGGCGCCGCTCATCTCCGCTGCTCGGAGAACACGCACTATCGCCGGGAGCGTTTCTGCGCTCTTCAGACGGAGCGCCGCAGCGTTTTTAAGCTCCACCTTCCCCGCCTTCATCGTCGCATCAATGAGAGCAGTCGGCGCAACTTCGACGCTCTGCTCCTTGCCGGTGGTAAGATCACACAGCAGCATACCAGCCTCACCTCGGACAAGCAGAGCATCGATATCGCCCGGGGCAGTCACGAAATGAAACTCGCCATCAACCCGCACCGTCTCTCCCCGACCCCGCTCAACGAGCGGAGCAGCGGCGCTTCCGTTATTGAGCGCGAGTCCTACGCGACATGCCCCACGTCTGACACCGTCAAGAAACTCCGCGCCGAGATGCACCCGCACCCCCTCACGCTCCTCAGCCGTCAGCAGGTGGTCGATCATAAACGGTCCTCCCACGAGGGCATCGACGAGGGACTCCGGCGCAACCGCACGACCGAACTCATGCGCCACAATCGCCAGCTCAGCGACCCCACTCTCACCGTCGGGAGCAAACAACTCGAACAAACCGAGCCCCTGGAGTCCACCCCATAACTCTGGATCAGACTCGACCACCCCCTCAGCACGGGCCCGTCGGTACTCCGAGGTGATCTTTTCCCCTAGAAAATCCCTTAGGGCATCCCGCAAAGCGGTTTGATCATCGTTTAACTTAAACGCCATGAAGATCCTCCTCCCCTACATCATTCCGAGAAGCCCTTTCACCTCATCCGACGGCTCCCATGGTGGGGTGAAGACAACGTTCACCTCCACCTGAGCCACCCCCGGAACCGCGCCCACCTTAGTTTTGACCTGGTCAACGAGCATCGGTCCCGCCGGACAAAGGGGGCTCGTAAATGTCATCTCAATTCCCACCCGCTCCGGCGCGATATCGATCGAGTAGACGAGACCGAGAAACCAGATATCGAGAAAGAGTTCCGGATCCTCAACCGTTTTTAGCGCCTCGATTATCTGCTCCCGGGTGGGTAACTCAGGTGTCGCTTCGGTCATGGTAAATCACTCCCCTCAAGACGCTCTGGCCGGACTACCCCCAGTACCGTCGTAAGCTCCCGGTGTATACCACACCACCTTCGGGAGAGAACCCCTTCCAAGTCGCCGACTTAGGGCAGGGAACTCGCCGAAAGCGACCCTCCGCATCCAATCGGAAGGTATTGATTCATTTAAAGAAAATCCATATCTTACCAGTCAGCGGGGGCTCTCCCCCGTACTTTCGGGACGTCGAATTATGGGTTCATCGTACTACGCAGAGCACGAGATATTTCTTCAGAGCGTCCGTCGGATGCTCGACGAAAAACTTCGCCCCCATATCTCCGAGTGGGAACACGCCGGCAATTATCCCGACGAGGTGTACCGTATCCTCGGGGAGCAAGGTTTTCTGGGTATCCTAATCCCGGAGGAGTTTGGGGGTATCGGTGGAGATTACAAGCTCGCCGGTGCGTGGTGCGAGGCTTTCGGGGAACTTCCTGCGGTCGGTATGACCGTTGGAGTGAATATGCACTCCCTCGTTGTTAGCCACAGCCTCGAAAAATACGGCAATCAAAACCTCAAGGAGACGTGGCTGCCGAAAGCGGTTACCGGCGAAGCGATCGGAGCTTACGCCTTCACCGAACCGGGCGCGGGGAGTGACCTCGCCAGCCTCCGCACGAAAGCGGTGAAAGAAGGCTCGAGTTGGGTCATTAACGGGTCAAAGACTTTTATCACGAACGGTGCTCGGGCTCACTTCATCCTTGTTCTTACTCGAACCGATCCCACCGCGGGATACCACGGCTTCACCACTTTCCTCGTCGACACCCGCTCGAAAGGCTTTAAGATCAACAAAAAACTCGACAAGCTCGGCTGGCGCTCATCTGATACCGCAGAGATGACCTTCGAAAACGTCGTTGTCGATGAGTCGTGCATTATTGGTAAGGTCGGCGACGGCTGGGTCCAAGCTTCCAATAACCTTAACTGGGAGCGAATGATGCTCGTCCTCACCACGCTGGGGGGGATGCGGGCGTGTTATCACGACGCGGTGCGATATTCCCGCGATCGCCGCGCATTCGGTAAAGCAATCGGGGAATTCGACTCGATCAACGCGATGCTTGAGGGGATGTACAGCCGTATCGTGCTCGGTGAGGCCTTCTGCCGACACGCGCTGGAGCTCGTCCATACCGGGAAACCGTGTCGGGCCGAGGTCTCAGCAGCGAAGCGGCTCGTCTGTGACGACGCTCTGTGGCTGTGCGACCAAGCGATCCAGATTCACGGTGGATACGGGTACACCACCGAATTCTCTCCGGAGCGGTGGTGGCGTGATCTGAGGCTGATGCCGATCGGAGGAGGCACCAGCGAGATTATGGCAGGTATCGTCGCCAAAGAGTTGAAACTCAGCTGAGACTCCGGGCTCACCCCCCGTGAAGCGGTTCTATGAGCCGGCCTCCGAACGGGCAAACACTGAGCAGGCAAACACTGAGCAGGCAAACACTGAGCAGGCAAACTCTGAGTAGGCAAAGCCGGCATTGTGTCAGCCTACTTATCGGCGAGCAGCCGATCCACGGCGGAATAAGGATCGATCTTTCGTTCGTAACACGCCTCAACCAGCTCCTTTAACAGAGGCTTTTTCTCGGAGAGGGAGCGCTCCAACGTAATCTCGGTAAGGAGCTGAAGGATATTGTGCTCCAAGATCTCAAGCCGCTTCTTCTTACCGAGCGCTGAACTCCGCACCCACTCGCTGTGGCGTTGAACCCCATCAACCACCTCAGAGGCCCCCGTTCCACTCGTCGCGATCGTACGGGCGATCAGCGGCTCCCAACGATCAGCTCCGGTCTCAGCCAACGAGAGAAGGATTCGTAGATCCTTGTGGAGCATATCGGCACCGTCGCGATCCGCCTTGTTAATGACGAAGAGGTCAGCGATCTCCAAGATGCCCGCTTTGATAATCTGCACACTGTCCCCCATCCCCGGAACGAGGACCACAAGAACGGTATCTGCGGTTCGTACGATATCGACCTCCGCCTGTCCGACTCCGACCGTCTCCACCAATATGAGATCGAATCCCGCCGCATCGAGTATCTGAATCGTATCAAGGGTAGCTTTCGATAACCCTCCGAGCGATCCCCGTGTCGCCATGCTCCGGATAAAGATACTCGGATCCTCGGAGGTATGACTCATC
>JBJOHD010000167.1:0-7446 GCA_046047875.1 Pseudomonadota bacterium | reverse complement strand
ACACGGAGATTTCAAGCGGATGTGGGCCTCTGCCGGGGTGTTCATAGAGGGTGGGAACCCTTACGAGAACGACGCGGTGAGTCTTTTCTCAAAGTCCCACGGCGCGGGAGATACCATCGATCTCCCTATCTATCTCCCCCCGTCAGCATATCCACTCTTGGTGCCCCTCGGTGCGTTGTCATTTGAAGTAGCTCGATTCGCCTTTCTGGCGGGCGGAGCTCTTTTTCTCCTGGTGCGGTGGATTATCCCCGCGATACGGGTGGGCTTGAATGCTCCCCTGCGAGGTGCGATAGCGGTATCGAGTTATCTCACTTTTTTCCCCGTGACCCTCATGTGGTGGGTCGGGCCGATGAGTTTGTGGCCAGTCGTGGGAATAGCCCTCTTTTGCGCGTTGCAGCGATGGCAGCAGCGCGGTGTGGCCGCTCTCTTTCAAGGTGCAGCCCTTTCCCTCCTCCTCGTCAAGCCGACGTGTGTTCCCCTGGTGCTGCCCTTTGCTTTCGGATACCTTCTCGGGCGACGCGCCAAGATGGCTATCTTCGGATTTCTCCTCGGAGCCGCGTACGCCGCTCTCGGAGCGGTAGCTTGGGTTGATCTCTCGATCGACGAGCTCCTCGTCCGAGCGCGAGAGACCCAGCTATGGCAGACCCCGGCACCCCTCCGAGTCCTCGGGTTGACCGACGGCCCGGTTCTACAGAGCGTAATCCCATGTCTGCTCGGTGCATGTGGAGCTTTTTACTTAGGGCTTCGGAGCTGCAGCTATACGAGTTTCGTCACTCGCCTCGGGCTCCTTGTTGTTCCCCTCGGGTTCATGGTTTCCCCGTTCGTGTGGACCTACGACTTTAGCCCGTTAATCTTTTCCATCGAGGCGATTACCCTCAGTATGATCGGTCGAGCATCGATCGTTGAGGGCGTGACAAAATCCGGTGAGGCTCTACTGAGCTTCGGAGCCCTTCTCTTCAACGTTCTTCTCGCTTTTTCTCCGCTCGCCATGGAGTTTCATTGGTGGTATCCGGTCGGCTATGCAGTTCTAGGCGGGTGGAGCTATTACCTCCGCTCTCAAAAAATGCAAAATCTTTAGGCGAGACCGCTCATCCTCATCGCCACAGTCCCTGTCGCCCGGCTCTGGCGGCGGCCTCGGCCTTACGAAATCGTTCGGCGTACCGCACATCGGGAGGAACGGTGTACGCGGAGGCAAAACCCCCGAGCACCATCGCTTCGTTAAGCATCACCCCGTCCCCACGATAAACGTAGGCGAGAAGCCGCCCGTATTTATCTCGGGGGCGCACATCAAATTCAAGCTCGATGGCGGCACCGGGTGCGATGAGGGAACGCAGGTACGCACTGGCACCCTTGCCTGCGGCGATGATCGTCTTAAGATCGCTCCCGGTGCGAGCGGCGTCGCGGCGAGCTTTCTCATTATCCCGTTTCTCCGGGGTATCGACACCGATGAGCCGCACCGTATCAGGAGCTCCTCGAAAAAGTATCTCGATCGTGTCGCCGTCAACGATCCGTTGAACGGCCGCCCGCTCTCTTTTGGATGGAGTGGAGGTCTTCTTTATCAAAGCCGGAGTGGCTCGGACCTCCGTACGCGATTCGGGTGGGGCGACTGAGGTATGGGATGGCGCGGAGGCAGGGGGAACGCCGGTAGATTCCTTACGGGGGAGGAAAACGCCCGCCACAATAAGAAATACAGCGAAGCCGAATTGTATCTTTTGTCGGCGGCGACCGCTTTTTCGCATTTTAATCCGCTCTTCGAAGCCTTGAAACGAACCTACTCTCAGAGGATACTGACCTCGATTTAACTCTCGAGCAAGGGGAGCGATGCTCGGCATCTCTGCGGCGCTTTTGAGTGCCGTGTGCGCCACCGCGAAAGATATCGTTAGTAAGCGGCTTTCTCGAGAGGTCTCGGGAAGCGTCTCTGCATTCGCTTCATTTTTGTTCGCTCTTCCCTTTTACCTCGTTCTCCTTGCGGCGCTTTATCTTCTCGGAGTGGAGGATTTCGCGGTGAGCGGTGCTTTTTTTACCTTCATCGTCCTACGGGGGCTCAGCGATACCGCAGCGGAATGGATGAAGATGCAGGCGCTTGCTGTGAGCGATCTATCGTTTGTGGCGTGTTTCCTCGCGTTGTCGCCGGTGTTTCTCATCGTGACCTCACCGTTTCTTACCGGTGAACCGATTACCCGGAGCGAGATGGCGGCGTTAGCGCTCGTCTGCTGTGGGACGGTTCTCGCCGCCTATAAGCCGGGCGAGACGTTAGCGAAGGCCGATAAAAAGGGGATGGTGTGGGGTGTGGGGGCCGCCTTCTTTTTTTCGGTGAACACCTGTTTCGATAAGCTTGCGGTTCAGACCGCATCCCCGACGGTATCGGCCTTTGCGGTGACGGTAGTCGCCGGCCTATTTCTCATGCCCGCCGTGTGGCGCACCCCCGGGGGAGTCGCCGAGCTCCGCAGGTTTCGATCCCCTTTTTTCTTGCGGGGTTTTTTCGAACTTCTCTTTATGGTGACGAAGCTCACCGCCCTCTTGTTCCTCTCGGCGCCCGCTGTAATGGCGCTTCAGCGCGTATCGCTCATTTTAAATGTAGTCAGTGGACGCACCCTCTTTCACGAGGGGCAGTTTGGTCGGCGGCTTGGGGCGGCGATCCTCATCTTGTGCGGGATAATCCTCGTTATCTTCGATCGCGGGTAGGTGCAGCTGTTCGATCAACTATGGCGCGCTCTCGGGTGGATAAACCGTAGAGGTTGTAGACAAGCTCGTCGATCTCCCCCCGGCGCCGTGGTGAGAACGAACGCTCGAGCTCTTCCACCGCAGCGCTCAGCGTGGAGGCTGTGGTGTTGATAGAGGGGGGCAAGGGAAGATCCCGAAGGTCCGCTGCGAGAATTTTCGGAAAGAGTGTTCGTGAACCTTTTCGCCCCCGAGTCATAAAAATGAACGAACCGAGCTTCGAGTTGAGAATCCCGACGATCGCCCGGAGAACTTCGGGGGTGCCGCCAAGAATGTGCAGGATCGATTTATTGTAGAGCGCTGTATCGTTGAGAAAGGCGGCGCTTACGGTATAGGGAGGCAGGGATAAGATCTCTCGTACCACGATCCGGGGCCCGGTGAAGAGCTCGAGCCGTTGAGGCTCCGCCAGCCACGGGCCGTGCGATAGATACCATCCGCTCCATTCGATCCGGTATGGTTGAACATCCTTACCGTGGAGATATCGAAACGCCGTCTCTTCCCGCGGCTCCCGTGAGTGAAACGGGTGGGTACGGACTACCTCCGCTGTTTGCGCTGGGGTGCCCTTTCCCGTGGCGTACGCCTGAAGAGCGATCCGGGGGCGGAGCCCGAAGCTTTCGGAAGCCAGCGTGGTGAGAGCGCCGAGCTTACTCCATAGGGCAGCGATATCCCGGTCCCAGACAACTGGTATCGTGAAATCAGGTGAGACAACGCTCGTGGTATAGCTGATGGTGCGAGGCGCGATCTCGGGCCCCGTTGTAGTGCGGCGCACAGAGATCGCTGACGCTTCGACGGCACGGTGGGCGGTGAAGAGCACGGTCTCCACACCCCGCCCCGGGAATATATTCGAGGGGAGAACGGTAATCTCGTGGAGCTCGCGGTGTTGAGTAAGGAGCTGCCGAATTGCGGTTCCCTCCTTAATTCCGAGCCACGAGTTCGGGACGATCAATGCGAGGACTCCCTGGGGGCGAAGGATCTCGAAGCCGCGCGCCATAAAGGCGAGGTACTTATTTATCTTCCCCCGCCGTGTAGCGTGAAAGATCTTCTTAAGAAGGGCGTTCTCCTCGGGGGTGAGCTGCTCGTTTCGAGCGAGTCCGTACGGGGGGTTGCCGATGACCGCATCGAACCCCAGATCGTTACCGTATATCTCGGTTGGGGAGATCAGGAGAGCATCGCTGACCCGGATTTGAGCGGCGATCTCTTCGTGCTGGCGCGGGCTCCCCGCGGCGATGCTGCGGGCGAGAAGGCGACGGGCCGCCTCGACCGCCGCTGAGTTCTTGTCGATGCCGAAGAGTATCCGCGGAGCTATCGATGGAAGCTCGCTCTCTGCGCCGAGCGTCCGTAATCTCAGGCGGAGGAGCTCCACTGCGGCGAGGAGGATAACGCCCGACCCGCATGCAGGGTCGAGGATCCGGAGCTTGTGAAGCTGCGCCAAATTTCGGCGCTCGAATTTCGGCGCGAGCGCTTTTTGAACCACGAGCTGGGCGATGGCGGGGGGTGTATAGATCGATCCGGAGCGACGCGGTGCGTCGGTTTGCAGCCCCCGCTCAAGCGAATACGCCTCATGAAGGATCGGGGCTATGGGCGACTGGGTCTCCATCGCGGTGTGGCTGATAGGCACTCAATTATCGTGCGCGGGACACCCCTTCTTGGCAATCTATAATCGCTACCCGTTGCCATCGAATCCCCCCCTCTTTTAAGATTGTGGGTATGGATTTTTTGGCTCTCATCTCTCTTCGGACGTTTTGCGCCGTGCTTTCGCGGATACCGGTTGTAATCGGCACTCGAATAATCGGGGGGGTGTTGGGGGTGCTCTTTCGCATCGCTCCGAAATATCGGCGGATAGCGCGTCGGAACCTAGCGCTCGCCTTTCCGGAAAAAGACGGAGAATGGCGGGAGGCCCGGCGCCGGGAATCGGAGCAGTCGCTCGCGCGGGTGTTGCTCGATTTCGCGCGGCTTCATCGCCTTGATGCGGCGTGGGTTCGGGAGCATGTCGATTGTCCGTTTTTGCCCCGCTTTGAGGCGATAAAGGGGGAGAACCCGGGTAAGGGAATAGTCATCGCCACCGGTCATCTCGGAAGTTTTGAGCTCCTCGCCCACTGTGTGGCGATGTACGGCCATCCGATAAGCTTCGTTGTGCGTAACTTTACCCTGCCCCGGGTGGATCGATGGTGGAGCGCAACCCGTGAAGCTGCCGGGAATCGGGTAATCGGTCGTAAGGGGGCGTTCAAAGAGATCATGCGGGATCTTCAGGGCGGCCGGGATGTCGCCGTTCTCTTCGATCAAAATGTCACCCGCAACCATGCGGTTTTCGTTCCGTGGTTCGGTGTTCCCGCTGCGACGACCCGGGCTGTGGCGCTCTCGGCCCTGCGGACCGAGGCTCCGGTGGTTGTCGCTGGGGTCGGCTATAAAGGGGGCGACCGATACGAGATCATGGCGGAGGAGTGTGACTTTAAGGCGCTCTATTCACGTGAGTCGCTCTCAGCTGATGAGAAGGTAGCGATAATGACCGCTGAGATGTCGGCACGCTACGTCGATATGATCCGTCGATATCCGGGGGAGTGGTTCTGGATGCACCGTCGCTGGAAGACCAGGCCCGACGGGGAGGCTGAGGATATCTACCGGGGGTGCTAGCTCGTTCGGCTCAGCCGATCGCCCGAGCAGGCTTGCTGTGAAAAGTCACCACTAACGTGTCGACCTTCTCACAGGCCTCCTAGAGATCGAGGAAGTAGCGATGCAGACGGGTGTCCTCGCCAAGCTCCGCGTGGAACGAGGAGGCGAGCACCCGCCCTTGGCGGAGCAGAACCGCGGCCCCGTCGTGCCGCGCATGCACCGTTACCTTGTCTGAGAGGGGCTTTAAAAGCGGCGCTCTGATGAAATCTACCTTCATCGGACCGGGAAAAAGATCGAGGGTCACGTCGGCGGTAAACGATTCGGTCTGGGAGCCGTAGTGGTTTCGATGCGCCACGATGTCGATGAGGCCTAAGGAGCGCTGCCGGGGGTGCTCGACCTCCCGCGCGATGAGGATCGCCCCGGCGCAGATACCCCAGACCGGGTGAGTTCTGCCGAAATCGAGAAGTGCAGGACCGAGGCCGCTCTTGTCGAGGAGGGTAAGCATCGTTGTGCTCTCCCCCCCGGGGAGTACGATTCGATCGATCGTTTCGAGATCGTCGGGACGGCGAACCTTGCGGGCGTCGGCCCCGAGTCGTTCGAACAGTTCGATGTGGGGGTCAACGCACCCTTGAAGGGCGAGTACTCCGATAGCCACGCGATACACCTCTCAGAGTCAGAATTAGTAACCCCGTCCCGAGAGCCGCTGATCGGCGGGGATACGGCCGATCTCAAGCCCCTCCATCGCTTTCCCGAGGCCGCGAGAAACCTCAAGGAGGCGTTTCGGATCGTCGAAGTAACAGTTCGCTTCAACCACTGCTTTCGCGAGTTTTTGGGGATTTTGTGATTTGAAAATTCCGGAGCCAACAAACACCGACTCCGCACCGAGCTGACGGATGAGCGCGACATCGGCTGGAGTTGCAACCCCACCTGCCGCGAAGTTTGGAACGGGGAGCTTTTGGGTGTTGCTGACAAGATTCACCAACTCGAGCGGCACCCGGTGCTCCAGCGCCTTCGCTTCGCGATCCTCCGGACTCATCGATTTGAGTGCGAGGATTTCGCTCGTAATTTGCCGCATATGGCGGACCGCTTCGATGATGTTTCCTGTGCCCGCCTCGCCTTTCGTCCGGATGAGCGCGGCTCCCTCATTAATCCGGCGGAGCGCCTCCCCCAGATTGCAAGCGCCGCACACAAAGGGGGTCTTAAAGTTGTGCTTATCGATGTGTTTCTCGGGATCAGCGGGGGTGAGCACCTCCGACTCGTCGATGAAATCGATTCCGATCGCCTCGAGCACCTGCGCCTCGGCGAAGTGACCGATGCGTACCTTAGCCATCACCGGAATGCTGACCGCGGCTTTGATGCTTTCCGTCAGCTCGGGGTCGGTCATGCGGGCCACTCCGCCGTCCCGTCGAATATCGGCGGGGATCCGCTCAAGCGCCATCACCGCAACCGCACCCGCTTCCTCGGCGATGCGAGCTTGTTCAACCGAGACGACGTCCATGATGACGCCGTTGCACAGCATGTTCGCGAGGCCGGTTTTGAGCTTGAGGCCGTTTGCGGCGGGAGGATGTCCAGAGCTGTGAGCGTTCGTCATTGCAACCACCTCGTAAGATCGTCGCGCCGACCGCGCCGTATCCACGGGCGATCCAAAGCGATGTGCCCAGTCGGCGCTGACTAAGCGTCGTGACAGTTACGAAAGCCGCCGCCAAGAAAGTCGGCACTCGACAAGCGTCGCTGCCCGACAAAGGTCGATATACGGCAGCGGTATGACCCCAATGGGAATCGAACCCATGTTTCCGGCGTGAGAGGCCAGCGTCCTAGGCCGCTAGACGATGGGGCCACATCTTTCAAAACAGGGGGGGAGTGTAGCCGATACCGTTTCGATAGTAAAGGAAACCACCGGAATCCGGGGATCTACGGCTCAGTTTGATTTTTACGATTAAAATCCGATACACTGCGGGAAAGTCAGGCATTCTTCTTCGCCCGTGGTGCAATGGTAGCACGTCAGGTTCTGACCCTGAAAATCGAGGTTCGAGTCCTTGCGGGCGAGCCAATCGTTCATATCAGATTCCCCGGATGGGTGGCGCGGGCCGCGTGGGCGTCGTCTCAATCCTACGC